>JAJFGP010000023.1 GCA_021776055.1 Kiloniellaceae bacterium
TTCGTATGTGAGCTACCTGGAAGGCTGCACGGCGCCCATGCGCGACGAGAACCAGTTACACGCGGCGGTGGTCGAGTTGATCGCGCTGGACGACGCCGAGATCAAGTACTCCACCGTGCAGAACTGGTATCCCGGCGATGCCGAGGGGCGCGGCGGCATCTACAACTTCGTCACCAAGCGCGGCGCCTGCCGTGGGGTGAACTCCAAGATTTCGTGGACCCAGGTGGAGACCGGCTCGGCCATCACTTGGAAGTACCCGAGCTGCATCCTGCAGGGCGACAACTCGGTGGGCGAGTTCTATTCCATCGCCATCACCAACAACTGCCAGCAAGCGGATACCGGCACCAAGATGATCCACCTGGGCCGCAACACCCGCTCGCGCATCGTCTCCAAGGGTATCTCGGCGGGCCGCGCGCAGCAGACATATCGCGGCCTGGTGCGCATCTCGGCCAAGGCGGCGGGTGCGCGCAATCACACGCAATGCGATTCCTTGCTCATCGGCGACGCCTGCGGCGCCCATACGGTACCTTACATCGAGAGCAAGAATCGCTCGGCCACCGTCGAGCACGAGGCGACCACCTCGAAGATCAGCGAGGACCAACTTTTCTATTGCCGCCAGCGCGGCATCAGCGAAGAGGACGCGGTGGCCCTGGTGGTCAACGGCTTCTGCCGCGAGGTGTTGCAGCAACTCCCAATGGAATTCGCCGTCGAGGCACAAAAGCTCGTCGGTATCAGTCTGGAAGGCAGTGTCGGGTGAGTACTGAATTTATGCTTGAAATCAAGAGCCTACACGCCACCATCGATGGCAAGGAGATCCTTCGAGGTCTCGATCTGTCGATTGCCGCCGGTGAAGTGCACGCCATCATGGGGCCTAACGGATCGGGCAAGAGCACGCTCGCTTACGTCATGACCGGCCGCGAGGGCTATCAGGTTACGGACGGCGAAATCCTGTTCAAGGGTCGCGACATTCTGGCAATGACGCCGGAGGAGCGCGCCGGCGAGGGTCTGTTCCTGGCCTTTCAGTACCCGGTCGAGATTCCCGGCGTGCCGAATACAACCTTCCTGAAAGAGGCACTCAACGCCGTGCGCCAATACCGCGGCGAGCCGCCGCTGGATGCCATGCAATCCCTGCGCCTGGTGCGTCAAAAAATGAAAGAGCTTGGCGTTACCGAGGAATTGCTGAAGCGCGCCGTGAACGTCGGCTTCTCCGGTGGTGAAAAGAAGCGCAACGAGGTGCTGCAGATGGCGGTCCTCGATCCGGCCCTGGCCGTGCTCGACGAAACCGACAGCGGCCTCGACATCGATGCCTTGAAGACCGTGGCCGATGGCGTGAACGCCTTGCGCGGACCGGAACGCTCGGCCTTGGTCATCACCCATTACCAACGCTTGCTCGACTACATCGTGCCGGACAAAGTGCACGTATTGGCCGCTGGGCGCATCGTCCGCTCGGGCGGCAAGGAGCTGGCTCAGGAACTGGAGCAAAGCGGCTATGCCGCCTTTGCCGGCGCGGCTTAGAATTATGGACGCGCCTGCCCCAGCCCTATCCTTCGTCGATCAGTACGGCGCTAGCCGTGACGACTTGCCCGGCAGCGCCCTGCCCTGGCTCAGCGCTTTGCGTGAAACGGCGATTGCCGATTTCGCCGCCGACGGCCTGCCGACACCGCGCGCCGAAGCGTGGAAATACACGAGCTTGCGGCCCCTTGAGAAGCTGGCGTTCGAGCCGGTGGTCAACGAGACGATTAGTATCGACAAGCTGCCTACCCTGCTGCCCCATGGCCAGGGTGGCCACCGTCTGGTCTTCGTCAACGGCACCTTCCGGGCGGATTTATCGCTGCTCGGCGATTTCCCCGATGGCGTGGAGGTCAACAGTCTGGCCGACCTATTGACCCACGATCCGGAGACGTTGGAGGCACATTTAGGGCGCTTCGGCGTCGGCGAAGGACAGCCGATGTTGGCCCTCAACACGGCCCTGATGCGCGACGGCTTGGTCCTGCACATCGGCGCCGGTGTTATGGTGCCCATGCCTATCGAGGTGATTTACATCGGCGCCACGCCGGATACGCCACGCGCTTTTCACCCGCGCAATTTGATCGTTCTCGAGCCGGGCAGCCGCGCCACCGTCATCGAACACCACGCGGGTCTGGGTACCGGCGGCTATCTGGCCAATAGCGTTAGCGAAGTCTTGGTCGAGGCCGGGGCGGCACTACATCACTACAAGGTGCAGGCCGATGACATTGACGCTTTTCATATCGCCACCAGCCACGTGCGCCTGGAAAAGGACGCCGTCTACGACAGCTTCACGCTATCGACCGGCGCCCGCCTGTCGCGCCAGGAGATCAGCGTGCGCATGGTTGGCGCGGGCGCCGAGTGCCACCTGAACGGGGCCTACATGCTGCGCGGCGCGCAGCACTGCGACATCACCACGGCCATCGAGCACGAAGCGCCAAACACTTCCAGCCGCGAGGTCTTCAAGGGAGTCATCGACGATACCGCCCGCGCCGTCTTCCAAGGACGCATCGTCGTCCATCCGAAGGCGCAAAAATCAGACGGGCATCAGCTCAGCAGAGCCCTGTTGCTTTCCGACCGGGCCGAGATCGATGCCAAGCCGGAGTTGGAGATCTACGCCGATGACGTGAAGTGCAGTCACGGCGCCACGGCCGGTGATCTGGATCATGCGGCGCTGTTCTACCTGCGCTCGCGCGGTATTCCGGAGGCCACAGCACGGCACCTGCTGATCGAGGCGTTCCTGACCGACACGATTCACAAGATCGCCGCCGAGGGCCTGTGCCCGGCCTGATGGCCAGCGTGGGCGCTTGGCTGTCGCATGCGGCACTGCGAGACGTACCATGAGCAAGGCCACCGCAAAGCGCGTTGCCGCCGCACCCGGCGACAACTCCGCCGCCGCTTTCGATGTCGCGCGGGTGCGTGCCGATTTTCCCATCCTGACGCAGGAGGTCTTTGGACACCCCCTGGTCTATCTGGATACCGCGGCCAGCGCGCAAAAGCCCCGGCAGGTGATCGAGGCCATGAGCCACGCCTACGAAACCTGCTATGCCAACGTGCATCGTGGCGTGCACCGGATGAGCCAACTCACCACCGACGCCTTCGAATCCGGGCGCGAGACGGTGGCCCGCTTCCTCAACGCCGGCAGCGCCGACGAAATCGTTTTCACCCGCAACGCCACCGAGGCTTTCAACCTGCTTGCCACTTGCTTTGCCAGTGTCAATCTGGGGCACGGCGACGAGGTGGTCATCTCCACCATGGAGCACCATGCCAATATCGTTCCCTGGCAGCTGGTGCGCGACCGGCTGGGTATCGTCTTACGTATCGTGCCCATCGACGACGACGGCAATTTCCTGCTCGACGAGTATGAGGCGTTGCTTGGACCCCGTACCAAGCTGGTGGCGGTCACCCATGTCTCCAATGCCCTGGGGACGGTGGTCCCGCTCAAGCAGGTGATCGAACGGGCGCACGCCCGCAACATCCCCGTGCTGGTCGATGGGTGCCAGGCGGTGCCGCACATCAAGGTGGACGTGCAAGCCCTAGACGCCGATTTCTATGTCTTCACCGGACACAAGCTGTATGGGCCAACCGGCATCGGCGTGTTTTACGGCAAGAGCGAGTTGCTGAAGGACCTGCCACCCTATCAAGGCGGTGGCGAAATGATCGCCTCCGTCACCTTCGAGAAAACCACCTTCAAGGACCCGCCGCACCGCTTCGAGGCGGGTACGCCGCCCATCGTCGAGGTCATCGGTCTGAGCGCGGCCATCGACTATGTGCAGGCCCTGGGACAGGATGCCATCGCGGCGCACGAAAACGGCCTGCGAACCTATGCCGAAACGCGGCTGGCTCAAGTGCCGGGCCTGAACCTCATCGGCACGGCGCGCGAGAAGGCGAGCATCGTCAGCTTTACGATGGACAGCGCCCATCCGCACGATATCGGCACCATCGTCGATCGATCCGGCGTGGCCTTGCGCACCGGACATCACTGCGCCCAACCCTTGATGCAACGCCTGGGCGTTGCGGCGACGGCGCGGGCATCTTTCGGCATCTACAATACTCGGGACGAGGTCGACGTCCTGGCCCGGGCTTTAGAGTCTGTCCACGAGATATTTGGTTGAGCGGCATGTTGGACGATCTGCGCGAGCTTTATCAGGAAGTGATCCTCGATCACGGCCGGAACCCACGGAACCACCGGAACCCGCCGGAGGCGAACCGGCACGCGCATGGGCACAACCCCATGTGCGGCGATTCCGTCGTGGTGTACGCGACCGTGGATGACGCCGGGGTCATTCGCGACGTGGCATTCGAAGGCAAGGGCTGCGCCATCTCGGTCGCCTCCGCCTCGCTCATGACCGAGGTGCTGAAGGGCAAGACCGAGGCCGAGGCCAAGGTTTTGTTCGGGCAGTTCCATGACATGTGCACAAAGGAGGGCGCCCAGGGCGGCGACCCGGACAACGAGGAATTGGAGCGTTTGCAGGTCCTGGCCGGGGTGCGTGAATTTCCCATGCGGGTCAAATGCGCCACCTTGGCCTGGCATACCTTGAGCGCCGCCATGGCCGGCACCGACGACGCGACCACCGAGTAGGACGGCAAAGCGCATGGCATACGACGACGGTTTCAGCGGATTTGGGTCCGCCCCTCCGCCAGAATTCTCCGCAACGGCGGGCACACCCATTGACCCGGTGGCGACGCCGGTCGCGGCGGAATCGGCCGTAATCGCCGCCCTGGAGACGGTCTACGACCCGGAAATCCCGGTAAACCTTTATGAATTGGGCCTGATCTACAATATCACTATTGCCCAGGACGGCTCGGTGGACATCGAGATGTCGCTTACCGCGCCGGGCTGCCCGGTGGCCGGAGAGATGCCGGGCCAGGTCGCCGAGGCGGTGGCCGCGGTTCCCGGAATAGGCGAGGTTTCGGTCCGCCTGGTCTGGGATCCGCCGTGGACCCCGGAGCGAATGTCGGAGGACGCTAGGCTCGCTTTAGGGATGTTCTGAGACTATAATAGGGAGGTGCCCTGCCTTCGGGTCGGGCGCCAACGTGGAAAGGATATAGGCAATACCGCCATGCTAGGCCAAATGATCACGATCACGGATGCGGCCGCCGAACGGGTGCGGCAGCTCATGTCGCGCAGCGAAAAGCCTGTTCTCGGATTGCGCGTCGGCGTGAACTCGCGCGGCTGCTCCGGCATGAGCTACGTTGTCGAGTATGCGGAGGAACAGCGTAAGTTCGAGGATGTGGTGGAAAGCAAGGGGATCAAGATTTTCATCGACCCGACGGCGGTCATGTTCCTGATCGGCTCCGAGATGGACTACGTCGAGGACAAGTTCCAAACCGGGTTCGTCTTCACGAACCCGAATGAGAAGGGCCGCTGTGGCTGCGGCGAGAGTTTCCACGTCTGATCCGGCGCGCACTCTCGACGACCCTTCGCGCCGTCCGAAACCAGCAACGGCGCCATTCGTCCCATTCGAGCTATTCGAAACGCTGCGCTGGAGCACCGGCGAGGGATTTTATCTTCTCGATTTGCATCTGGCGCGCCTAGCCGCGTCCGCCGCGCACCTTGGTTTTCAGTGCGATTTGGACGCCGCGCGACAGATGCTGGCCACCTGCTCGGAGGGCTTGGGCGACGGTGTTTTTCGTGTGCGCCTATGGCTAAACCCGGCGGGACATCTGCGCACGACAGCGGTGACCACAAACCCACCTTCGCCGGACGCCATATTCCGCTTCATTCTCTCCGAGCAGCGGATCGAGTCCGGCGACGACTTCGTCTATCACAAGACCACGCGGCGGGAGGTCTTTGAAGGGGAGCTAACGCGGCTGTCCGCGGCCACGGGCTGTGATGAGGTCATCTTCTGTAACGAGCGCGGAGAATTGACGGAGGGGAGCCGGACAAACATCTTTGTTGAACGGGCCGGGTGCTTGTTAACGCCGCCCGTCGCGTGCGGCTTGTTGAACGGTACCCTGCGCCAGGCCTTACTCAACGATCCTGAGGTCGCCATTGAAGAGTGCGTTCTGTTTCCCAGCGACCTCGCAACAGCCGACTGTGCGTTCCTGGGCAACTCTCTCCGGGGCCTGGTGCGCGCGCTGCCGGTCGCTGAAACATCGCCGCAACGCTTGACGAAGGGATAGAGGCATTGAGCGGTTACGTCATCGCCCCCTGGGCACTTCCGTCGCTACCGGTCGTTGGCGATAGCCGCCGCTTTCCCGTGCGGCGCATCTTTTGCGTCGGCCGCAACTACGCGGCACACACCCGAGAGATGGGCGCCGACCCTGCCCGCGAGCCGCCCTTCTTTTTCATGAAACCCGCCGGAGCCATCGTCGCCGAGGGGGGCGAGGTCCCCTTCCCGCTCGCTACGAATGACCTGCATCACGAGGTCGAGTTGGTGGTCGCCTTGAGCGGCGGCGGAAGCAACATCGCCCCGGCAACCGCCGAGTCCCATATTTTCGGCTATGCCGTTGGCATCGATTTGACCCGGCGTGATGTTCAGGCCATCGCCAAGCAGCGGTCCTGGCCGTGGGAGGCCGCCAAAGGCCTTGATCACGGCGCTCCCTGCGGTGCCCTGCATGCCGCGGCCGAGGTTGGCCATCCAAAACGCGGCGCCATCACCCTCGACGTGGACGGTGCTCGCCGGCAGGAAGGCGATTTGGCGCAGATGATTTGGTCGGTGCCCGAGGTCATCGGGTATCTATCCCGGCTTTTCACGTTGCAACCGGGAGACCTGATTTTCACCGGCACCCCAGCCGGAGTCGGACCGGTCGTCACCGGCAACCGCCTAAATGCGGAGGTCGCCGGTCTGAGCCCCTTGATCGTAACGCTTACCAACGCAGCTTCTACAGCAGTCCCATATTCTTGAAGCTGTTGTGCCCGGAGCGGCTGATCACGATGTGATCGTGGACGGCGATATCGACGGTGGCCGCGGCCAATTGGACCGCCTCCGTAATGGCGACATCGGCTTTCGATGGGGTCGGATCGCCGGAAGGATGATTGTGCACCATAATGAGGGCCGAGGCGTCCAGTTCCAGGGCTCGCTTGACCACCTCACGCGGATATACCGGAGTGTGGTTCACGGTTCCCTGTTGCTGCTTTTCGTCGGCAATCAAGTGGTTCTTGGTATCAAGAAATAGCAGACGGAATTGCTCTGTCTTCTTACGGCCCTGAGCGATCCGGCAATACGCCAGAACTTTGTCACACGAACTTAGGACAGGGCAGTCGGTAATCTGCTCGAGCGCCATGCGCCGAGCCACCTCGGGCACGATCTTGAGAATCGCGACCGTCGATTTGCCAAGGTCGCCCGTTCGGAAAAGCTGTACGGCGGTCGAATCCAGCACATCAGCCAAGCTACCGAATCGTTGAACAAGCCGTTCCGACAGCAGAGTAAGTTCCTGAGCGGGATCGATCGTCAACAACAGGTACTCAAGCAACTCTTCGTCGGTAAGCGATTCGGGGCCCGAGTTGAGAATTCGCAACCTCAAGCGCCGATAGTTACCTGACCGGGTGTCCCGATGTTGAACACAGGGCGCTGGGGTTGGCATGAGAGGCCTACGATCTTTGGCTGTTTTGCTCGAATTTGAAGCAGCTGAATATGATCGTATGTACCGAGAGCCACGTGCCGCGTATATGCGGAACAGTACGTATGCATAAGTAGAGATACGTATTTCGGGTGAGGTGCAGCGTGCTAGAGAGGCGCCAAATCGGTTCGCAAATCGAGCTTGCTGGCCATGGCCATTCGCACTAGCTCGGCCAAGTTGCGGGCCCGAATCTTCTGCATGACCCGGGCGCGGTGAATCTCGACTGTTCGGGGGCTGATGCCAAGTTTGGCTGCAATGCCTTTGTTCGACAGACCCGAGACAAGATGGTCGAAAACCTGGCGTTCTCTTTCCGTGAGTTGAGATGCGCGCTCCCTGATATGTCGCGCCGATGTCTCGCCTTGCACTTTCCCACCCTCGACATCCATGGCGAGTTGGACACTGGCGAGAATTGTCTTGTCCGTGTACGGCTTTTCAATGAAATCGACAGCACCAGCCCTCAAGGCTTTTACCGCCAAGGGAATATCGCCATGACCAGTGACGATGACGATGGGCAGCGCAAATTCCGAGGACGCAACGTGCCGGAGGACCTCCAGACCGTTTAGTCCCGGCATGAGTATGTCTACAACCGCGCATCCGAAGATTGCCAGATCGGCGGCAAGAAAATCCTGGCCGGACTTGAAGGTCTTGACCGTGTGACCGGCCGAGCGAAGCAAGGCCGCGAGGGAATCGCGGGCCGCCTCGTTGTCGTCCACGATAGCAATCGTACGTTCATTCTGCATGTTCGTTGCCGTTTGTGGCGGCGACCGGAACCGTGAATCGGAACACACTGCCGCCGCCCGGTTTCGGCTCGGTCCACAACTGCCCGCCGTGCGCGAGGACAATCGAGCGGCTGATCGCCAGGCCGACGCCCAGGCCGCCGGTCTTGGTTGTCGCGAACGGCTTGAAGAGCGTGTCTGCAATCTCCGGCGAAATACCGGAGCCGGAATCGGAAACCGCCACCTCGACGAAACCGTCCTTGACGAGCGACGTTTCGATAGTCAATTCGCGATCGTCCCGTGCCTCCATAGCCTCCATAGCGTTTCTGAACAGGTTTTCGACGACCTGTTGAACCTGCAAGCAATCGATCAGGACCGAAGGCAGGTCCGCGCCGGGACGAAACCGGAAATTCACGCCCCGCTGCCCCATCTCCGGGAGGCTGGCCGCACTGATTTCTCCCACAACCAAATTTAGGTCGACGATGGCGTATTCCGTCTCTCCGCGCTCAACAAACTGCCGCAGGTTCTGGACGATTTTCCCGGCGACATCCGCCTGCTCGATGGCCTTCGTCATTAAGTCCAAAGACTCCTTGGGAACTCGGTCGCCATGGGCTTCCAGAATCCGCTGGCTTGCCCGCACATAATTCATCACCGCGGTCATGGGTTGATTGAGCTCGTGCGCAAGCGTCGCACCCAACATACCCATCATGCTCCAACGGGAGGCTTGGTTCAGCTCACTCTGCAGTTCTTGCAACCTACGCTCCGCGGCCTTGCGCTCCGTAACGTCGCGTATCGCGGCAGAAATGAACGTGCCCTCACCGGTTTCGATCGGGCTGAGGCTCACCTCCGCCGCGAATTCGGTCCCGTCGCCACGCAGGCCATGGAGTTCCATGTTGCCACCCATGAGCCGAGTTCGCGGTTTATTCGTATACGCCACGCGAAACGCCAGGTGCCCAGCCCGCGCGTGCGCTGGGATCAGATCCTCGATTTTCTTGGAGAGAAGCTCCTTCCGTGAATACCCGAACAGGGATAACGCTTGCGCATTGACCAAGATGATCGAACCATCGCCGTCCACCACGATCGTAGCGTCCGGCGCAGCTTCCAGAAGAGTCCGAAACAAATTCTCGGTCTGTTTCCGCGCCGTTACATCGATATTCGTTCCCACATGCCCTAGGAACTGATCATTTTCAGCGAAATTCGCGGTGGCTAAACCCTGTATCCATACGACTTCACCATCCGGCCTCAAGAACCGATATTCGGCCTCGAAGTTCGTTCGGTTTTTCACGGCCTCCTGCCACATCGACACAACAACATCACGGTCATCGGGGTGGAGAGCATCTCTCCACCCGTCTCCCATTGTGCTATCGCCCCATAGGCCGGTGAATTCGCTCCATTTCTCGTTCACGTAAATGCAAGCGCCCGAAGAATCCGTTAGGTATTCCCCGACTGGCACTAGGCGTCCGACTTTCCCAACTCGTTCTTTTCTTTCCATGAGAGCGTCTGTCACGGCCTTGCGTCTCTCAACATCTACCTCAGGATGACGATGGCAACTGCCGTCCTAGAAGCGATTGCAAACGACCACGAGTTCGGCACCTGTATCGGCACGCGTTTGTAAGGCGCCCACACGTGCGATGTGATAGGTGCACGATTTCGCTTTAGTCTTTATCCCCCCAAGTAGTCATCAACTACACGCCATCATATTCACTTTTCGCGATCAATGGAATAGCTTCACCTCCGCCGCTGTCTGCCATTCCAGATTTGGAAACAGGAATGTGTTTGGAGATCTCCCTTTTTCCCAGTTTTTCGCCATTTAGTTGCACCTCGACCATTGATTTTCGCGCCACCGCAGCTTGCCTCGGTCCGCACCAAGCGGATGTTGAGTACGGATCGTTGATCCCATGCATGATTTCTCGAATCAGTTATACAGGAATTTACTTGTATTTTGTCAAATAAAAGACAAATCATCGACGAGTATACAATGCTATCTACTTTGATCTATTAATTAATTTAGTTTTAACCGTTCACCGCTAACTTGTTGGTGTCGCAGTGGGCGATGTATCTGTTTGTCACAGCACCGAAATCCACCGACAGGCATGCAGTGGATATCGCAGCTTCGGTGCAGTGCTTTGGCGCGCGCGAGTTACATAGATTGGGAGCGAGACACACATGCGTATAGTGGCCTTTGCTTCGCAGAAAGGTGGATCCGGCAAGACCACCATTGCCGGCCACATTGCCGTTCAGGCTGAGCGGGCCGGTGCCGGTCCGGTGGCGATTATCGATACGGACCCACAGGGTAGCCTTTCGGATTGGTGGAACGCGCGCCAATCGGAAACTCCGGTCTTCGCCCAGACATTCATTTCCCGCCTCGGCGAGGATCTCCAGAAGATGCGTGATCTGGGTGTCGAACTGGTTATCTTCGATACGCCGCCCGCGATTACCGCGACCATTGAGCAGGTCATCCGCGTTTGCGATCTGGTCGTTATTCCGACTCGCCCGAGCCCGCACGATTTGCGCGCCGCCGGGGCGACCGTCGATCTGGTCGAGAATCTGGGCAAGCCTCTTGTCTTTGTCGTCAATGGCGCGACCCCGCGGGCACGAATCACCGCCGAGGCAGCTATCGCGCTCTCCCAGCATGGCACCGTGGCCCCGGTAACGGTCCATCATCGTACGGAATTCGCCGCCAGTATGATCGATGGTCGCACGGTGATGGAACTGGCGTGTAATCCACGCTCTGCCGAGGAGATTACACAGCTCTGGGACTATTTGGCGGACCGCCTGGCGCGCTATGCCCGGCCAGCAACGGCGGAATCGGCTGCTGACCACGCCGCGCCGCGGCCAGGAGCCGCATACGCGGGCCCGCGTAGCGAATCCGCCTAAAGGCCCGCCATGAAGCCCGCCAACCTCACGAGCACCCTGCTCACGCGCAAGGGTCAGGCTTCACCAACCCTGGTGGGGCCCTCCCGAACGGCTATGCCGATGCCGGCACTGCCGTTGTCGTCAGCCGCACCGCTTTTGCGCCTCAAGGATTTATCACCGGCCGAGGTGCGACACGACAACGTCGAGAACAATCGTTTTGCCAGCGCACCGCGTGCTGCCGTCGACCGCCGTGTCCACATGTCGCTTCGCGTCGATCCGGGCCGGCATCTGCGTCTACGCCTTGAGGCTTCGCGCACCGGACGGTCCATGCAAAGTCTACTCATTCAGGCGCTTGACGAGTTCCTGGAGCGCGATGGGCCCGGCACCAGCGATCCGGAATTCGCAGAAAACCTTCGCAACGACGGCCCCGAGGTCGGCAGTCGGCGCGAACCATCGCAACCTGTTGGCGTGGAGGCGGGCGGTGGATCCACACGATCCCAGTAGCGGCCCCAATAACGGGCCCAGCAGCAACCTGGAGAGCGATCTGGCTGCCAGCCCGCTAAGTGCCCCGCGTGGGCCGGCACAGACACCGGCTGGATCGCTCATGTCCATCCAGATTCGCCGCCGCACACCGCCCCGGGACAGATTGCCAGTGCCCCCGGCCCCCAAGGCGGCGCGCCCAGAAACCTCGCCTGTGCCACCAACGCCGGCCGTGGCCGCGCCACCACCCGTTGCCCCCGAACCAGATATCCCGGCGCCAGAAGTCCCGGCGCCAGAGAAGGCAGCACCGGCAGCTCCCTTCCCTGCCAGCGATCCTGGCCGCCGGATGCAGAGCGTTACGCCCCAACCGGCTGCCCCTTCGGAACCACCCCCGGCCGAAGCTGCCGCGGCGCCGCCGACTGCTCCGACTGCTCCCGCTGCTCGGGCGCCTCTTACCGCACCGGGAATCGCGCGTTACGCCCGCACCGGCGGTGACGACCAGAATGTCGAGAGCAAGCCACAACTGGCCATCCCAGCCACGAAACCAGCAGCTCCGAGACCAGTAGCTCCGAGACCGGCGGCTCCGAGACCGGCCCCCGCGCAGAGGCCGACCACACCACCCCCGCCAGAGGTGCGACGGGAATCGCCCGCGCCGACAGCCGAGACCAGCCGGCCGGAGGGCATTGTCTCCTATTGGCTACGCTTGCGCGGAAGTCGCCGGTTTCCATCCAAGGCGGATCTTGATCAGAACCGCATCATTGCCGACTGGCCCAACAGCATCCTGATGCGCTGCCGTAGCGGCTCCAAGGCCCTTGAGCCCGAGAAGGTCTTTGCCGGCCCAGGCCAGGCATCTTTGGCCGATTCCACGACCCCTGCCGATACATCGCAGGCGGCCATGGAGTTGTCGCCCATGATGCTGCAATGGCTGCTGACCCTAGCCGGAGACGCCGCTAAGGACCGGCGGCCAATGCAAGACACCGAGGCCTTTCCGTCGCGCAACCAAAGCGTTCGATATGGAGCATTTGCACTACCGTTCAGCGAGGACCAGAGCCAGATAGACCACGTTCTGTGTCACGTCTACCGCGCCGATTAGGAAATAGCCCCTAAACACCGACAAGTTAACGAATTCTCATGAATAACGAGCTTTTATGTCACTCAGGTTCAAAAGGCAGGAAGTCATGAAACGGACGCATACCCGAAAGCGGCCGCAGAAGGTAGCCATAGCATTCAGCGCGGTACTCGCAACAGCGGGTTGCGCCACCGCGTCTACACAGGATGGGGCCACGCCGACCGACCAAAGTAGCCGGTATGACGGCGGCGTCGAGCAGCTCCTGATCTACTGCGGCAAGTTACGCGACAGCGGTGAATTGTCGACGGCTGCCGGCATCTGCCAACGCGCGTCCAATTTGGCGCCGTCCGACCCGCGGCCGCTCATGGCGTTGGCCGAAATCTTTGCGCAGATGGAACAGTTGCCGCAGGCCGCGAACACCTACCTCGCCGTGCTCGAGCAAACACCGCACGATGTCGACGCGCGGTACCTTCTGGGCAAGACCTATATTGCCATGAGCCGACATGACTTGGCGTTACAGGAATTGAAGTTCGCACTCACGCAGAACCCGAAAGATGCGCGAATCTACAACGCCCTAGGTATCGCCAACGGTATGCTCGGCAACCAGGTTGCTGCCCGACAAGCTTTCGAGAGTGGCTTGAAGGTAGCCCCCGACGACGTTCCGCTACGCAACAACCTTGGCCTGGCCATGGTACTCGGCGGCCAACACGACGAGGGCATCGCGGTGCTTCAGGCCGTCGCCATCGATCCGGCCGCAAGCGCCACGACCATTCGCAACCTGCGGCTTGCGGAAGGCATCGCCCAAACCGCGAAGAACGACCAGGCGATAGCCGACGCCGCGACACCTGGAGCCTCGCAAACCGCGAGCACGGGGACCATCCCGGCCGAATTCGGCAGTGACCCCGAGCCGATCCTATCCGAGCCGCAAGAGGAGACTCTGGCGGCCGCGGTTATCCCGGACCCACAACCATCAGATGCCACGCCGACGCCGGTCCCGAGAGAGCCCGTCATGCTGACCGAGGCTCTAACGCCCCCGATAGACAATATTCAGATGGCCGACGGCGGAGCACCGGTGTACCTGGATAGCGACCCGAACGCCGTGGACGATGCCGACGGGCCGGCCATGGATGATCAGGGCGCGGATGCGCAGTCCGAGAAGACCGACAGCGCTGACCCCGACGAGATGGCGGTTGCCGAAGGCCAAAGTGGCAGCGCCGACGATACCTCCGCAGGTCTTAGTCTGAATTCCATGCCACGCCCGGTTCTGACACCCGTCACCGAGCCGCCAGCGGGCGATGCGCCGGCACCAACGGCCGAGATGCAGCCCATTGTCACCGCCGACGTCAGCCCGGCTAAGCCGCCCATGGCGGACCCGGCCATGACACAAACGGCGGCCCTTGGTGGCGAAAATATCTATTCCGTCCAACTCGCCTCGTACCGCAGTGCCGATCGGGCGCAGGACGGTTGGCGACAAATTCGCGCCGGTGCGTTGGATCTGCTTCAGGATATCGATCCGGTGATTCGACGCAGCGATTTAGGGCCGGAGAAAGGCGTCTATTTCCGGCTACGCACAAAGCCTTCGTCGAAGGCGGCTGCGAACCTGCTTTGCTCCGCTTTGCAGGCGCGTGGCCTCAGTTGCCTGACAATTCAGGAAGATCCCGCTGCCGTCGAGGAGACCGCCATGCCCACGGCGGCGAAGTCGTAACCAGCTAGGTACGCTCGCCAGTGCCCCAGGTGCGCGCCCGCAACTGACCCGAAAGCTCAACACTATGCCCGCACCCGCTTACACAACTAACCCAGAAGGCGCCACACCCGACACCCCGCGGTCCGACAGTTCGTGGTACAGCGCCTTTGCAACGGAGGCCGACGGCAGTGCCAAGGCACGGCCAGCCGCTTCGGCAAGTCCAGCTAGCGAGAACGCGATACCGGATGCGCTGGACACCCTGACAGCTTCCGACATCCCTGGCCCGCACACCCGTAACAACGTCGATGGCGCGACATTGCCCGCGCTCTTGCACCTGCAGCATGCAGAGCTTGAACGTCTGGTAAGGGACAACGAGCGGTTGATGGACCGAATTGAGACGTTACTGCAGATTCAAGGGCGCGAGCAGATCCTCCGCCAGCAAATGCAAAATCAGGTGGACCGTATCGGCGAACAGATAAAGCTTGCCCCGCCCACCGAGGCGTTGGAAGCCGTCCGCCGCGAAGCCCGCGCTGGCGTGACCGAAGAGATCAAGCCAGTCCTTATGGCCATCCTCGACGCCCTTGAGCGCTTCGCCGATAAATCGGCCAGCAAAGCGCCCGCGATGACCGCAGAGCCCGACGACGACCCATACCAGGGCGAGGACTATGGCAATCTGCCGGCCATTCTCACGCGCCCCCTCCATGAATTGATGGACGACGGCCGCGACCCCGGGCGCTTCAATAGCAGCGCTTCGCAACACCGGCCTCGCAAGCCGTTGTTTCATAACAGAAAACGCACACGCACAGAGGGACACAACGATCGCGAGAGCGCGGCCGGTACGACCAGCCCCTTCACCTGGACCACGGTCTTTTCATCCTAGGATCTGACGCCGAACAGAGGCGCGGAGACGCCCCCTGCGGCGAATGCTGCCATGCACGCACACGCACTTGTCATTGAGGATGACCCATCGGTCGGTAAGAGTATCGAGTTAATCCTCGACTCGCAGAGCTACACTTGCGTCCGTGCGGATTCCGGTGACAGCGGCCTCGAGATCGCACGCCGAGAGCGCTTCGACATCATCCTTCTCGATTTGAGCCTGCCCGATATGGACGGGCACGAAGTGCTGCGCGCGCTGCGCGCCGCCAAGGTCCTAACGCCGGTACTCATCCTCTCCGGCAGCGACCGTAAGGAAGACAAGATCAAGGGTCTGGGCATCGGCGCCGACGACTACGTTACGAAACCGTTCGACAAGGGCGAGTTGATTGCTCGCATTCAAGCCATCCTACGGCGCGCTCGAGGTCCATCGCCCTCGTTGAAGGCATCGGCGCTCCAGGGTAGCTTGCTTGCCCGTGGTGGTCACGCGGCACCATGGGATTTCGCGATCGCTTACGCGCCGCCGGGGACGACACTGCCAACCGCCCCAGCCGTCGATCCAGGCACCCAACCTCCCCGCGCCCCGGCCAACCAGTTGGAGGTTCCTCGGGCGCCCGTACGGCGAGCCGGTGGGGCCCGAATCATCGTTCTGGGCAATGCCAAGGGGGGCACCGGCAAGTCGACCACGGCGATGCACCTGATCGTCGGACTGATGTGCGAGGGCCGCAAGGTCGGCAGTCTGGACCTTGACGTGCCTCAAGGCACGCTGAGCCGGTATATCGAAAACCGACGCGCCTTTGCCGCCAGCAAGTCCTTGGACCTGCCCATCCCCGATCATCATACGGTTACCCCAGGTGCTGGCGCGGCCGTCGATTTCGAGGCGGCATTGGCGCGACTGGTCGGTTCCTGCGACGACGTCGTCATCGACACGCCCGGCCACGACAACGAGCTATCGCGGCTGGCGCATGCCACGGCCGATCTTCTTATTACGCCGATCAACGACAGTTTTCTCGACTTAGACGTCCTGGCGCAGATCGAGGCGGATAGCCTGCGCATCGTGCGCCTGAGTCATTACAGCGAGATGGTGATGGAAGCCCGGCGGCGACGGCGCGAAACCAGCGGCGGTACCATCGAATGGTTTGTCTTGCGCAACCGCCTGTCGCACCTGGATGCCCGCAACAAACGCAACATGGGCACGATCTTACACAAGCTGGCGGAGAAGATCGGATTCCGCGACGGCCTTGGGCTAAGCGAACGAGTCATCTTCCGCGAGTTGTTTCTTTCCGGCCTAACCTTGCTGGATATGCGGGATAAGAAAACAGGGCAGAACCTCACAATGTCGCACGTGGCGGCCCGGCAAGAACTGCTCAAGCTCCTGGCGGTCGTTCAGCCGCCGGCACGCAAGAAGAGCACAAAAGGAAAGTCGGCACCTCGACAAGGCGGCCGCGCGGCATAGTCTGCCTAAGAGCTTGGCCGGACTTCGAAAACTCTAAACCCGCCAACATCTTCCGGCAGAGGAACAGGGGTCAAGAACGCTGGCGGCGCCCCGTCGCTAAGCGCCTGATAGAGCGTGCGGCCGCCGGCATCGGTTTTGTAGAACCAGGACTCGTTTGACCCGAGACAGATGGCAACCAGATCGACCTGCCCCTTCGTTAGCAACCCTTGCGCCACATCGAAATCTTCCGCCGCCATGATGCCATAGCTCGCGGTAAAGCCGGGCTGCGGACGATGATTTGGAATCGACAGAACGGCATGACCGGTGCGGTAAAGAATCTCCGGACCAAAATCGATCAAGGCAAGGATCAACCTCGGACTATCCCCCAATCCGGTCGGATCGTTTAGAACAGTCGATAAAGATTTGATTGGGCACGTCTCTCTGCCCTTCACTACAGCTCCTGCGTCCTCGTCCGAGGCCCCCGCTATGGCGCCCGGTACAAAAACCCAGGTACACATCGCCGCAAACAAGAACGGTCGAATCACGCCCAAGGCTTGCTCCGAGAATCGAGCCGCGAAGCGCGCGGCAATCGTTGCCGCCAAATCGGCATAGGGCAAAACCAAAACCGTTTCCGCGTATGATGCCCAACGCACCTGATAAAGCGTCAACGGCACATAGGCTAAGGAAGCAATGGCGACCAAAAGCCAAAGCCGGCGTGCGACACCCTGGCTATGCCACAATCGATAGGCGAGCCACGGCATTGCAGGAATTGCGATGCCAAGCCACAAGATCGCACTCCCCGCGGCCTTGGCCCACCGGTCGCCCTGCACGTCGGCCACACCGATAAGTGGCTGAATTTCGGCGATATTAGCGAAATGGATACGCAGATATAGATCTCCACCCGCGCCCATTGGGTCCGCGAAGGCATGCGGGAATTGCGACCAAAACAAGAGCAGCGATACGGCCATCGCACAGCCAGCCCAAATCGCCCGCCGCATTGGCCCTACACCAAGCCACCCGCGTTTTTCAACGACGAACAATACCCAGCACGTCAGGGCGTTCAGTGCGAACAGCGCAAGATGCAGAATGGAAATCTTGTCAATTTCAACGACCAACAGGTCGGACGGCCCACGCTCTACCAACAAGGCCAGAGCCAGGCCAGCACACAGGGCAGTCGAATAGAATAGGAGAACGCGCAGCATTCGCCGGTCGCCAAGCAGCCAACATAAACCAAGGGTAGCAACCACGGTGACCACCGCGACAAGAGACTCGATGCTGACCCAGATCGCCAAGGCCCCGGCTAGACCGGACGCCATTGCGTTAAGTTTGCGCTCGGGGTTGGCGAGAACACGAAGGGCGAACCCCAGCGATAGTATGAACAGGAGTATGAGGAGACCATGGTGGTCGGGGCGGCCAACCATGAACCGCACCAAGTCGCCGGGTTGGGCAACGAAAATGAAGGCGACAAGCGGCAACCATGCGCGCGGAAAAATCGGCGCGGCAGCCCAGACGATCGCACAAAGCGAGACGACCAGCAGCACCGGGCTAACCAGAGCACCCCACCAGAACAACGCCGCTTGAAAACCCAGAAATGGGGTCGCCACCCCTGCCCCGGCAAGAAGTAAAAGGTCCATCGGCCGGGTCCAGTGCAGCGTCAAGCCGTTCGGCGGGCCGATCCGTGGAATAACGGCATCGAACCAGGCACCCGACTGCCACAGGTGCTCCACCCGGACCAGGCGCATGTAGTCGTCGGTATCGACAAGGCCACCGGCGAGGATCGGGGAAATGCCGTTCAATGCCATGCCGATTTGCACGAACACCGCGAGTAGGGCGGAAATGGCAATCGCAAGTGCAATGTCGCGGCTACCGGCTTGGAAGGAGAGTCCCTCTCGCGCGGTGCCCCGCACCCAAGTGTGATCGACGATCTGCGGCAATTCTTAAGTCTTTCTGGACGCGAAGGAGGCGAAAAACGACTGAGTGCCGCACTCTGCCGCATCGGAATTAAAGCTTTCTTATGAACAACTCCCATGCCCTGCGTGTCGGCCCACAGCGAACCTGCCGCTCTTTAATAAGATACAAACCGGGCAGCGCTATATATGCCTGTACTCGCAGGACGCGGATATTTCAGTGACAACCAATGGCAATCAGCGTGCACCAAACCGCCTGGACCAACGATTCGTCGGTCGATATAGCGGAACCGGCACGGACAGATATAACTCGCGTTGGTTGGCAGGCATTCACGTCGGGGCCAGGTCCATGGCTTGTTTTGTGCCGGCATGTTTGGGTTACACAAAGCTGGTTTATTGCCGCAGCGATTCTTTATTTGCTCGTGGGTTTCTCGTTAGGCGCGGCCTACGATCAGTCGATTAACCTTCAGATATACGACGATGTTCATCTTGTGCTGTACGGCAACTTCCTGCTCGCCGTCGTTGTCTGGAGAATGGCCCAGCAACTCTATCTGCATAGGCCCGCGAAGCCGCTTCGCTTCGTTTGGCAGGATCTGACGCATGAACTCATCACGCCCTGGCGGATTTTTAGCGCTCTGCCGGCCCTGATCCTTTTGCCCCTTGTTCTCTCCATGGTTTCTTCCTTGAAGAGAATGATCCCGCTGATCGCGCCATTCTCGTGGGACCCCGCGCTCGCTAATTTCGACCGCCTTCTCCATGGCGGTTATCACCCATGGGAACTATTGCAACCTTTGCTCGGCTACCCGCTGGTGACGTACACCCTCTCGATTGCCTATTCTCTTCCCTGGTTTTCGCTAACTCTCCTGATGCAGTTCTGGCTGACATTCAGCGTCAACCCTCGGCGAATGCGATTCCTTCTTACGTATTTGCTTTGCTGGACTCTGCTTGGCACTGGGTTGGCCATTCTGTTTTCTTCAGCCGGGCCGGTGTACTACGGTCAGGTAGCCACCGGACCGGATCCATTCGCTCCCTTGCTGGCTTATCTTGCCGATGTCGGACAAGCATATGAGCTGCCGTCATCGATGGCGCAGACGTACCTCTGGGACAGCTACGAAAAGGACTTCCTTCGCTTCGGCAGCGGCATCTCGGCCATGCCCAGTCTTCACCTGGCCACCACTTTCGTGCTGGTCCTGGTATGTTGGCGAATGCATTGGAGCATCCGGCTAGCGACTATTTTATATCTGGCCGTCCTGCTGGCCGGATCCGTCCACTTGGCCTGGCACTATGCGATCGACGGTTATGTTGGAATTGCCGCCACCGGCCTGATCTATCTGATAGTCACCTGGGCTCTGGCGCGACATGAAGAACGCGTGCGGCTAGCCGTCCCGGCCCAACGTAGGCATTAACTACCCTATCCGCCTAGTCGAGGGCGAATTATCGAAGCATCCGCTTCGATTCCGATAAGAAAACAGAATTGACAACCTTTATAATTCTAATTTTATTTTAATCATTAAATATTACAACGAATTTTTCCTAAATTTATTTCAACCAATAAAATGTATACATTATTTTATACTATTTTAACAGAATTGAATTAGAAGAAAATTTACAATTCATTAACTCATGTAGTCTAAATACTTACGCTTGATGAGGCGCTTTATAGGGAGATTGTACCATGCTGAAGCATGTGAAGCTCTTTTGCAGTGACGAGGAAGGTGCAACGGCCATCGAGTACGGCCTCATCGCCGCGCTCGTTTCTGTTGCCGCGATCGGCGCGCTTGGCGCCATGGGTAATTCGCTGAAAACAATGTTCAACTCGGTCTCTAGTTCGTTGAACACTGCTACTCCGTAAACAGAGTCAGCGACCTAAGAATCAATGAGGCGGCCCCGCCTAGGGGAACCGTCTTTAAAAAATACGAACAAATGGGGCCGGGGAGCATATTGCCCCCGGCCCCAATTTTTGTGCCGGTGTGAGAAATTGAATGCCTACGATAACGTTCATTGGCGATTTCGTGGTTGTATGCTTTGCGGCGCTGGTCTTTTCGGCGGCGGTAAGCGACATATTGACTTTTCGCATTCCAAACCGCCTACCCTTGGCCGTGGCATTGCTATACCCCGCCTACGTCCTTGCAGCGCCGCAGCCCGTGGATTGGCTATTCGCGATTAGCCTCGCTAGCGCATTCCTTGCCATCGGATTTGCCCTATTTTCAGCCAAAATCTGTGGTGCCGGAGATGCTAAGTTGTTCGCGGCAATAGCTCTTTGGAGCGGCCCGGAGCTTATCCTTCCGTTCACATTCATCACGACGCTGGCCGGCGGCGTGATCGCCATATTCTTGTGGCTACAGAACTATTTTGCACGGGCAGCCACACCGCTTTTGGTCTTTCAAACACCCGCCGACCCGACAATCGGCAAACAGCAGATGCCCTATGGGGCGGCTATCGCCGTGGCGGCTCTTTACGTAGCATTTACACTACTTCGGATAAGCTAAGGCTATGTCAGTAAGGAATATTCTCCTTGTGGTGGCGGCCCTGCTCATCACCGTGGGTACGGGCCTGCTTGCACGCAGTTGGCTGAACGGCCAGCGCGTGGAAACGGCTGCGCCGGCGCCGGAGCAGACCCGGGTCAGCGCCTATGTTTTGGTGGCCGAGATCGACGTCCCGGCCGGCACGTTCCTTAAGAAGGAGCACATACGCTGGCAGGCATGGCCGGACGAGATCCTGCCCGAAACCTACATCGTCAGGCAAGATGGCGAAGCCGAAGAGGTTGCGGACCAGGAGGTCTTGGGTGCCGTGGTTCGCCGTGGAATCAGTGCCGGCGAGCCAGTTGCCCGCGGCCGGATTATCAAGTCAGAGGATCGCGGCTTTTTAGCGGCTGTCCTGAGACCGGGATTTCGCGCCATGGCGGTTCGCATCGACGCGACCTCAAGCATCGCCGGCCTTGTTTTTCCTGGCGATCGGGTTGACGTCATTATGACCCATGAAATTAAGCGGGGAAAAACCGTCCGACGCGCCAGTGAGACAGTACTCAGCAACGTTCGGATATTGGCGATCGACCAATCAGTTAACGACCAAGGCGGTGAAGCACGTGTCGGTAAGAACGCGACATTCGAATTGACGCCGAAGCAGACCGAGATGCTGGCGATCGTCAGCGATTTGGGAAAGCTATCGCTGGCGCTACGCAGCCTCGCTAAGGATGAAGAAGAACTCGACCGCCTCGCCAACTCTGATGAACCACTGGCCGAATCCGACCCGGAGCGAGGCAAAACATATACCTGGGATTCAGAGGTTAGCCGTTTGATCTGGCGGCCATCGAGCGCCAGCAAGGACATTGTCCAGGTCAATCGCGGCAACGAAAGCAAAGAACAACGCTTCAACAAGAGGCAATGATGTTCGCTCAGCGTTTCAATCTGATTGCCGGTATCGCGCTCACCTTGGCCGTTCTTTGCCCGGCGCCGGCGCCGGCCCAGACATCCGCGGCACCGCTCGGCGGGCGGCTGACGGTCGAGATGAACGAGGGCCGCTTGGTGCGCCTGGCGTCACCGGCCGTATCCGTCTTTATCGCCAATCCGAAGGTCGCCGATGTGAACGTCAAGTCGGCACGCATGGTCTATGTCTTCGGCATAGTCCCGGGCCAGACCACATTGTTCGCTGTCGACAAAAACGAAAATGTCGTCGCCAACATACAGATTGTCGTCGAACACAATATCGGGCGGCTGCAAGAAAACATAGACCGTCTGTTGCCAGCCGGTGACGTCCAGGCATCGTCGGTTACCGGCGGTATCGTGCTAAGCGGTAAAGTGGCAAATGCAACTGATTCCGAAAACGCTCGTCGACTAGCCGCTCGATTTATCGCCCCAAACGAGGACGTGATCAACCGGCTACAGGTCACCGAGCCGAACCAGATTAACCTGCGGGTACGGATCGCCGAAGTATCGCGCCAGATCATCAATCGCTTTGGCTTCAACTGGAGCACGCTTTATTCCCAGGCCAATTTCATGATCGGTTTGTCTACATTCAACCCGACTCTGGAATCGAGCACTCTGGTCACGCCAACATTCAACAATGGCACATTCAACATAAACGCCATTATCGATACGCTTGCCGACGACGGGCTTATCACTTTGCTGGCCGAGCCGAACCTGACCGCTTTGTCTGGAGAAACCGCGAGTTTTCTGGCAGGCGGTGAATTTCCAATTCCCGTCGCCCAGGACAAAGATACGATTACAATCGCCTTTAAGGAATTCGGCGTCAGCCTGGCCTTCACGCCGACACTCATCGGCGAGAGCCGCATTAGCCTCAAGGTCAAACCGGAGGTCAGCCAGCTGACTACCACCGGCGCCGTGACCATCGGTAGCGTCCAGGTGCCTGGCCTGTCAACACGGCGCGCCGAGACGACGGTGGAGCTTGCCTCGGGACAAAGTTTCGCCATCGCCGGTTTGCTCTCGGACAACTCACAGGAGTTGATCAAGGACACCCCTGGGATTGGCGACCTTCCGATTCTCGGTGCCCTGTTCAAAAGCGAGCGTTTCGAGCGCAACGAGACCGAATTGGTTATTATCGTCACGCCATATCTTGTGAATCCGGTGTCCGACGACAGTCTGGTCTTGCCCACCGATCCGTATCGCAATGCGCCGACCACACGGTCACCCCAGAGGCCGATTGCCCAGACGCGTACCATCCCGCTTTCCGGCGCCGAGGCTGCTAACAGCGGCACCGGTGGGACCGGGTATTTGCTGGATTGAGGAGGGCAGGATGCCGGACGTAAAAGAAACTCTCCGTACCGCCAGATTGGCCGCGTTGCTGCCCATGCTGGTGCTTGTTGGCTGTCATATCGAGCAAGGCCAGGACAACCCGATCGAGGTCGTTACCAGCCATACCTTCGATTCCGCAAACTGGCAGCAAGGCGAAGCGAAGATTGCCACGCAGGTTGAGCCGATTACCCTGGTGCACGTGCTGAACTTTATGCCCGGCGACGCTAGTCTGAGCGACACCGAGCTCGCCAACCTACAAGAGTTCTTGCAGACCAGCGGCGGACAAGATGGCGCTCGCATCGAGGTGGACGGCCCTCGCCTCTCGGGTGGATACTTCGACGCGTTGACCAAAGCTCGAGTCGAGGAAATTCGCACCGAGCTCTCCGGCCTTGGATTGCGCAGCCAGATTCCCGTGAAGCCGGTGGCGCTACTCGCTAAACCGCCGGAGGGGATCGCTGTAACGGTAACACGGGCGATGGTCATCCCGCCGGATTGCTCCGCGCCACAACCGGAGTTCGCCACGCGCCCGGATTATGCCTGGAGTTGCGCGAACGCCGCCAACCTCGGCCACATGATCGTTGATCCGGTCGATCTCGTACAAGGCCGGACGCTCAGCCCCGCGGACGGCGAAGCGACCGCCAAGTCCATTGAGGTCTATCGCGAGCGCGAAGTTGAGGATCCCACTGCCGAAAAGACGTCAGAGCAATGAGTGCAATCGAAAATACATTGGAAGCTGAGCTGCCGGAGGTCGAAACCGCGGAGTGTGTCGCTTTCGTCAGCGACAACCAGACGCATGGTGTCATCGCCTCTGTCGCCAGCCAGTTCTTCGATTCCCCAATGGTGCGTGATGGCGGCACGCAGCAGGCTCTGGAGTACCTGGCGGACAACGCACCGCCAAAGGTCCTGATCGTTGATATCGGCGACGCCTCGGCACCGTTGACCGCTATGCTATCGCTAACGGCGGCCTTCTCGGAAGACACACGCCTGATCGGGATCGGCACCATCAACGATATCAACCTGTACCGCGAGATGGTTGGTGCTGGAATTACCGACTACCTGGTCAAACCGGTGACGGAGAAGGCCCTGGCGGCGGCCCTATGTCGCACAGAGGAACCGGTTAGTGACCCCGCAGGCGAGCAAAATCCAACGAAAAAGGCGAACAGAATCGCCGTGGTCGGGTCCCGCGGCGGCGTTGGCGCGAGCTCAATTGCCGTTAATTTGGCTTGGGTCTTGAGCCAGGAACGTAAGCTAAGCACCGCTTTGATCGATCTTGATCTTGAGTTTGGTACTGTGGCCCTCTCATTGGATCTTGAGCCGACCCGAGGGTTACGCGAAGCCTTGGAAAGCCCAGCGCGCATCGACAGCCTGTTCATCGAAAGCGCCACCGCCCGGCTATCGGAGAAGCTGGCGATTATGGCCACCGAGGAGACCCTCGCCCAGGAAATTGCCTTCAACCCGGACGCCATCGACGTACTACTCGAGGCCGTGGGACGCGCCAGCGATCAAATCATTATCGATATGCCACGTTCGGCTTTTGCCGTACGGCAGCGTGTATTCGAAGCCGCGTCCAAGATTGTTTTGGTCACGGAACTTAGCCTGCCGGGCCTGCGTGACTCCATGCGTTTGCTGACCGGTATCGAGGAAGTCTCGGTCGGCAAGCCGGTTACAGTCGTCGCTAATCGCACCGGTGGTGCACAGCAAGCCATGCAACCCAGGGACTTCCAAAAAGCCCTCGGCCACAAGATTGATTTTGTGATTCCCGAGGACCGCAAATCATTCATCGAGGCGGCCAACAACGGCAAACCCCTTGTCAGCAGCAACCAACGCAGCGCCGCAACCAAAGCACTGCGTAAGGTCGCCGAAAAGCTTGTCGATGGCCAATCTGGCGACGAACAGGGTGCCAAGAAGAAAAAGTCGTGGCGATTCGGAAAAAAGGGATAGTGCCGCATGGACAGTGCAGCCGCCAGCACTGGGCCGGCCGCGAACAAGGACCGCGGAAGTAAGAACGCAAATCTGCGCGACAGAGGAGCGGTCCTAGCCCAATATCTTGAACAACTAAAGCCCAAGGTTCTCGCAGCCTTCGAGAACGATAACGTCGCGGTGCTGCCACGGCCCGAACTTGCCGTGCGTATCGGCCACATCGTTACCACCGAGACCGACGAGGACTCGAACAACTTAAATTTGCTCGACCGCCGTAATCTGGTGGCCGACCTGATCCGCTGGTTGCTTCACAGCAGTCCCATGGCACCGCCCAAGACGGCGCCAGCCGTGCCTCTTGCAACCCCAGCGGCGGCCGAGTCCGAATCCGCAGCCGAAGACATGCTGTCACCAAACCGCGACCCGAAGAAACCCGCGGAGGCGCAGGTTTCTAAAACTGTGGAAACGACGAAAGCGCGCATCGAGCCGCTGGTAATGGACCGGCTGGACGTCTCTGCCGCGTCTCGATTGCCACGTGCGGATCTTGCAATCCAACTCCGCGATATCGTCAATGAGGTTTTAGCGGAACAGAAAATTCGACTGAATTCTTCTGAGCAGACGTCGCTTGTCGAGCTACTGCTCGACGATATGCTTGGCCTTGGACCGCTGGAGCCCTTGCTGGCTGACGAAGCCCTCACCGACATAATGATCAATGGTCCGGCGCAAGTTTATGTCGAACGCCGCGGTAAGCTTGAGTTAAGTAACGTCACCTTCCGCGATAACGAGCATGTGCTCAACATTGCGCGCCGCATCGTTTCGGTGATCGGCCGGCGTGTCGACGAGACCGTGCCGTTGGTCGATGCTCGTTTGCAAGACGGCAGTCGTGTTAACATCATCATTCCGCCCCTGGCGATCGACGGTCCTTCGATCTCGATCCGTAAATTCGCCAAGAAGTCGATCACGCTCGACATAATGAAGCAGCAGAACAACATCTCCGAGCAGATGGCGACGGTGCTGAAGATCGCATCGCGCAGCCAGTTGAATATTCTTATTTCCGGGGGTACCGGCTCCGGTAAGACGACGCTTCTGAACGCTCTGTCGCAAATGATCGACGAGCGCGAACGCATCGTTACCATTGAGGATGCCGCCGAGCTTCAATTGCAGCAGCCGCATGTGGTGCGTTTGGAGACACGACCGCCCAATCTGGAGGGCACCGGCGAAATCACCATGCGCGATCTGGTGAAAAACTCGCTACGTATGCGCCCCGATCGCATCATCCTCGGCGAGGTACGTGGCTCCGAGGCCGTCGATATGTTGCAGGCCATGAACACCGGCCATGATGGCTCGCTGGGCACGGTCCATGCCAACCGCCCGCGTGAAGCGCTTACACGTCTGGAGAACATGGTCGGCATGGCTGGTATCAACCTGCCGGCCAAGGCAGTCCGAACGCAAATCGCGGCGGCCCTGGATATGATCGTCCAGGTTTCGCGTATGCGCGACGGTATGCGCCGCGTGACCCATATCACTGAAGTCATCGGCATGGAAGGTGACATCATCACCACGCAGGACCTATTCACATACGAATTTGAGAGCGAAGGTTTGGACGGCTTGCTGAAGGGGCACTTCAAGTCGACCGGACTGCGCCCGCACTTCGCGGCAAAGGCTGCTTATTTCGGCCTCGATCGCCGGTTGCTGGAGTGCATGTGATGGACTTTGCAGCCATCTTCGGCATCAACGGAGCCGACCCCTCGCTCTTGCTCTACATGATTCTGCCTCTAGGCATGATCATGCTGTTGTTCGGTCTTTTCGGCGGCAGCGGCGCCCGGCGTGTTTTTGCGCGCAGGGTTGCTCAGATCAAGGTCAATCACGACCCAGCCCCTACAGTTGACCAGGTGATCACCGCCCGCCGAAAAACCAACAACAGTGCCATCCCCGGTCTGGATGAATTACTAAAGCGGCTCGTGCCGCGCCAGGACGTGCTGCGTCTTCGTCTCGCCCGCGCGGGTATGAATGTCGCCGTTGCCGTCTACGTGCTTGCGGGTATCTTGGTAGCGGCGATGGCGTTCATCTTGGCCCGCACGATAGGTGATATGCCGATTGTCGTTTCTATACTTTCAGCCATCGGCGCTGGTCTTGGTTTGCCACATGCGTTTGTTGGTTTTCGAATCAAGCGGCGGCAAACGAAATTCATCGACTATTTCCCCGAAGCCATCGATCTAATGGTCCGAGGCATCAAAGCCGGATTGCCAATCGGCGAATCTATTCGAACTGCGGCAGAAGAAGTGCCGAATCCCGTTGGCGAGGAACTCATGCGCGTTACCGACGGCGTGCGTATTGGTCGAAAAATGGATGAAGTTTTGTGGGAAACCTCAAATCGTTTGGATTTGCAGGAGTTCAAGTTCTTTACGATTGCCTTGTCGATCCAAAACGAGACCGGTGGCAATCTAGCGGAAACCTTGATGAATCTATCAGATGTTCTGCGAGGCCGACGCCAATTAAAACGCAAAGTGAAAGCTCTGTCGTCGGAGGCAAAAGCCAGCGCCTATATCATCGGTTCTTTGCCTTTTATCATGACCGGTATGATTTATCTTGTTAATCCCCATTACATAACGGGATTGTTTATTGACCCACGCGGCCAAGTTCTCATTGGATTCGGTCTTGCGATGATCGCCAGTGGCGTGGGAGTCATGTATCGCATGGTGAAATTCGAGATATGAATTTCGACGCTTACCTTCCAGCCGGAATAACGCCAGAGGACCTGATCGTCCTCATGTCTGCGTTGTCTGCCGGCAGTGTTGCGTTTGCGGTTTGGCTTGCATTGTTACATCGCGATCCGGCTACTAAGCGGGCAAAGCTTATCGCTCACCAGCGCAGCGAAATGCGCGCCGGCGTCGTTGGCCCGCGCCGCCGGCAGGAGCGTCTACCGACAATCGGTATGATGCGCAAAGTCGTGGACCGTTTGAATTTGCTACGGTCGGGTCAGGCGAACAAGATTTCGCTGAAGCTAATGCGTGCCGGGTGGCGGTCGAAGGATGCGATCATCCGGTATTTGTTCAGTAGACTTGCCTTGCCATTCGCCTTCGGAGGAACCGTCGCATTCCTGCTCCATGGCTTGGACCTCTATGACCTCGATACAACGCAAAAGCTTATCGCTACGCTGGCTAGCGTTATCGTTGGTGCCTATGCGCCTGACATATACATCCGAAACGCAGCAAAAAAGCGCCGCGAGAAGATCCGCAAGTCCCTGCCCGATGCGCTTGATCTCATGGTGATCTGCGCCGAAGCGGGCTTGAGCCTCGATGCGACTCTGATGCGGGTATCGCAGGAAATGGAGCAGGCAGCTCCCGAGTTGGCCGATGAATTTAGCCTCACGGGCCTGGAGTTGGGTTTCCTCTCGGACCGCCGAAAAGCAATGCAAAACCTTGCGTTGCGGGTCGATCTGACGTCCATGCGCGGCGTCGCCAATACATTGATGCAGGCCGAACGCTACGGCACACCACTAGCCCAATCGCTACGCGTAATGGCCGGTGAGTCCAGACAGGAGCGCGTAATGAAGGCGGAAGAAAAGGCTGCCCGTCTGCCGGCCGTTATGACCATCCCCATGGTCGTCTTTATTTTGCCGCCGCTATTTATCGTCCTCCTGGGTAAGGCAATCCTGAACACCATAGATGCGTTCAAAGATTTGGCATTCTAGATCAATCTTGACCACATCGACGACGTTACCGGTCAATTTCTCACACTTAGCGGTTGTACCGAGCGCTCTCCACACGTAGAACCTGCGTCCGCGACATACCGAACCACGTTCGGCATATCGCATTCGTTGGGACGAAGTCATTGTGGAGGGATATCCGATGTTGAAGGAATTCAAGGAATTCGCCCTGCGCGGCAATGTGGTCGACATGGCCGTCGGCATTGTCATTGGCGCCGCGTTCGGCAAGATCGTGAGCTCACTGGTCACCGATATCGTCATGCCCCCTATCGGCGTGTTGATGGGCAATGTCAACTTCAGCGGGTTATTCATCAATCTATCGAACCAGACCTATGCCTCTCTTGCGCAGGCCAAGGAAGCTGGCGCGGCGACAATCAATTATGGTGTTTTCATCAACACCGTTCTCGACTTTGTTATCGTTGCCTTTGCCATATTCATGGTCATTCGCATGATGAACCGCATGAAGCGCCAGGAGACACCGGCGCCGGCCGCGCCGACGACCAAGGAGTGTCCGCACTGCCTGTCGACGGTTCCGCTCAAGGCTTCTCGGTGCGCGCACTGCACCTCGGAGATGCAGACCGCCTAAAAATCAGCGTGTCGCGGCGATCTCGGTGCGGAGAAGCGTTGCATGCATCCAGCCGAGCGGCTTATCGGTTCCCGGGGACGCGATCTGCACCCAGTCACCGCGCCGCTGCACTTCCTGGACTGCCGTATTCCGCGACAAGCTGCTCAGGGCAGTTGACTGGGGCGACGCCTTGGCACGGACAACCGCAGAGTTCGCACGGACGTAAAGAAGGTTCTGACTTGCCGAATTCCGGGCCGAGGCAACCCGGTCTAGCACCGCTTTCGGGTCGGTGCCGGTACGGACCAGTTGGACACCTCCGGCCACCGCGAGCGCCACACAGAACACCACAGCGGCCGCCCGCCATCGGTTGGGGCGCGGCCCGGCGATCCGCTTTTTTACCTGCGCCGTTGTTTGCCGGTGCCGCTCTTCGGTCTGCTGCCAAACCTGTATTTTGGCCTGCTTACGCCGTGCCTTGATTTCCTTCTTGGCGACTTCGATCTCGTTCTTGGCATCCGCGGTCGCGCGGCGCGCACTGACCTCCCTCTCCCACTCGGGATCGGGCGCGGGCTCGTCCTTCGGTGTTTCAGCGATCTTGTTTACCGCAGATGGTTCTCGCGCTGGCTCAGGTGCCGGCTTTGCGTGTTCCTTGGCTGCGGCTTGCTTGACGATTTTGGCTTCCGCCTGCCAGGCCTCCTGGGCCGCTTCTAACCGCGCTTTTTCATCCGCTTTCCACCTCTTCTCGGCCTTTTTCAAGCTCCCCCGGGCTTCATTGTCAAAGGCAGCACGGATTTCACTAACACGCCGCTCCACGTCGATGCGCCACTGCGCTTCCACCTCGTTCAGCCGCTGCTCCGCCTCGGCCTCCCAGACCGCGCGCGCGGCAGCCAGGGCGTCCTCGATGCCCGCTGTGGATTGAGATGCCGCGGCAGTATCTTTGCAGTTACGCTCTTTCTCCCAGGCCGCGCGGGCCGCCGATAACCGCTTTTTCTCTTCCGCGTGCCAGCGCGCCTTGGTTTCATTCTGCTGCTGCTCCGCCTCGGCCTCCCAAACGGTCCGTGCGGTGGCTAGGGCGTCCTCGATGTTCTCTGTGGATTGAGATTGAGGTGCCGCGGCCGCGTCTTTGTGATCACGCTCCCCCTCCCAAGCCGTGCGTGCCGCCGCTATCTGCTTTTCCTCTTCCGCGCACCAACGCGCCTGGGCCTCGGTTAGCTTCTGTTCCAGTTGGGCCTTCCAGCCAGTCTCGGCCGTCGCGATTCTTTGTTCGACCAGCGGTTCCCAAGCTGCCTTGGCTGCCGCCAGCCGGTCCGCGGCTTGCTTATCCCAGGCTGTTTTCTCGACCGCTAATTGGCGCTCTTCTTGCTCTCGCCAAGCGGCCTTGTCAGTGGCCAGGCGCTTTTGGACGGTCGCCTGCCAATCTGCCTTCAGATCGCTTACGCGCGCCTCGGCCTCAGCCTCCCAGGTTGCCTTGAGAGCGGACTGCTGCTGCGCCGCCTCTTCCCGCCACGCGGCTTTGGCCGTGGCGGTGCCTTCGTTTTCGGCGGCTTGCCACTGTGCCTTGGCACGGCTTAAGCGCTTTGCCGCCTCAGATTCCCATTTTTTTTGGGCCGTCGTAAGCTGGCGGGTTGTTTCGTTTTCCCAAGCGCTGTGCGCGGTCGCCAGCGACTGTTCCGCTTTATGATTCCATTTTTTCTGGGCCGTCGTAAGTTGACGGGCTGTTTCGCTTTCCCAGGCGCTGTGCGCGGCCGCGAGCGACTGTTCCGCTTCTTCATCCCACTTGGCCTTCGCCTCGGCCAGGCGCTGGGCGACCGCCGCCTCCCATTCCGCTGTTGCCGCCGCCAACTGCTCCTGCTCAATCCGCTGGGCATCGGCGGGGCTAGCCCCGGTCTTGGGGGCTTGCACGGCCATATCGAAGAGGGCCACCGTATTAGCCCCCTCGTAACCGTCGTCATCGAAGCGCAGAACCCTGACGGCTAGAACGTGTTCACCGACGCTGCCCTCGGGGGGGTAGAATTTCAGGCCACCCAAATCGTCTGCCGAGAGCGACCAGGTATTGTCCCAGTTGTTGGTTCCAACCGAAAGCTTGGTGCCCACGGGCATACCCTCGACAATGACGGATAGCTGCCCCGAGATGCTACGCCTGGAGAGTTCCGCCTCGATGTCGAGGGCGACTGATTTACGTTTGCGACCTTTGGCTGTCACGCCTGGCGGCTCCGTCTTTGGGTATGACACGTCTTTGCCCGGGCCAAATGTTGGCCCTCCCCGCGGCCTGGCAGGCCGTGGGTTCCGATACTGGATCATGCCCAGTTCGTTGCTATATTATTAAGGGCAATGGTGAAGGATTGGTTGCCGAGGCCCCGGTCCTGGGGCTCATATCGGCTGTAAACGGCGCCTAGACGGGGTCAGAATCGCCCTGGGAGGGCTCGTGTAGGGCCTTCTCCATCTTCTTGGCCACAACCTGCTCGCTGTCCTGGAACTCGATCCCCAGCTCCTTGTCCTGGCGCCAGGTAATCTCACCTGATAGCTCGCCAAATCGAGGGCAGCGCAGAACCACCGACTTCTTGCATGCCGCGGGGTTTTCGACACGCACTAAGGCGCCGCCCGACGAAACATTCACGATCACGCAGTCGATATCCTGGCTCTCGCAGACCAGGCTGCCCGACCACAATACGGCGGTGCGCTCCAACTTCCGGCGATCCGCCCCGCCCTTATCGTCCGGCTTGTCCACCATCGAGCCGCAAACCCCCAAATCCCAATCTCTTGCGCGATTCGTGGCGGAGACTTTAGGCGATTTCGCCTGATTGCACACCTCATTCTCAGTCAGGCGGATCACAGCACGCTATCGCACCGGCGGCCAGCATATGGTCGATGGCGGCCGCCGCGAAGCCATGTTCCTCCAGAACCTCACGGGTATGCTGGCCAAGCACCGGCGCCCCGGTCGCGACTTTGCCGGGAGTCTCCGAAAACTTGACCGGCAGGCCAATGGCATTTACCGGGCCGAGGCCGATGTGTTCGGGCGCCACCACCATATCGCGAGCGACCGTTTGCGGGTCGGCGTGCATTTGCGCCACGTTGAGCACCGGACCGGCCGGCACGCCGGCAGCCTCCAGCCGGCCCAGCCAATCCACGGTGGTGTGCGTCCCAAAAATTTCATTCAGCTTTGTCGCTAACGCCGGTAGATGGGCGATACGCCCGGCGTTGTCGGCGAAACGCGGGTCATCGGCCAATTCCGGCGCCTCGATCACATCGAGCAGGCGCAACCAGTTGGTCTGATTTGCGGCGCCGACAGTGAGCCAGCCGTCGGCGGTGCGAAAAGCTTGATAGGGCGCATTGAGCGGATGCGCCGAGCCCATGGGTCCCGGCGAATGGCCACTGGCGAAGGCGATGGCCGATTGCCAGTAGGTGTGCACGATGCCGGCCTCGAAGAGCGATGTATCGACGCGTTGGCCACGGCCGGTTCGCTGGCGCTCCATAGTGGCGGCGAGGATGCCCATGGCCGCCAGAATCCCGGCGGTGATATCCGTTACCGGCGCCCCAACCTTGACCGGTGGCCGCCCCTCGCCCTCGCCGGTGATGCTCATCAACCCGCTCATGCCTTGGGCAATGAGGTCGAAACCACCACGGTCGGCGTAAGGACCAGTGCGACCAAAGCCGGAAATCTCGCAATAGATGAGGCCCGGATTCGCCTCCCGCAGGCTCTCGTAGCCGAGGCCCAGGCGCTCCATGGTACCGCGCCGATAATTCTCGATCACCACGTCGGCATCGCTCAGCAAGCGGCGCACCACCTCTCGTCCGGCCTCGCTCTTCAGGTCGACGGCGACGCCTCGCTTGTTGCGGTTCATCATCATGAAGGCAGCGGATTCACCACCTATGTCAGGCGGCAGGAAGCGGCGCGAGTCGTCGCCGCCGGTGATCTTCTCCACCTTGATCACATCGGCGCCCATGTCCGCCAACATCAGGCCACACACCGGACCGGCCATGATATGCGCCAACTCGATTACCTTCAGCCCGGCAAGCGGGCCTTGCCGGTGGGTCATGGCTTAACGGCCCTTGAACACCGGAGGCTTTTTTTCCAGGAACGAGCGGTAGCCAATCTGGAAGTCCTCCGTCGCGTAGCAGTCATAACCCTCGTCCAACTCCGCGGCGCTCAGGGGTTCGGTTTGGGCCAGGCGGTTGACGAACTTCTTGTGCCAGCGCGCCACGAGCGGCGCGCCCTCGGCAATCCGCCGCGCCGTCGCCATGGCCTCGGCTTCGACGTCACTGTCTGGTACCACGCGGGTGACCAGACCTTTCTCCTTGGCCTCGGCGGCGCCGAAGACACGGCCTTCCAGCAAGATTTCCAAGGTCACCGCACGCCCGACGAGCGCGAGCAAGCCCTCGATCTCCGGATACGCCATGACCAGGCCAAGGCGTTTGATAGGCACGCCGAAGCGGCTGGATTCACCGCAAATTCGGAGATCGCAGAGGGCCGCCAGTTCAAGGCCGCCGCCCACGCAGATGCCCTCGATCAAGGCCACGGTCGGATGCGGTGAGTTTTTTATCGCGTTGAGCGCAAGGTAGAGGTCCTCGCCGTAGGCCTTGGCCTGCTCCGGTGTCGAGCGCACGCTTTCGAATTCGCCGATGTCGTTGCCCGGCGAGAACGCCTTGCCCCCTGCCCCCCGGATAACGATGCAGCGCGAGTCGGTATCGGCCGAGAGGGCGTGCATTACCTCACCCAATTGCCGCCACATGGGCTTGCTCATGGCATTCAGGCGATCCGGCCGGTTGAGGACGATGGTGGCGATCGGTCCGTCGCGCTGAATTAAAATGAGATCGGTCATGAAAATGTATCCTGCATGCTAACGATAGAAATACTCGACCAGGCTCATCGGCACCGCTGGGACATACGTGACCAGTATCAGGATCGCGACAAGAACGCCGATAAAATGCACGTTCACCTTGCTAACCTCCCAGATGTCCGCCTTGGCCACCGAGCAAGCGGTGATCAGAACGCTAGCGACCGGCGGCGTCTGTTGGCCGATACCGAGATTGAGGGTGACCACCAGGCCGAAGTGCACCGGATCGATGCCTACCGCATTGACCAGCGGCATGACAATGGGCACCACCAGAATGATCGCCGCAGCGGAATGCAGGAACAGGCCGATGGCTAGGAAAAAAAAGTTCAGCAAGGCCAACACCGCGTACCGGTTGTCGGTCCAGCCGATGATGGCCGCCGCCAGTTTCTGCGGCACTTGCTGCTCAGTCAGATAGACGCCGATCAGAGCGGAAGCGGCGACCAGGAGCATGACCACGGCCGTCTGCACGGCACCGTCGATCATCGCGGTGCGCAGGATCGTCCAGCTGAGCTCACGATAGATGATCCCGCCAATGAGCAAGGCGGCTACGACGGCGAGGCCGGCGCCCTCGGTGGCGGTGACGATGCCGCCGAAAATACCGCCCAGGATGATGACCGGCAGGATCAGCGCCCAGGCCGCCTCGCGGAAGGTCCTCCAGACACGGCGCAACTGAAAAACTTCCGCGACGGGCCAGTTGTGGCGCACCGCCATCCAATAGGCCACACCCATCATGCCGAAGCCGCCGAGCAGGCCGGGAATGATCCCGGCGACGAAAAGCTGCACCACGGAACTGTCGGACATGACCGCATAAAGGATCATGGGAATGGACGGCGGGATGATCACCGCCAGGGTCGCGGACGACGATGTGACTGCCGCGGCAAAGGCGCGCGGATAGCCCTTCTTACGCATCGCCGGAATGAGGATCGAGCCCAGGGCCGCCACATCCGCCACCGCCGAGCCTGAAATCTCGGCGAAAAACAGCGAGGTGCCGATATTCACCATGGCGAGGCCACCGCGCACAAAGCCCAGCAAGGCCGAGGCAAAGGCAATCAGCCGCCGCGACAGACCTGACGAGTTCATGATCGCCCCGGCGAAGATGAACAGCGGAATCGCCAGCAAAGGAAATTTGGTGGCACCGTCGAACATCACCAGGGCCACATTGGGCAGTATGGCCGGTCCCTGGCTAAGGACCATGGCAACAACGGCGACGGCACCCAGCGCCACCGCTATCGGCACGTTTATGAGGATCAGAGCAAAGAGCCCCAGGATCATGAGCACAAGAATCATGGCGCTGTCCCAGCGGACTCCTGAGCAGAACCATCGCGCAAACTTTGCCACTGCCCGGGCAGACTGAGGGCTTGGCAAACGATGATGAGGACGGCGCCAATTGGGATCACCGACTGAGTTACCTGAACCGGTACCCAGGTCAGGCTCACCAACGTATCGCCGGCGAGAACCTGCAAGACGACCCAGCCGGTCCAGGCCAGGGCCGCGAAAAAGGCGAAGACGCAAAATTCAGCGAACAGGAAGGCGGCAAACCGCAACCCCGGCGGCATGACGCGCACCAGGCCGTCGAAGCCGATGTGCGCCCGATTAAGCGCCGCCAGCGCCGCGCCGTAATAGGTAAGCCAAGCCAGCAGAACGGAGGCGACCTCGTCGTACCAGACGAGTGACGAGCCGCCCTTGCGATAGATCACCGCCACCACGACCACGACGGTTAAGGTAATCATCAGGACGATGACGAACGCCTGTAGCGCGCGCTCAAGCACCGCGGATATCCGCGTCAACATCGTCACCCGGTATCCCCCCAGAGCGGCACCCGCGCTCAAGGCCACATGTTAGGGCGGCCCAGAGCGCAGGGTTTGGTCTTACGATCCTTCGGCGAGGCGCAATGCCGTCTCGACCATTTCGCCACCGCCGGACACCGTGGTCGCGAACTCGTCATAGATGCCCTTGCTGGCGGCAACAAAAGCGGCCTTGTCGGCCTCGTTGACCTTGATGCCGCCATCCTTGAGCTTCTGCAACAGATCGGTTTCGAGAGCCGCGGCGGTCTTGTAAACGAAAGCTTGAGTCTCGACCGCGGTTTCTTCCAGCACCTTGCGGATATCGCTCGGCAGGCCTTCCCACGTCTCCTTGCCGACGGCAACATAGGCCGGCGTGTAAACGTGCCCTGTTAACGAGAGGTACTTCTGAACCTCCTGGAATTTGGCACTGTAGATCTGGGCGAAGGGATTTTCCTGCCCGTCGATGACGCCGGTCTGCAACGCGGTGAAGACCTCGGAGAACGACATCGGCGTTGGATTAGCGCCGTAGGACTTGAACATCTTCACCCGCCAGGAGCCCTTGGGCGTGCGCAGCTTGATACCCTTGAGATCCTCAGGCGTGTTGATCGGCCGGGCATTGTTGGTGATGTGCCGGAAACCGTTCTCCCAGACCGCCAGGATTTTGTATCCCTTGGCTTCGGCCGCCGGGGCCAGCTTCGACCAGAACAACTCTTTCTCGATGCGAGCCATATGGTCGCGGCTTTTGACCAGATACGGCATCTCGAATAAGCCGAACTCGTCCGCCACGGTCGACATCACGGTCGACGGCAAGGCGAAGTTCACGGTGCCGAGCTTCAGCTTCTGCAGCAACTCCTTGTCCTTGCCGAGCTGGCTGGAGCCGAAGGTATGCACCACCGCTTTGCCTTTTAACTTCTCGTTGGCGCGCTTGGCGAATTCGTTGACTGAAATGTCGAACAGCGAGCCAGGCGCGCCGACATGGCCGAATTTCAGTTCAATCTCGGCGGCCATGGCCTGACCGGCAAACGTCGCGGCGATGGCCGCAACGGCGAATGTTTTGAGCAGTCTCATGGGTTCCTCCTTGCGTCGTATGTTTTTGTTGTCGTTTCGTCTACGTCTCTTGCCTCACCATGCGTCAGATAGTCGAGAGCCGCGAGCACGCCACCGGCGGTGTGGGGTATCTCCGCCAAAGCCAAGCCCATTTCGACCCCGGCGAGAGTTCCCGCCAGCATTAAATCATTGAAATCGCCGAGATGTCCGATGCGGAAGACCTTGCCCTGCACCTTGCCAAGGCCGCTGCCCAGCGACATGTCGAAATTCTCCAGGACAACCCGGCGGAAGGCGTCCGCATCGCAGTCGGCGGGCACGAGAACCGCCGTCAGTGAGTTGCTGTGCTCGCGCGGCTCCACGCACAGGATTTCCAGGCCCCAGGCGCGCACCGTCCGGCGTGTCGCCTCGGCCAGCCGGGCGTGCCGGGCAAAGACCGCGTCCAGCCCCTCCTCGCGCAGCATAGCCAGCGCTTCGCGCAGACCGAACAGCAGATTGGTCGCCGGCGTATAGGGAAAGAAACCACCAGCGTTAGCCGCCAGCATCTCATCCCAGGCCCAATAGGAACGCGGCAATCGAGCATTGGCGGAGGCAGCGATTGCCTTCTTGCTGATGGCATTGAAACTAAGGCCCGGCGGCAGCATCAGGCCTTTCTGAGAGCCGGCGACGGTCACATCGACCCGCCATTCGTCGTGCCGGTAATCGATGGAGGCCAGCGACGAGATGGTATCCACGAAGAACAGCGCCGGGTGGTCCGCCCGGTCCATGGCCGCCCGCACCTCGGGCACTCGGGTGGTCACCCCCGTCGACGTCTCGTTGTGGACGATGCAGACCGCCTTGATACGGTGGTCGCGGTCCTCGCGCAGGCACGCCTCCACGGCTTCCGGATCGACACCGCGCCGCCAATCGCCCGGCACAAAATCGATCTCCAGGCCCAGCCGTTCCGCCAGTCGTCGCCACAACGCCGCGAAGTGCCCGGTCTCGTACATCAGGACCCGGTCGCCGGGCGAGAGGGTATTCACCAGGGCCGCTTCCCAGGCTCCGGTCCCGGAGGCCGGGTAAATCACCACGTCGCCGTCGGTGCGAAAAACCTCTCGTAGACCCGCCAGGACCTCACTGCCCAGGGCGCCGAACGTGGGCCCGCGATGGTCGATGGTCGGCCGGTCCATTGCCCGTAGAATACGGTCGGGCACATTCGTCGGACCTGGAATCTGCAGAAAATGGCGCCCGCTGGGTTGCCGCATTGCCGCCCTTGTCCCTCGTGCCGTGGCTTTAGTCGCGTTTGGCATTATGCATGCACAAACGCCCCTAATCAACGGGCTTGGTAAATGACGATAGTAGGCCATGTTTTGTGTGTTATCATAATGTGATACATTATTTTTCTTAGGTCGATAGTAGGTTGAGTGCTCGACCTTGCATTTTGTATTCAAACTGGTACGGTACATGCGTCAGACGCATCAAAAAGCCATTTGGCCCGCATGACCACCTCCCCTCCTGCCGTCGCAGTTCCGCCCCGCGCGCCATGCCGTGCGGGGACGAACGATGGCGCCCTCGCCGCCCGGTTGGGCCGTGAGATCGAGGGCGAGGTGCTGTTCGATACCTTCAGCCGTGGCCGCTACAGCACCGATGCCTCGATCTATCAGATCACGCCCATCGGCATCGTGGTGCCGCGCCACACCGAGGATGTCATCCGCACAATCGAGATCGCGCGGGACGTGGGCGTGCCCCTGTTGCCGCGCGGCGGCGGTACGTCCCAGTGCGGGCAGACCGTCGGCGAGGCGCTGATCATCGACGTGAGCAAGCACCTGGACCGGGTCCTGAATTTTGACGCGGAGGCGCGCCGGGTGACGGTGCAGCCGGGCATGGTTCTCGACCGACTCAATGCCTTTCTCCGGCCGCACGGCCTGATGTTCCCGGTAGACGTCTCGACCGGTAGCCGGGCAACGATTGGCGGGATGACGGGTAATAACAGTTGCGGCGCCCGCTCGCTCCGCTACGGCACCATGCGGCATAACGTGCATGCCATCGACGCCGTGCTTGCCGATGGGACCAGCGCGCACTTCGGGCCTGTGCCCGCCAATGGTGGTGGCGATGATGCGACGGCCGACTTGCGGCAACGTCTGCTGGACTTGGGCCGCCGCGAGGCGGAGGAGATCGCGGCCCGGTTCCCCAAGCTGCAACGCCGCGTGGGCGGCTACAACATCGATGCCTTGACCGGTAACGAGCCGATCAACTTGGCGCACCTGCTGGTCGGGTCCGAGGGCACCTTGGCCGTCTCCTCGGCGATCGAGTTGGAGCTCCAGCCGATCCCGCCGCATACGGTGCTGGGCGTTTGTCATTTCCCGACCTTCCACGCGGCCATGGACGCGACCCAACACATTGTCACGCTGGGGCCATCAGCCGTCGAATTGGTGGACCGCAGCATGATCGAGATGGCCGGCGATATCGCGCTTTACCGCGATACCGTGGCCCGCTTCGTCCGCGGCACTCCCGAGGCGTTGTTGCTGGTCGAGTTCGCCGGCGAAACTCAGGCCGACCAATTGCGCGACCTCAAGCGGCTGGATGACCTATTGGCCGGGCTCGGCTTTCCAGGTGCCATTGTCGAAGCGGTGGACCCGGCCTTTCAAAAGGCGATCTGGGAGGTACGCAAGGCCGGCCTGAACATCATGATGTCCATGAAGGGCGACGGCAAACCGATCTCCTTTATCGAGGATTGCGCGGTGCCGCTCGCCGATTTGGCCGAATACACCGATCGCCTGACCCAGATATTCCGTAAGCACGGCACCTATGGCACCTGGTATGCGCACGCCTCCGAAGGGTGCCTGCATGTCCGTCCGGTGCTGAATATGAAGCTGGAGGCCGACGCCGGCAAAATGCGCGCCATCGCCGAGGAAGCCTTTGCCATGGTGCGCGCCTACAAAGGCTCGCACTCCGGCGAGCACGGCGACGGCCTGGTCCGCTCGGAATTTCACGAAGCCATGTTCGGCACCCGCATGGTGCGGGCGTTCGAGGACGTGAAGACCGCGTTCGACCCGGAGAGACGCCTAAATCCAGGCAAAATCGTGCATCCGTCGCGCATGGACGACCGTCGCCTGTTTCGCTATCCGCCGGACTACCAGCCCATGGCGATCGAAACCGCCCTGGATTGGTCCGCCTGGGATGGCTTCGCCGGCGCCACCGAGATGTGCAACAACAATGGCGCCTGCCGCAAGTTGGACGCGGGCGTCATGTGCCCCTCCTTCCGGGTCACGCGCGACGAACAGCATGTGACCCGGGGCCGCGCAAACACCTTGCGTCTTGCCCTCTCCGGCCAGCTTGGCCCCGAGGCGCTGACCTCGGAGGCCATGACCGAAACCATGCGCCTGTGCGTCGGCTGCAAGGGATGCCGCCAGGAGTGCCCGACCGGCGTCGACATGGCCCGCATGAAAATTGAAGTGGCGCATCACACGGCCAAGCGCCAGGGCGTATCCCTATGCGACCGGCTGATCGCCTATCTGCCCCGCTATGCACCAATCGCCCGCCATTTGCGCCTTCTGGCGCGGGCGATGGAGGTTTTACCCGGCGGTGCCTGGGCTGGGGAGACACTGCTGGGCCTGAGCCCCCGCCGACCGTTACCA
>JAJFGP010000024.1 GCA_021776055.1 Kiloniellaceae bacterium
CATCGACAACGAGTTGGAATTGCCGGAGCCGTACGAGGGCAATGTCTATGAGGCCGAGAGCATACCCAACGTGGCAAAGACCCTGCGCGACGCATTGAACGGGTTGGATAAGTCGAAGGTGTTGCGTGCGGCCCTGGGCGACGACGTTGTCGAGCATTACCTCCACGCCGGCCGCTGGGAGCAGTCCGAGTACGACCGGCGGGTCACCGACTGGGAGGTTATCCGCGGCTTCGAGCGGGCCTAACGTGAGGCTGCCTCTGACCACCATTTTCGCCAAGCTGCCGCATCGTATCCGAAACGCTGGTCGGTCACCGCGCTAAGCGCCCCGACCGCGTCGCCGCGCAGCCACAGGGGATCTTCAGTACGTTCCAAACGGTCGATCAGAGCGGCGATCGTAGCGCCGTCATTCTGACCGGTCGCCGCGACGGCCCACATGGCCGCTAGCTGCGGGACGAAGTATTTCTCGGGCCGGTTCGTGGGCACATCCCAGGGCTCGGTGAGGAGGTCTAGGGGCACCTCACCGGTCCCAGCCTGCGCCATGCCCCACAGCAGCATCCAGCGCGCCATGCTCACCGCCGAGACCTGTGCCGCACCGCCGAATAGCGAGAGCGTTACCTCCGGTACCGGGCGCAGCAAACGCGCGGAAAATAGGTCCGGCGGTGGCCCGGCCTGAGCCAACTTAAGGACCAGACCCCGCAGGACACCGGCGCGACCGGTATAGGTTTCCGGATCGATTAAGGCCGCATCCAAACGCGCTTCGGCCTCGGCCCAGTCAATCTCGGCACTCGGCCCAACCGGTAACGCGGGCGGACCTTCGACGGCCAAATTCGAGGCGGCCGAGCCCGGCGGCGGACCCCACAGGATGCCACGGCCGTCGTCCCCGGCACCGGCCACGTACGGCTGTCCGCCGAAGATCAGTACCTCGCGGGGCATGCCGCCTGGGAGGGTGTGTTTCACGATCCAGTCTGCCCCATCGACACTGAACCACGCCGTCCCCCCATCCGGACCGTTGCCAACAGCCCACAGACCGTCCTCGCCCGCGGCCAGCCCGGTAGCCCCCCAACCTTCTTCTGGCGGCGCGACACGCTCGCTGCGCTGACCATCGCTGCGCCAGACCGACGTCCCATCATCGCCGCCGACTAGGCCATAGAGCCAACCCTTGTATACGGCAGCGCCATGCAACGATCGGTTCCCCGGCCAGCCGGGTAGATCGGTCACGGCCGCGTCCTTGGCGATGAGCAGACGCCGCTCGTTCGGCCCCGAGAACGGACCAATGACCCGGTCACCCAAGGCGAAGAGATCGACGATGCGCGAGACGCGGCCGTCCGGCGTTGGATGTTCGTAGATCCGGCGCCACGTGAGACCGCGGTCGTCGGATACATCCAGGCCAGCCCGCCAAGCTGATTCAGCGGCGATCAGACGCTCACCCACCACGACCATGGCATGATTGTGAAAGACCTGGCCCGTGGGGATCGTGCGGAACCGCCAATCGGTCCCGTCGGTGATCATGAATTGCCCCCAGCCCAGGCTGAACCGGTTGTCCTCGAACGGCCAGTAGAGCAAGCCGTTGAGAATCGCAGGCCGGCCGGCATCCTGGCTGAAGAGATGCCGCTCATAGCGCAGATCGCCGTTGGCCGGGTCGTAGGTATAGAGATCGGCGCTGTTGTGGTTACGCCATTTCACGCTGTTGGCCAGCCAAACGCGACCTTGATAGGCGATAAGATTGGAGGCCTCGGGCCAAGGGCCGATATGGGCAAGGACCGGCAGTGGCTCCTGTGCCCTGGCAGCGGGGTGGGCTAGAAAGGCAACTGAGTAAATTAGAGCGGCGTGGCGGACCCATCTCAAAACCACACGCCAGCCTCGCGGAGTCACCTTCATGGTGCCGGCCTCATCGTTGGTCCCTCTCCGCGCCGCGAAGTCTACACAACTAAGTCCGGATGCCGAAACGTTTTGCGATCATTCGAGTCGCCAAGGGCGCCTTTTTCGTCTAAGAAAACGGCAATCATTCATATAGCGAAATCACCGAGGATTGTCGCGCCGGTGCCGGGAACACCTGCACACAACTGGCGTGGTCGCACAGGGAACTATTGAACCATGGGAAAAACAGCAACGTGCATCAGCCCGGTTGACGGGAGCGTCTATGTGGAGCGGCCACTCGCCAGCGCGACCGAGGCCGCGGCGGCCCTCACCCGCGCCCAGATGGCACAGGCAGCCTGGCGGTATGTTTCACTGCGTGAGAGGCAAGCGATCCTGAGCAAGGCGGTGGACGCGTTCGTCGCCAAAGGTGCGGAAATCGGCGAGGAGATTTCCTGGCAGATGGGCCGCCCGGTGTCGCAGACGGGGGGCGAGGTTGGCGGCTTCGAGGAACGGGCACGGCACATGATCGCCATCGCCCCCGATAGCCTGAAGGATATTGCCGTGGAGCCAATCGCCGGCTTCACCCGTTTTATCCGCCGCGACCCGTTAGGTGTGGTCTTTGTCGTCGCCCCCTGGAACTATCCATACCTTACGGCGGTCAATTCGGTGATCCCGGCTTTGCTGGCCGGAAACGCCGTGATCCTGAAGCATTCGCACCAGACTCCGTTGTGCGCGGAACGTTTTGGCGAGGCATTCGACGCCGCCGGCTTGCCCAAGGACGTATTTCAGTTTCTGCATGTCGGACACGACGTCGCCGCTCAACTGATCGGCAGCAACGGCATCGATTTCGTGGCCTTCACGGGCTCCGTCCCTGGCGGCCACGCGGTGCAGGAAGCTGCCAACAAGCGGTTCATCGCCACCGGGTTGGAACTGGGTGGCAAAGACCCAGCTTATGTGCGGGCCGATGTGAATATGCCGCACGCCGTCGAAAGCCTGGTTGACGGCGCGTTCTTCAACAGCGGCCAGTCGTGCTGCGGCATCGAGCGGGTTTACGTGCACGCCGATGTCTACAAGGATTTCGTCGATGGCGCTGTAGCCCTGGTCAATAAATACAAGCTGGGCAACCCGCTGGACAAAGACACCACCATGGGCCCCATGGTGCGTGCCAACGCCGCCGATTTCGCCCGCGGTCAGGTCCGCGATGCCGTTGCCGCCGGGGCCAAGGCTCTAATCGATCCCAAGCATTTCCCCGCCGATGAAGATGGCACCCCGTACTTGGCGCCGCAGGTTCTGATCGATGTGGATCATTCCATGCGCGTCATGACCGAAGAGACCTTCGGACCCGTGCTCGGCATCATGAAGGTGCAATCGGACGAGGAGGCCATCGCCTTGATGAACGACAGCGATTTTGGCCTAACCGCCTCCATCTGGACGGCGGACGAGGCGGCGGCCGTCTCCATCGGCGACCGGGTCGAGACCGGTACCTGGTTCATGAACCGCTGCGACTATCTGGACCCGGCGCTCGCCTGGACCGGGGTCAAGGATTCGGGCCGCGGTTGCTCGCTCAGCCAGGTCGGCTTCGAGCAATTGACGCGGCCCAAGTCGTTTCATTTGCGCACCGCCATATAAGCAAGGATTGCGATAGCCATGAGTGCAGACGAATTCCGCGGAAACTGGAGTTTCCCCACGCAAATGCGCTTCGGCGCCGGCCGCATCGCGGAGCTGGCACGAGCGTGCAAAAGTGTGGGCATGAGCCGCCCGCTGCTGGTGACCGATCCCGGCGTGGCGAAATTGCCGATGGTCCAAGCGGCGGTTACCGCCAATGAGGCGGATGGCCTGCCCACCGCCGTCTTCAGCGACATCAAACCGAACCCGGTGGGCCAGAACATCGAGGATGGCCTGGCCGCCTATCGCGACGGCAAGCATGACGGCGTGATCGCCTTCGGCGGCGGCAGCGGCCTGGACGCGGCCAAGATCATCGCCTTCATGGCCGGTCAAAAACGCTCGGTCTGGGAGTTCGAGGATCGCGGTGACAACTGGAAAGCCGCCGACCCGAATGGCATCGCCCCCATCGTCGCCGTACCGACAACCGCCGGCACCGGGTCCGAGGTAGGGCGCGCTGGCGTCATCGTCGATGAGACGACGCATACCAAAAAGATCATCTTCCATCCCAAAATGCTGCCGGCAATCGTCATCTCCGATCCGGAGTTGACCGTCGGCCTGCCACCACACATCACGGCGGCGACCGGTATGGATGCCCTAGCCCATTGCCTGGAAGCCTATTGCGCGCCGGGCTTTCACCCGATGGCCGAAGGCATCGGCGTCGAGGGTATGCGCTTGGTCAAGAACTGGCTGCCGACGGCGGTATCCGACGGCAAGAACCTGGAGGCGCGCGCGGCGATGTTGGCGGCGGCGAGCATGGGCGCCACGGCATTCCAGAAGGGTCTGGGGGCCATCCACGCGCTGAGCCATCCAGTCGGTGCCGTCTACGACACGCACCACGGCCTGACGAACGCGGTGGTGATGCCCTATGTACTGGCCTTCAACCGCCCGGCCATCGATGGCAAGCTCACCCGTCTGGCCGCCTGGCTCGACATGCCCAATCCCGGCTTTGATGCAATCATGAATTGGGTCATGAAGCTACGGAAAGAGATTGGTATCCCACACACCTTGGCGGATCTGGGCGTCGACACCGCGCGCCTGGACGAGCTTTCGCAGATGGCGGCCGAGGACCCGACCGCATCCGGCAACCCGGTTCCGGTGGGCGCGGCGGAATTGAAGACCATGTTCGTCGCGGCCATCGAGGGAAAGCTGTCCTGACAGGAGCGGCCAAGGCGGGCAAGCCAGCTTCCGCGGTTATTTGGCGGTACGTACTCGGCGGCTTAGCACTCCTCGCGCTGACCGCCTGCTCGCCGGAACGAGCCATCGAATCGTGGCGTGTCCTGGGCGACATGGCGGCGGCCGGTGGCCCCAGCCACCTCAAGACGATCACCTCGCCGCCTAGTCGAGTCGCAATCGCCTATCGCATCGACGGCCGCGATCACAGTGGTGATCTCTATCGGCCGGGCGACGAGCCCCGCGCCGCGCTGGTTCTGGTCCCTGGCGCCGTGCCCGAAGGCAAGGACGATCCCCGCCTCATCGCCTTTGCCAATACCCTGGCGCGTGCCCGTTTCACTGTCCTGGTGCCCGAGATTGCCAACCTGCGCGCCTTGCGTATCCGCTCCGCGGATGTGGGGCATATCGCCGATGCGGTGCGTTATCTGACCGAGGCGCGAGAGGCCGGCCGCGTCACCGGTCCCATCGGTGTTGTTGCCATCTCCTACGCCACGGGCCCGGCGATGCTCGCGGCGTTGCAACCACAGGTGCGCGATGACGTGCGCTTTCTGCTGGCGGTCGGCGGCTACTACGATATCGAGGCGGTGATCACCTTCTTTACCACTGGCGGGTATCGCGAGGGACCGGATCAACCTTGGCAGCACGGTACACCCAACGCCTATGGCAAATGGCTGTTCGTGCGTGCCAATGCCGACCGCATGCGCGATCCACGCGACCGCGTTCTGCTGACCTCGATGGCGGAACGAAAACTACGCGACCTTAAAGCCGGGATCGCCGATCTGACCGGCAAGTTGGGCCCTGAGGGACGCTCGGTCCAGGCGTTACTGGCCAACGTGGATCCGGAGGCGGTGCCGGCGCTCGTTGCCGCGCTACCGCTGGCGATCCGCACCGATATGGAGGCCCTTGATGTGCGGCGGCACGATCTGTCGGCTCTTGCGGCGCGCCTGATTCTGATCCACGGGCGTGATGACGCCATCATTCCTTATACCGAGAGCATGGTCCTGGCCGCCGCCGCGCCAGGCGACATTGTATCTGGTGGACAACCTGGCTCACGTGAAGTTGGGGCCCGGCGGAATCCTGGACGGCTTGCGACTTTGGCGCGCCGTCTATCGCTTGCTGGAAGAGCGCGACGTAAGTCGGCTTTAGCTCGTCCGTTGTTTGGCCTCGGCAATGACCCAGGAGCGGAAGGCGGCGACCTTTGGTCGGTCCATCGCGTCCTCGGGACAGACCACGTAGTACGAAAAGTCGAGCGGGTCGCTTAGACTTAGATCGAACGGCCGGACCAGGCGCCCGGCGGCCACGTCGTCGTCGACCAGGACGTTGCTGCCCAGCGCCACGCCGTGCCCTTCGATTGCCGCCTGTACCACCATGCTCTCCTGATTGAAGCGCGGGCCGCGTGTCGCATCGATGCCGTGCGCACCGGCGGCCAGCAACCACATGCGCCAACTCGGTGTAGCTTCATCCTCGACCGTCCAGTCGACGTGCAGCAGCGTGTGGTGACGCAGATCCGCGGGCGTGCACAACGGATGCGGCCCCTCCAACAAGCGGGGACTGCACACCGGTGCCGAAACTTCGCTCATCAGGCAATCGGCCCGCAGACCCGAGTATTCGCCAAGGCCATAACGTATCGCCACATCCGCCGTGTCGCGGGCGAAGTCGATCAGCCGGTCCGTAGCATCGACCCGAATGTCGAAGTCCGGGTACGCGGCGCGGAACCGGTCGAGGCGTGGAACCAACCATTTCGCCGCGAACGACGGCGTCACGCTGACAGTCAGCAACGGCCCATCCTCTTGGGACTGCATGCCGGCAGCCGCCTCCGCCAACCGGTCGAAGCCCTCGGCTAGCAGGGGCAACGCCACCTGCCCTGTGTCCGTGAGCAGCAGGGCGCGGGTTAGGCGGCGGAACAGAGGCGCACCGCAAAACGCTTCCAGAGCCTTCACCTGATGGCTGATGGCCGCCGGGGTCACATTCAGTTCCTCCGCCGCTTTGCGGAAGCTGAGATGGCGCCCAGCCGCCTCGAAGGCACGCAGGGCGTTGAGTGGCGGCAATTGGCGTTTCATCATTCCAGATAAGTTAGTTTTTCTATCTTGTAGTGACAGAAGAACTCGTTTGTCGGATAGCAATTTTGGCACCATCTTCCTCTGTATACAAGGAGATACCTTCTAGAAAAGATGGATTTAGAGACAGTTTTTCTAACTTCTCTCTACTGCGCATGACCCAGCAAGGAGACCCTGACCATGTTCGAGCTAAACCTCTCTAACAGCCACTTGGCCCCCTACCTGCAGCGTGCCCGGAGCGAGCGGGCCAAAACGGTCACGGGGATACTTCGCGCCGCTGCCATTTCCATCGGAAAGGGGATCACGGCCCTGGCCGCGGCCCACGCCCGCCGGCGCCTGCGGCGGGAGACGGTACGCCAGCTCTGGTCCCTGCCGGACCGCACGTTGCGGGATATCGGAATTCCGCACAGTCAGATTTGGCGGGTCGCGAGTGACCTGGTGGACGGAACGGCACCAAAGGCGGCACCCCAGCGCATTGCCGCAAACCAGAACCGGCCGAATTCGCGCCCCCACCTGGCGGTTCCGGCGGTGGCGGGCTGCGGATGAGTTTGCCGGCGAATCGGCGGGGCAATAAAGTTTCCGTGTGCCCCGCCGACGGCGCGCGATTCCGCTCTCCGGCGCCATAAAGGTTTAATTTTCTGTCGTTTTACCATCGTTTAAGTATCTGTTATTGAAAGATAAACATGATAGGCGACATAATGATGGAATGCTGGTGTTTGCCTAGCCGATTGCCAGCGCAGCCCGTTAAACCAGGGGCGATTTCATCATGCCGTTGTTCGGTCACCGCGATTTCGACGCCCACGAGCAGGTTGTCTTCTGCCACGACGCGACAAGCGGCCTGAAGGCTATTATCGCCATCCACGACACCACGCGCGGACCGTCGCTGGGCGGCTGCCGCATGTGGCCATATGCCAGCGAAGACGAGGCATTGACCGATGCCCTGCGCCTGGCGCGCGGCATGACCTACAAGTCGGCCTTGGCCGACCTGCCCTACGGCGGCGGCAAATCCGTCATCATCGGCGATTCCCACACGATGAAGTCCGAGGCCCTGTTCCTGGCCATGGGTCGATTTGTCGATAGCCTGAGTGGTCGCTATGTCATTGCGGAGGATGTCGGCATCTCCGTCGACGATGTGGAGGTTATGGCCCGGGCGACGCGCCACGTAGCCGGCACACGCGCCGCCGGCGGGGGCGATCCATCGCCAGCCACGGCCTATGGCGTGTTCATGGGTATCCGCGCTGCCCTGGCGCACGCCGCAAACAGCGATTCGCTCAAAGGTGTACACGTCGCGGTGCAGGGGCTGGGCCACGTCGGTTATCATTTGTGCCGGTATTTGGCGGAGGCCGGAGCGCAATTGACCGTAAGTGATATCGACGCCGACGCCGTCGCCCGTGCGAGCCGGGAATTCTCGGCCCAGACCGTAGCACCTGAGGCGATCTATGACGTGGCCGCCGACGTCTTTGCCCCGTGCGCCCTGGGTGCCGTGATCAACGACCAGACCATTGGGCGCCTGAAGGCGCGCGTCATTGCCGGTTCGGCCAACAATCAACTTGCCGAACCACGACACGGCGTCGAACTGGCGCGGCGCAAAATCCTCTACGCACCGGACTACGTGATCAACGCGGGCGGTGTCGTTTACATCAGCCACGAGGGCCCCTCGTTCGACGAGACGCAGGCTCTCGCCCACGTGGCACGCATTCACGATACCCTTGGCGAGATTTTCACCCGTGCCGAGCAGCAAGGCATCCCCACCTCCGAGGCCGCCGACCGCCTGGCCCAGGACCGCCTGCGCGGCCACACAACAACCGCTAAGTCGCCCGCTGCCGCCTGACGGCGGTCCACGATACCGGGGCCGCACCGGCCCTCTTGCCGAAATCCTCAAAGACAGATAAGGCGGGGTGTGCCAACGCCGTCGGGTGCTTGCAGTCGGGCGCTTGGCGTGACTAATCGCCAAATCTAGGGACAAGCCCCATGTGGGTCGCGATCCGTTCTTCCTGGCCGCTGTTTGTCGGCATGCTCTTTTTGATGGTCAGCAACGGGCTGCTGGCGACGCTGTTGACCTTGAGGGCAAGCGGGCTGGGATTCAGCGAATCCGTGATCGGCCTGATGCAATCGGCCTATCCGGTCGGCTCGCTTCTTGGCTGCCTGGTGGCGCCGCGGCTGGTGGACCAGGTGGGCCATGTCCGCGTGTTTGCCGCCCTCGCCTCGATCGCCAGCACGGCGGCCCTGATCCACCTCGTCACCTTCGACCCGTGGAGTTGGGCGGCCATGCGTATGCTGGCCGGCTTCTGTTTCGCGGGGCTGTACGTCGTCGCGGAAAGCTGGCTCAACGGCCGGGCGACGAATGACACCCGGGGCAGTCTGCTGTCCATTTACTTCGTCATTCAGACGGGCGGGGTGGCATTGGGTCAGACGCTCCTGAATCTCTCCAGCCCCGACGGCATCCTGCTGTTCATCGTGGTGTCGGTCCTGATCTCGCTGTCGCTGGTCCCGATCCTGGTCTCGGCCACGGCGACCCCGGTCTATGAACCGCCCGAGTGGACGTCGTTCGCCGAGCTCTTCCGCCTCTCGCCCATGGGCCTGACCGGATGCTTCCTGAATGGCATTGCCCAAGGCGCCATCTACATCGCCTTGGCGTTGTACGGCCAGGTAATCGGCCTCGACACAGGTGCGATTGGCGCCCTCATCGGCTTCGCGACGCTCGGCGGGATGCTTTTTCAGTTTCCCCTCGGCCGGCTTTCCGACCGCGTCGACCGGCGCCTGGTCATCGTCGGGTGCGCCGGATTGGCGGTGCCGGTCTGCCTTGCGCTAGCATCCATTGGGGGATCACCTCCCGACCTCTTCATGCTTTATGCCGGAGTCACGATGCTGGGCGGTCTGACGCTTCCCATCTATTCAATATGTGTGGCTCATACGAACGACCATTTGAAGCCCAGCCAGATCGTCGGCGCGAGCGGCACGTTGGTTTTGGTCCTGGGCGCCGGCATCGTCTTCGGACCGGCACTGGGTTCGTTCGCGGTGGAGCACTATGGCCCGCCCGGGCTGTTCCTGCTCCTGGCCATCCTGCAGGGTAGTGTTATCGCGACCGCCCTCTTTCGACTTTGGCGCAGCCCGACCCGCGCCGATACCCCTGTCACCGCCGTCGCCATCGCCCACAACGTGACCGCCGGCGCAGCGCTCCTAAACCCTGATGCGCCGCCTCAGGACCACGAGGAAACCCCGTGAAATCGGTAGCAATTGTGGGAATCCAACGAGTTGCCCGTCTTGCACACGCGAGCAAGACCGACACGCCGTAGCGCGCCCGGTCCCGAGGCGAGGCCGGGCAGCTTTTCGTCTTTGCGAAAAGAGCCGTAATGGCCTATGTAACACCTGTCATTCTGCTGCGGACTGCCGACCTGCTGTGCCCTCGCGGCCCTTAGATCGCTGCTATTCCAAGAGTCAGTCTGATGCGCCGCATATAAGATACGGCGCCACTTATTCCATCGGAGGACAGCGATGCCGATCGGCACGGTCAAATGGTTTAACAGCACCAAGGGTTTTGGGTTCATTCAGCCTGACGGCGGCGGCCCGGACGTTTTTGTACACATCTCCGCCGTCGAGCGCGCCGGCCTGGGCAACTTGGCAGAGGGTCAAAAAATCTCGTTCGAGGAGCAAACCGACCCGAAGCGCGGTAAGACCTCGGCTGAAAATCTCAAGGCGGTCTAAGCCACTAATACCGGATTCAGTTAAGGGGGGCATCGCTCAGCCGGTGCCCCCTGAATTCTGTCGCGCCCGTCACCCGCAACTCACTTTGACCGAGGAGAACCGATGGCCTTCAAGCCAAACTACAACCAGTCTCGTCGTGAGCGTGAGCGCAACAAAGCGCTAAAAAAGCAGGAAAAGCAGCAGCGCCGCGAAGAAGCCGCCGCTCTACGAAAAGTGGACCCGGACGCACCGCAAGACGCGGCCGGAGACCCTGAGTCCGCCGCGCCTGGAGAAACCGATGGCGCGCAAGAAACGCCCCGTTGACAATGGGCCCGTGCTCTTCGACGTGGTCTATGCCGACGGTACGCGCACCTCGAACCGCAAGGTCCCGGGCACCGATCTGGGTGGCTTGGACGGCGACGAGCCTGCGCGTGCCTTCATTGAGGCGCAAGACCGCAAGATAGCCGAAAAATCCGGCACTTCCCGCGGCGACATCAAGACAATCACCCGCTCGTCGAAAAAAGATCGCCCACCGCGCCCCTACTCAAACAAATCTTGAGTCAAAAGTCCGCGCCTTAGACCGGCAGGTCTTCTCCCAACGACATATGCGAGGCATTGCCGCCGGCGACAGCACCGTTGGACACGGGCCCCGCTCTTGCCTACTCTGCGCCCACCATGATGAAGGAAATTCCCGTGCCGATCGACCAGATCTACGTCCCCACCGGGCGGCGCGGGTCGGTCGATCCCGACAAAGTGCAGGAGATTGCCGAAAGCATTCTGGAGATCGGCCAGCAAGAACCGATCAGTGTGCGCAAGGGCGACAAAAGGTTCGTTCTGGTGGCCGGATTGCAGCGCCTTGAAGCCTGCAAATTACTGGGTGAGAAAACCATCTCCGCCTTCATCGTCGGCACCCCGCGGCGGTGAATATGGACGCAGCGTCCTAGGTGTTGGAGAACAAACTTCGCGATGGCAAACTGAGAGAAACGCGCACCCGATGCGGCGAAGCTAGAAGCATATCCACGCTCACGCCGTCGCTCGACAAAGGCAGGGTCAAACGACTGTACTCGTACGGCACATCGGCGAGGGTCGCGCGCACCTCGTGATAGACGGGCACCTTCTCGTCCACGCACACCTGATAGTGCCGGGTGACCAAGGTGCCGAACGCCGTATCCGCATAGTCCTGGGTGGTCCGCCCCGTCATGTCCGTCACGTTGGGATTGGTCACCCCGCTACCGTAGAGGCGAAAGCGAAAGATATTTGGCCCGATCACATCGAGAAGATGCAGTCGGCCCAAGTGCTCTCGTAGCTCGAACGGATCGATATCAGCGCGGGAGGGCATCGTCCGTTCCACCCGCTTCTCGTGCCAAAACGCGAGAAGTTGACGCAAGCGATCATCCGGAATCGATTCCAGCGGCTCCCGCCGATCTTCGATCAGACAAAACAATCTCGCGTCCAGCCATTGTAGTTGTTGATAAATTTAAAAATGCAATTTAAACGCGAAAAAACAATTAACAAAATCAAACCCCACGTCCCGCCGCGATCGCCTGGCGCAGGGACCGGGCGGCGTCCTCCGGGTCGTCAGCGCCGCAGATAGCAGAGACCACGGCCACCCCCGCCACCCCGGTGGCGGCCACCTCGGCGGCATTACCGGCATGGATACCGCCGATGGCTACAACGGGCAGAGGCAGGCGCGCCTGCAATGCCTGAAGGCCGGCGATGCCGATGGCCGCGCCGGCATCGGCCTTGCTCGTGGTCGGATAGACCGCGCCGACACCCACGTAATCCGACAGACCGGCGGAAACGGTGGCCGCCTCGGCCATGGTTCCCGCCGAAACGCCAACGATGCCCTCCGGCCCGAGAAGGCTTCGCGCGCGCGCTGCATCGAGATCGTCTTGGCCCAGATGCACGCCCGCCGCCCCGGCGGCGATGGCCACCTCGACCCGATCGTTGATAATCAACGGCACGCTGAGCGGACCGAGAAGATCGATCAGAACCCGAGCGCCGGCGATCATTTCGGCATCCGGCATGGTCTTCTCGCGCAACTGCACCAGGGTCACCCCGCCCCGCACCGCCGCGGCGACCACGTCGAGGACGCTGCGGCCACGCACAGCGTCACTGCCTACCACCAGATAGAGCGTTAGATCGAAAGTGGGTTGTCCGCGCATATTCCCCTGCCCTGTGTACGACGTTTGCCAAGCGGTCATCCGGAAGTTAATTAGATGTGCCTGCCCCGTCGAGGATACACATGCCTGAAATCACCGAAACCGCGCGCACCACCGCTGGCCTGCTCATGGATATCGAGGCCGTCTTGTTCCGCCCCGAGGACCCGTTCGTCTTCACGTCGGGCCGGGCCAGCCCGGTCTATGTGGATTGCCGCAAGGTGATCTCGTTCCCACACGAACGCGGCCGGCTGATGGATATGGCCGTGGAGCTGATCGGGCGCGACATCGGCGCCGGCGAGATCGACGTGGTGGCGGGCGGCGAAACCGCCGGCATCCCCTTCGCCGCCTGGATCGCCGAGCGCCTGGACAAGCCGATGATCTACGTGCGCAAGAAGCCCAAAGGCTTTGGCCGCAACGCGCAGATCGAGGGCACCTTCGCCGACGGCGCCCGCATCCTGCTGGTCGAGGATCTGGCAACCGATGGCGGCTCGAAGCTCAATTTCGTCGATGCCATCCGTGCGGCCGGCGGACAGATCGCCCATACCTTCGTCCTATTCCACTACGGCATCTTTCCGCACGGAATCGCGGCGCTGGCGGAGCGCGGCGTGACCCTGCACGCCCTGGCAACCTGGTGGGATGCCCTGGCGGTCGCGGAGGAGCGCGGCTACCTGGCCGGCCCGGCGCTGGCCCAAGTGCGCGCGTTTCTCGACAACCCTGATACCTGGTCGGCAGGGCATGGAGATATTTAATTGGGGACAGTATATAGTTTTTAGAAAACTATATACTGTCCCCAATTAAATACCCTACACGTCCAATTCGATCCACGCCGGGTCGTGGTCGCTGCCCTCGCCGCCATGGGTTTCGCGGCGATCGATGTGGGCATCGGTAAGATGACCGGCTAGGCTCTGGCTGAGCCAGATCTGATCGAACAACTCGTATCTCGGAAATTCCGGACCCGCCGGGTTGAAGCGGTGGGTCCACAGGGGACCCTGCGGACCAGGGCCCTGGCCTGGTGTCTCCGCCTTGGCCGGACGAGTTTCCTGCGCTTGTGCCAGCGCATCGACCAAGGGCCGACCGTCAGAGACCAACATAGGCGCCAGGAACGGCGAGTCCGGCGGATCGTTCATGTCGCCCAGCAGCACGAAACGGCTGTTCGGCCGCTCCATGCGGCTCATGATGCGAGAGGTCGCTTCTGCTTGCCGCTGGCGCCGTTCATTGGCCCGTTGCGCGCCGGCAATCGGGTCGCTGCCCGCCGCCACGAAGTGGCTTTTCAAGTGAGTGTTGTAGAGATTGAACAGTTTGTCGCCGTTAGAATCGAGAATCTCGACCTGCAGCAGATCGCGGCCGAACACCCGCCGCGCCGGATCGTCCGGATGAGTCGCCGTCTGGTGCGAGGTGATAGCGCCGATCGGCAACTTGGAGAGAACGCCCACATCGATCATCCGCGGGTCGTTGCCTTCGATCAGAACAACATGTCGGTAGAGGTTGCCCAGATGATCCCGGTTGAATTTCTTCAGGATTTCGATGTGCTCGACCTCCTGAACGGCCAGCACGTCCACGTTCATGACATCGGTGATCCGCCGGGCGATCTTCACCGTCTCGCCGGCATCCTTGGCACTTACCAGCCGCCCCATGAAGGTGCGCACATCGACCGAGTCACGATCGAAGGTTAGCGTGATACCGCCCGCGTCCTGGCCGGGAACGGCGTCAACCGGCGCCCTGAAATTAAAGCGGGAGAAGAGATTGTTGAGATTGAAGGTTCCGACGGTTACCGACATGGCTCGAACTCCATTCGTTCATCGCCGCGCGGGCATGTTGATGGCCGCAACACCCAGAACAGCGGCAAGCAGGCCTAGACCGACAACCACTGTAATCTGTTCGCCAAGGATGATCACGCCCAACATCACGCTCACCCCCGCCCGGAGATAGGCTTGGCTGGCAACGCCCATCGATCCGAGCGTCCGCACGAGCCTGAAATAAATAAGCAACGCACCTCCCGTGCAAAAGATCGCGAGGGCAGCCGCGGCGAGAAGAGACACCGGCGACGGGCTGAGCGTCCAGGGCCGGTCGATCAGCAGGCTCAACGGGACAAGGCACGCCGTGGCGCAGAGCATCGTTCCAGCGGCGGTGACGGTCGGAGAAAGGTGTGAAAACCGCTTTCCATGGATGGCGGCCACCCCATACAAAAGCGCCGCGAAAAGAACCGTTAGCTGCGCGGCGACCTCCTGCCCAAGCCCGCGAAGCGCATCGACCCCCACGATCAAGACGACACCCGCGATACCCAGCAAGGCGCCGGCCAGTTTCCGCCCGCTCATGGCCTCATGCCGGATGAAAAAGAACGTGATGAAAAAGACGAAAATGGGCGAGGTCGAATTAAGAACACCCACGAGGGCGCTGTCCACATACTGCTGACCCCAGGCGACCATGGTCCAAGGTGCTGCGCTGGTGAAGAAGGCTTGGACCAGCAATAGGCGCCATGTCCTGCCGTCCGCCGGCAACCGGGCGCCCTGCCCCCACATAACGACTAACAGGAAGAGCCCGGCGATGGAAACGCGCATGGCGATCAGGGTGAACGGCGGGATGGTCGCTACCGCCACCTTGATAAACAGGTACGACGACCCCCACAGCAAAGCGAGAAGACCGAGAAGCAATATCTCAATTTTGAGATTGGAGGCCTTATCGGCGGTCGCGCTCATGTCCGTCCTGGCACAATGATTTCAGCGCACAGGAGTGCGCCAGCCGGACCGCCCTGTCGACACAAAACAATTCGATTATGATCGAGCTATGTCGGAAGAGCCGACTTTAGCGCCCGCCCGCCCCCACGGCTACGGGTGCGGTCATCAACAGCACATCGCCGGTATAGCGGATCAACTCGTGCGGGACCACGGGGCGACGGTCGATGGTTTTGAAACCTAAGCGTTCGTAAAGCTGCACGGCACCCACGTTCTGCTCGAAGACCTGCAAGCTTAATTCGGCACAGCCGCGCTCGCGCGCCAAGCCCTTGGCGATCTCGAACATGCGGGTACCCAGGCCTTGGCTTTGATGCTGGGGCAACAGGGCCATCTCGCAAATATGATAGCTACCGGGTACCTCTAGTTCCCGATAGGGCGCCAGCACGTCCGCTTCGCCTTTTGCGGACGCGCGTGCCGCCGTATAGTCGGTCTGCGAGCTGTCCTCAGTGAAAGAGACCAGGACACCGGCGACATCATCGTCGACCTCGACCACCACGCTATTTCGATAGGATAAGTCCGTATCCTCCCGGGCCAGGCGCTGCTCGCCGACTTCCAGCAGGCTCAAATCCGGCCCGCCCAGAGTGCCCCAGACATAGTCGATAAGGCCGGCGGAAGACAACTGAACAAGCTCGGCAATCCGATAGCAATCCTCCTTTTGGGCCCAACGGAATGGAGGTTTTAGGTTTACGGAAATCGCATTGGAAGGCATCTCAAATCACCAAAACTCATGATATACAGGAACCTAAACGTCGAACTTGGAAGGTGGGGAAGATCGCATGGGCGAGATCAAAACATACCGGATGTACATTGAAGGGAAGTCGTGCGAATCGGCCTCGGGTCAATGGTTCGAGTCCTACTATCCATACACGGGGAAGGTGTGGGCGCGCTTTCCGCGCGGCAATGCCGAGGACGTGGACCGGGCCGTCAATGCCGCGCAGAAAGCGTTCACCCAGGGCGAGTGGCCACGCCTACATGCCTCGCAGCGCGGCGCCTTGCTGCGCCGGCTTGGTGACCTGGTTGCCGAGAACGCGCAGGCGTTGGCCGAGACCGAAGTCCAAGACAACGGTAAGCTCATCGCCGAAATGTCAGCCCAACTTCGATACATCCCACAGTGGTATTACTACTTTGGGGGGCTCGCAGACAAGATCGAGGGCGCGGTTATCCCCATCGATAAGCCAGAGACCTTCAACTACACGCGCTATGAGCCACTCGGTGTCGTAGCCGCAATAACCGCTTGGAATTCACCGCTTTTGCTGGCCACCTGGAAGCTGGCGCCGGCCTTGGCAGCCGGTAATACGGTCGTCTTGAAGCCGTCCGAATTTACCTCCGCCTCGGCCCTCGAGTTCGTCAAGCTGGTGGAACAGGCCGGTTTCCCGCCCGGAGTCGTCAACGTGATCACCGGCTTTGGCGCCGAGGTGGGTGACGCCCTGGTCTCGCATCCCGATGTGGCCAAGGTCGCCTTCACCGGCGGCGAGATGACCGGCCAAAAAGTCTACGAGACGGCCGCGCGCGGCATGAAGCGGGTGAGTCTGGAGCTGGGCGGCAAGTCGCCGAACATCGTTTTCGATGATGCTAACTTGGACAACGCGGTCAAGGGCGCCGTCTCCGGCATCTTCGCGGCAACGGGCCAGACGTGTATCGCCGGCTCGCGCTTGTTGGTGCAGGAGTCGATCCACAATGAATTCGTCGACCGCCTGGTCAGCTTTGCCAAGGCCGCGCGCATGGGCGATCCAAGCTCGCTCGAAACCCAAGTCGGACCGGTCACGACCGTTCCGCAGATGGAAAAAATTCTTGGGTATATCGACATCGCCAAGGGCGAAGGGGCCGAGTGCATTCTTGGCGGCGGACGGGCCACGCGGCCGGAATGCGGCGACGGTTGGTTTGTCGAGCCGACGGTCTTCACCGGTGTGCGCAACGACATGCGCATCGCCCAGGAAGAGGTCTTCGGCCCGGTGCTTTCCGTCATCCCCTTCCGCGACGAGGAGGAGGCGGTGGAGATCGGCAACGATATCGTCTATGGCCTGGCGGCCGGCGTCTGGACGCAAAGCATCCGCCGGGCACTTACCATGACCGATCGCCTGCGCGCCGGCACCATCTGGGTAAACACCTATCGGGCGGTCAGCTACATGTCACCTTTCGGCGGCTACAAGCGTTCGGGCCTGGGCCGCGAGAACGGGCAGGAGGCGATCTACGATTTCCTGCAAACCAAGTGCGTCTGGATCAGCACGGCCGAGGACACGCCCAACCCCTTCATCATGCGCCTGCCCGGCGACGACTAGCCACGTACTCTGGTCAAACACCTGAGCACGGCACCCCCCACCCTAGCCCTCCCCCACAAGGGGGGAGGGAAAAGTGATGCGAGGCGATCCTTGACCTCCTCCCCCCTTGATGGGGGGAGGCCGGGAGGGGGGTGACTCGCAGGCGCTCTACTGCAGAATGATGATCTGCACCCGGCGGTTGGCTTGCTCTTTCACGCCGTCGGCGGTGGGGACAGCCGGATCGGCCTCGCCGCGCCCAGCGACACTCACCTGAGCCTCGCCGACACCTCGGGCTATCAGCGCATCGCGCACCGCGTTGGAGCGGCGTAAAGATAGAGCCGAGTTGTAATCGTCAGAGCCAGCACGATCGGCGTGGCCGGTCACCGAAAAATCGGTCGCGCCGATCTTCTTGGCGGTTGCCAAGGCATCGTCGATGGTCTGCGACGCGGCAGCCGTGATATCGGCCTTGTCGAAGCCGAAGAAAACCACGAAGGGCTCCGGCGCCACGGCGGGCGCTGGGGCCGGCTCTGGCTCCGGCTCTGCTTTGGCCACTGGCGTCATGGCGGCGCGCAGTTTCTCCATGGCCGCATGAAATTTGTCGCGGCAGGCGGCGATATGATCCTCTTGGAAGTTCTCTTCCTGCTGCTCCATCCAGCAGTCGAACGCACCCTGGGCAACTGCGGCCTCTTGCGGCGCCTGATCACGCGCTCCCGTGTCGATGAGTTGCACCAACTCGGCCCGCGCCATCGTCAGCTCGCCAACCTTGTCGGCCGGCAGATCGCGTGAGGCGATTGCATCCGGCTCCACCGCCTCGCCACCAGCGGCGCGCAGACCCTTGAGCGCGTAGTGGTCGGCATCGCGCCAGTCGTACATATCGTCCGCCTCGAAATCCATGAGCTGGCGGTATTCCCCGGCCAAGCTTTGCGTAAAGGCACTGCCGGTGTTTTGCGCGGCACGCATCTTTGCAATGTCGTAGCCGGAGCTGGCAATCGCACAGCCACCGAGAACGGCAAGCGATAGTATTGGTCCAAGCACTCGAAAAATACGCATATCCTAGGTCTCCCTCTTTCAGTAACGCCGCGGCATTGCGTTGCCGCAGGCAAAATCTACTCACGCGCGACCGCGACGGGTCACGCCGATGGCACAAAAACTATTGGTCGTGGGCGGCGGTGTCGCCGCTAGTCGCCGAACAACTTCTTCAACGCCTTGGCCGGATCGGGCACCGCGCCGCCGCTACTCTCGCCGCCGTCCGCCGGCGCGGCGGCATCGCCACCACCCAGCAATCCGCCCGCACCGCCCTTGAGTTGCTTGAGCGTATCCTTCGCACCCTCCAGCGCCTTTTCTGGATCCTTTGCGATGTCCGTGACCAAGCCGGCAAGATCGGGCCGGTAGGTGACGTTGTCCCACGGCCCTTCGACGATCACAGGCACGGCAACACCCTTGGCCTCGCTCGCCGCACCTTGGCCCTCGATGCTCCCCACGACCTTCGGCTCGATGCGGTAGTTGACGGTTCGCTTCGGCGCATCCGCGCTGCCCGCGCCGGATACCCGGAGCAGTGGATTGCGCAAAATGAGATCTTCATTGCGCACAATACCGCCGTTGATCTTGAAGGTACCGGACAGCTCCGCGAAGTCTGTCTTCTGCGAATCCCGCGCGCCTTTATCCGAGAAGGCGGTGCCGACGTTGCGTAACATGGCCGCCAGGTTAAGCCCACGCACCGCGCCATCGACAAACTTGAAAGCGCCGTTGCCGTTCAGGCTTTTCACCATCTCGCGCTCGGTACTGCCCTTGGCGACAATGGAAATATTCAGTGCGCCGGTTCCTTCCAGGCGGTCGAACCCCGCCGCATCGGTTAGCAGCGGTTGCGCCTGGATCGCTTCCATAGTGAGCGTCTTTTCCACCGCCGGCACCTTATCGCGGGCATCCACCGTCACCTTCCCCTTGCCGGCACCGCCGTAGAGGTTGAGTTCGCTGAGATCGAGGACAAGCAAACCATCCTTCAGCGCCGTGGTCAGAGCGCTGCGTCCAATCTTGACGTCCTGCGCCAAGATTTCGCCGACGCTGAGGGCGAAATCGACATTCACAAGCTTCAGTGCCGTCAGATCGATGGGCTCGTCGCTCCAGTCCGCTGGTGCCGCCGGTTGATCGCCGCCGTCCGAAGATGCGCTCGCCGCGCCCTCCTGAGACTTGGCCGGTGGCGGCATGTAGACGTTCAGATCGAGCCGATCCACATCCAGGCGACCCTTGAGGTAAGGCTTGGCACCGGAGACGTCGGCCGTGAAATCACCCTCGGCATTGATATCGTCGAGGGAGATCGCCGCTTCGGTGAAGGCGACTTTCGCGGGTGTGGCCGCCACCTTTCCTTTGATCTTCAACGGCCCCAGGCCACTTCCCGCCATCTCGATCGGCGAGCCAGTCCAAGCCGCTAGCTCGCGGATCGAGGGTACGTCGAGATCGATCACACCGTCGATACCCGCCGGCGCGGCGTTGCTGACATTTCCCTGATAGGTCAGGTTTACAACGCCGGATTCAAGGCCAAGCGATACGGTTGTCGCCTGTCCCGCCATCAACCCGCGCAAGGCACCGCTCTTGGCGTTGAGAGACAGCTTCTGACCATTCCAAATCAGCGAGCCGTCCGCCGCGACCGGGCTATTCATGTCCGGCACCGACACGGTCATGTTGATGGCCGATATCTCCACGGTCTGACCGGTGCGGGCATCCGCGTACGTAACCAAACCGTCTTCCAAACGAACGTCGCCAAGGCTGATCTCAGGCATATCACCAGAGCCACCGCTCGGTTGCGTCGGCGATGATGTGGTGCCGGTTGTGCCCGCCGCCGGCGGTGCACCGGCTCCGGCAAACTGCCAGTTGGGGCGGCCGGTCTTGTCCACTTCCAAATGAATGACGGGTTCGACGAGAACGAAGCTGTCGACCCGGACCTCGCCGGTGATGAGCGGGAAGATCTGTAATTGCACCAGCAGCTTCTTCAAGCGTGCCATATCGGGTTGCGCAGCGCCGGGGGCGTTGGCGAAGGACACATCCTCGGCTTCCAGCTCCAAGCGCGGCAGCAGGGAGAGCCGCATCTCACCCTGGATCGTCAGGTCACGGCCGGTAGCGTCCTTGGCCGCCTGGGCAATCTGCGCCTTGTACGTTTCCACAGGAATGAAAGACGGCACGACCAGCAGCGCGACGACTGCAAGGATGACGATGGCGGCAAGCGCGATAAGCACTTTTTTCATATTGGGACTCTCTTGTTGAATTGTGTCACGGCCATGGCATAAGCCTGACCTTCGTGTGGTATTAAAGCGGAATCAGCCGCTGCTCGGCATCGCCCTGGTCCGGCAAAACCTGCAGTTTGCCGCTGCGTTCATAGGGGACCGCGTGGCTACCCACCCCCTCGATGTACGCCAAGCCTTCCAGGCGATAAGTCAGATCGGTGTTTTGCCCCAGCGACAACACCTGTTGCATGATGTCCAGCACCGTGGTCGAGGCGACGACCGGTATCCGTGCTTCGCCGAGTCGCGGCACGGTGACCGATTCGCCCGAAACGCCTTGCGCAAACGGCTTGTCGTTGAGCGCCAGTTTGAACGACAGACCCTCCAGCGGCAGATCGAAGTTGTTCGGGTTCGTCACCCGCAGCTCAAGCTGGAACCTCTGCTCGAACAGGCCGCCGGGCAGCATTTTGATGTCGGCCACGCTTACGTCCGGCGGCTCGGCCCTATCGATGGGCGCACAGGCGGCCAGGGCAAGAACAAGCCCTATGCCGATCAGGGACAGAAATCGTTTCATTGTGTCGCCCCCCTCTAGCTCCTGCCAAACTAGCTGCCGCCGAAAACCTTCTTGAGCAAATCAGTTGTGCGCGCGGCCGGGTTATTTCGGATCGCCGCCTCTTCCTTGCCCACGTAGTGGAAGATACCGTCCATCGCCTTCTCGACCACATAAGCGGTGAGGTCGGACTTCACGTCGGGTACCAGCGGGATGGATTTGTACTGCGACATCATGGCGTCATAGGACTTGACCGCGCCCACGTCCGCCAGGCTGTCGTCGACAACGGGCTTCATACGCTCGGCCAGCGACGGGGACATCTTGCTCTTGAAGAACTGTGTGGCCGAATCATCCGGACCCTCGTAGATCTTTTGCACATCCTCGAGGCTCATCTCGCTGATGGCCTGGATGAACAGTTCCTTGGCCACGGGCGTGGCGACTTCGGCGCCGCGGTTCAGCTTGAGTTCCAGATCATCCGCCATGTCGGCCATGCCGACCTGCTTGAGCATGGACTGCACGTCCTTGAGCGGACCCGGCAGCGGTATGTGAATATCCTGATCGCCGTTGAAGCCGTCCTCGGTGCCGACCTGCTCGACCACCCGGCCGGTGCCGACACGTAACGCCTCGCGCAGGCCGGCGGCGATCTCGTCGGTGGTCAGGCCGCCGAGGCCACCAGGTGCGGAGTCACCCAGCGTACCCAGGGCTTTCTTGGCTTTATCGAACAGGCTGCCCTGCGCCAGGGCGGCGCCATCGACTGCTACCAGCGCGAGAAACGCGAGCACGCCGGCGCGCAGCAATCGAGGCATCGCGATGCCCAGTGTTGAATGCATTGTCATGGTTTCTCCCCTACCCTATGTAGCTCCCCGCGCACCGCCAGGCGCGCAACCGCGATGAACGTTGGCCCCTTGCCAAACTAGGCAATTGCCTGTCCCCAACCGTCGCAGCATGTTTTTTGGTTCCAGTTTGGGCCGGATGTGCCGGCACCCCAACTAGGCGCGCCCTTAGAGCACAAAACTTTCACGCCCGCAACCCACGCGAGTTGCGGTATCTGTGCCAGAAATTGGTCAATGCAAAGTAGTTTTCAAGCAATTTTTTCGAAGCCAAGTCGAATCAATACCCTAGGCGCGCACTCGGAAAATTATTTCCGTTTGCGCGGACCCAATTTGGTCGGCGATCGAATCGCTGCATCGAGGGCACGACGGGCCCAGAGGACAAGTTCGTCCGGTTCGTCGAGCAACTCTTCCGGTGCGGCATAGTAGGTTTTGACCGACACACGACGTTCCTTTTTGCCATAGCTGAACGGCTTCACCCCTTTCTCCTCGAATGCAGGCCGCGTTTCATCGTCGACCCGCAGATAGAGGGTGCTCCCCATGATCATGGCAAATTGTACGTCGCCAGACTTGAAAGCGTGCCCACCAAAAAACCGTCCCGCCGCCAACGGCCCCATGGGGGCGAGCAGTTCTGCAACAAATGCAACGAATTGTGAATTGGCGGGCATACCAGTGCCGTGCTCGCTCCCCTTACGCGGGTGGGTCGAAAAAGCCGTTGAACTCGGAGAATTTGCCGTCATCGGCGAGGAGAGCGTAACTCATTCCTTCGAAAACGATCTGATCCTGTGGATTCATCAAGTCCCAGGTTGCCAAGGTGCGCCCATGATGGCTGCGCGCCTCCTTGATCCTGAACCAGCATCCCGGAAAGCCGGTTTGAAAGTCGGCCATGTATTTGGAAAAATCACCGATGCCCGACAACGAGGTGGCGGGATCGCGATACGTAACGTCAGCGGTGAGACACGCCGCCATTTCTCGGTCGCGAGTCGTGGCATCCGACGACCAGATCCGCGCGTAACGCTGCCAAAGCTCTTTAGACATTTGCCTCTCCGTTTCTGAAGGGTGCCAGTAGGTCCTTGATGAGGACCGCCAGTTCGTCCTTGTTACGGCCCGACCGGACCAAAACGAGAAAACCTTGATAAAGCAGGAGCAACTTCGCGGCCGTCGCAGCGGCCGGCGTTCTGCTCAACATCAGGCCCTGGGCCTGCGCCCGCTCCACATGGGATTCAAATGCGCCCTCGAGGCGCGCAAAGCCCGAGTCCACACCATCGGTAAACGGCGAACCGGCCGCGCCGAACTCGACCGCCGAGTTGGTCAGCAAGCACCCTAGTGTCCGGCCATCGGGCTCGCGCAGCGTCGAGACAAACATTGCCTCAATCCCATCGACGCCCTCGGCACCGTTCAGAAAGGTGCCGATACGCCTATCGACAACGGTTTCATTGTAGTGATCGAGCGCGGCGCGAAAGAGCGCCTCCTTGTTGCCGTAACAGTGATAGAGGCTGCCTGGTTGCAAACCCGTGGCCCGCTCAAGATTCTTGAGGGAAGTAGCCTCGAACCCCCGCTCGCGGAACGTATGCATCGCCGCGTCGAGCGCCGTCTTTTCGTCGAAGGACTTGCTTCTACCCATGGGTACCGTGATTGATAGATATTTGAGCAATCACTCAAAAATATCCATCAGGCCGGGATTGTCAATCGTGGAGCACAAAGAACTGTCCCCCGTTCAAATATTCATGCTACAAAAATTGTAGTCACTCGCGTCTGGAACCATATGGCCACATAAGGGAGCTTCCATGCCTGACCCGATCCTCTATGGACCACAATTCAGCACCTATGTGCGCAGCGCCCGCCTTGCTCTTGAGGAGAAGGGCATCGCGTACCGGCTCGACGAGATCGATATCTTCGGCGACCCGAAAGCCAAGGTGGCGCACCTGGCCCGTCATCCGTTCGGCAAGATTCCGGCCTTTGAGCATGGCGACTTCGCGCTCTATGAGACCAGCGCGATCATGCGCTATGTGGACGAGGCTTTCCCCGGCCCTCGCCTGCAACCCAGCGACGCGCAGGAACGCGCGCGCATGAATCAAGTGTTCGGCATTATCGACTGCTATGCCTATCCATCCTGGACTACCGGCATCATTATTCCGCGCTTCCGCGCCGCTCGCACCGGCGTTGCGGCGGACGAGTCAGCGATTGAAGAGGTCGTGCCTCGTGCCCGACGGTGCGTCAATATCCTCGATAAGTTCCTCAACGGCAGAGAGTATTTCGCGGGTGAGGGCGTCAGCCTGGCCGATCTGCACCTAGCCCCGATGTGCTTCTATTTTGCACAGTTACCGGAAGGGAAGCGGCTGTTTGGCCATGCGGCCAACTTGACACGTTGGTGGACCGAGATGTCTGCCCGCCCCAGTCTTGTCAAGACAACGCCGGCTCTAACAAGGAAGTAGCAGGCGGCGAAATACAGCGGTTCGCCTCGGCGGCCCAGTCGGTTAGGATTTAGCTGATCCGCCGAGTCGGCCACACCGGAGCAAAATCCATGACCGCACGTCTGGCTGCCATCCTTTGCGCCGCCGTTTTGGGCTTGAGCGTGGCCACGATGGCGCGCGCCGCCGAGTTGAAGATCGGCATGTCCCAGTTCCCCTCCTCCTTCAACCCGCATTTCGACGCCGCGGTTTCGAAGTCCTACGCGCTGCAAATGACGCAACGGCCGATCACTGCCTACGACCAGAACTGGGAACTTATCTGCCTGTTATGCATAGAAATTCCAACCCTGGAGAACGGCCTAGCCAAGCTGGAAACCCTGGCCGATGGGGGCCAGGGAATCGCGGTTACGTATCGTTTGCAACCGGAGGCGACCTGGGGCGACGGCACGCCGGTGACCAGTGCCGATATGGTTTTCACCTGGGAAGCCGGCCGTCATCCCAAGTCGGGCTTCGGCAATTTCGAGGTCTTCCGCCGCATTCTGGCGGTTGATGTAATCGACGAAAAAACGTTCACTTTGCATGTAGATCGTGTTGACTTTACGTATAGCTCTGCCCCATTTGAGGTGTTGCCTGCGCATATGGAGCGGCCGGTCTTCGAGGCTGACCCGGCAGCCTATCGCAACCGCAGCACCTACGAGACCGATACAACCAATCCGGGTCTTGCTTTCGGTCCGTATCGCATCGTCGAGGTGGTCGCCGGCTCGCGCATCGTCCTTGAGCCGAATCCGACTTGGTGGGGGAAAGCGCCCGGGTTCGAGCGTATCACTCTGCTGATCATCGAGAACACGGCGGCGCTGGAGGCCAACCTGTTGTCCGGTGCCATCGATATGATTGCCGGCGAGCTGGGCGTGACCATCGATCAGGCCCTGGCCTTCGAGAAACGCCACGGTGACCGTTTCAATATCATCTACAAACCAGGCCTTATCTACGAGCACGTCGATCTGAATTCCGCCAACCCGATCCTGACCGACAAGCGAGTGCGCCACGCCCTGATCTATGGCTTGGACCGGGAGGCGCTCAACCGCACCCTGTTTGGCGGCAAGCAACCGGTCGCACAGACCTCGGTCAGCCCGTTGGATTGGGTCTACGACCCGGACGTGCCGAGCTATGACTTCGATCCGGAGCGGGCTAAGGCCCTGCTGGAAGAAGCAGGCTGGATGCCCGGAGCCGATGGCATGCGGCAAAATGCGAACGGCGAGCGTTTGACCCTGGAGCTGATGACCACCGCGGGCAATCGCAGCCGCGAACTGGTCTCGCAGGTCTTGCAAAGTCAATGGCGCGAGTTGGGTATCGACGCACGCATTCGTAACGAGCCGGCGCGTGTCTTCTTCGGCGAGACGGTGGCCAAGCGCAAGTTTACCGGCGGCGCCATGTTTGCTTGGGTATCCTCACCGGAGAACGTGCCGCGTACGACGCTATATTCGGATCAGATTCCCACGGTGGAAAATAACTGGGCTGGGCAGAATTACTCCGGCTTCGCGAACGCCGAGATGGATGCGGTGATCGATGCCATCGAGATCGAGCTTGATCGGGAAAAACGCAAAGCGTTGTGGAGCCGTTTGCAACGCCTCTATGCCGAGGAGTTGCCGATCATCCCTCTCTACTGGCGGGCAAATTCCTTCATCCTGCCGAAATGGCTTAAAGGTGTGCGCCCGACCGGGCATTTGAATTCGACGACCCTGTGGGTCGAGGACTGGTACGCGGAAGGCCGATGAGCCGCTACATCGCCCAACGACTGATCGAGTCGATCATCGTACTTTTCGTCATGTCGTTCGTCATCTACGCCCTGATCGGCCTCATGCCCGGCGATCCGGTGGACCTGATGATCAGCGCCAATCCACGTGCCACGGCCGAGGATGCGGCGCGCTTACGCGCCCTTTACGGCCTAGACCGGCCCATTGGCGAGCGCTACCTGGCCTGGCTGGGTGCCGCATTACAGGGCGACCTGGGGTATTCGCGCCTGAATTCCCGGCCGGTCCTGGAGGTGCTCTGGCCCCGCCTGGGCAATACCGTCGCCCTGATGGGTGTCAGCTTCATCTTGGCCATCCTGCTTGCCCTGCCCTGCGGCATTGTCGCGGCGCTGCGGCCGCGCACGGCCACCGATACGTCGATCAATCTTGTCGCCTTTGCCGGCATTTCGGTGCCGCCGTTCTGGTTGGCGATTCTTCTCATCATCCTGTTCGCCGTCGTGCTCGGCTGGCTGCCCGCCGGCGGCATGCCGCCCAGCGGTGCCGGCCTGGGAGCCCAGGCTGCGTATCTGGCATTGCCGGTAGCGACACTGACCATCGTGACCGTCGGCGGCATCGTCCGCTTCGTTCGTGCCGCCATGATCGAGGCGCTGCGTCAGGACTATGTGCGCACCGCCTGGGCCAAAGGGTTGGGCGAGCGGCAGGTGGTTCTCGGTCACGTGCTGCGCAATGCCATGATCCCGGTGGTCACCATTCTGGCGTTGAACTTCGGCGCCTTGTTCTCCGGCGCTCTGATTACCGAGACCATGTTCGGGTATCTGGGTATGGGCAAAACCATCTATGACGCCATCTTGGGCAACGATTTCAACCTCGCCTTGGTCGGACTGCTGCTGGCCACCGCCACCACTCTGTTGGCCAATCTGGCCGCCGATCTTTGTTACACCTGGCTCGACCCGAGGATCACTTACAAATGAATGGCGAGCGGCGCTACGAGGGGGCGACGATTGCCAAACCATCGCGGACGCTGCGCGGTTTGCTCTGGCACCGCTTTCTTGAGCACCGGGTGGCCGTTAGCAGCCTGGTGGCGCTTGTAGCCCTCGCCCTGCTCGCCCTCGCCGCGCCGGTGGTCGAGACGGCGCTCGACCTCGATGCCACGCGCGTCGATCTGCTCTCGGTCAAGCTACCGCCCTCGGCGGCGCACCCGCTGGGAACCGACGAGTTGGGCCGGGATTTGTTGCTGCGATTGCTTTACGGCGGACAGGTTTCGCTGCTGGTCGGTCTTACGGCGGCGCTGGGCGCGGCGTTGATCGGCACGGCTATCGGCTTGCTCGCCGGCTACTATGGCGGTGCCTCGGATGCCCTGCTGATGCGCCTGACGGACGGTGTGATTGCCTTGCCGATCCTGCCGCTGCTCATTGTCCTGGCGGCGGTCGACTTGAGCAAGTTGGGCCTGCCGGACGGTCTGGTGACCTCGGAGAATGCCAGCCTCTACCGAATCGTCGGCCTGATCGCCTTGGTCGGTTGGACGACGGTCGCGCGGCTGGTGCG
>JAJFGP010000025.1 GCA_021776055.1 Kiloniellaceae bacterium
TCGCGTAAGATTTGCTCGGCCTTTAAATCGGCGGAGGAAACGAAGTCGGCCGGACCTTTGCGCGAAACCTGTAGGTTCTCCACCTCGCCGAAGTCGCGCTTCAGGCGGCGGGCCGCCGTGTCGGCGGCGCGGGTCATTACATTGATTATCGCCGAGCGTACGGCCATTGGGGATAACGACTTTAGTCTTTGGCCCGCTCGACGTAAGACCCGTCGGCGGTGTTGATCACAATCCGTGTGCCGGACTCGATGTGCGGCGGGACCGATGTACGCACGCCGTTTTCGAGCAACGCCGGCTTATAGGACGACGAGGCCGTCTGTCCTTTTACCACCGGATCGGCCTCCGTGATGGTCATGACCACCGTATCGGGCAGTATTACGCTGATCGGCGATCCCTCGTAAGACTCGATGGTGACGTCCATGCCCTCTTGCAGGAACACGGCGGGCTCGCCCAACAGGTCTTTATGCACGGTGATCTGGTCGTAGCTTTCCTTGTCCATGAAGGTGAGCATGTCGCCGGCCTCGGCATAGAGAAACTGGTGGTCGCGTTGATCGAGGCGCACGCGCTCCACATCCTCGCTGGAGCGGAAACGCTCATTCAGCTTGGTGCCGTCGCGGACCTCCTTGAGCTCCACCTGCAGATAGGCACCACCCTTGCCGGGCTGCGTGTGCTGAATGCGCACTGCGCGCCAGAGGCGGTCTTTATGCTCGATAATATTGCCGGGGCGGATGGCGTTGCCCTTGATTCTCATTGGCTAAACTGGTCCGGGGTTAGAATGGGGTCGGAAAGGCGCGCGGAAGCTAACAGCTTGGCCCCGATGAGGCAATCAGGAGCTATTTTCGCGCCAGCCAGCGGTGGCAGGCCGCCACCGGATCGTCCACATCCAGCAAATCCAGGGCCCTCAGGCGGCCGCGCATCACTTCGGCGCCCTGCCGGCGAGCGATGGCGGTTAGCTTGGCGGCGGCCGATGCGCGCCCGGTGAATCGGACCCGCACGATCCCCTGGCGCAGGGCGGCAAGGACCTGACCCGGCGAAGCGCCGCAATCGAGAATAGCCGAGACTTGAGTGTCCGAGTGTTCGGCGGCGGCTAGCGATATCACCTCGGCGAACCACAATGGCCCGACGGTGGCCGCAGCCCCCGGTGCCGAGGCCAGCGTGACGGCTACGCCCAGAGACGCCGCCGCGGCGACCGCGGCGCGGGCGTGCTCAAGCGAGTGGACAATGATCGTGCGCTCGGCCATTCGCCCATGATAGCCGAAGCAGGCGGTGCCGCTAGAGCAGCTTGCCCATGGCGACGGCCGTGTCGCTCATGCGGTTGGAGAAGCCCCATTCGTTGTCGTACCAGGAGAGAACGCGCACGAAGGTGCCGTCCAGTACCTGGGTCTCGGTCAGATCGAAGGTGGAGCTGGCCTGGTTGTGGTTGAAATCGGAGGAGACTAGGGGTTCGTCATTGGTCTCCAGGATGCCTTTTAGGCGGTTGCCGTTGGCGGCGCGGACCATGGCTTTGTTGATGGCCTCGACCGTGGTCTTCTTTTTGGTCACGATGGCTAGGTCGATAAGGCTGACGTTCGCTGTCGGCACGCGAATCGAGGTGCCGTCCAGTTTGCCTTTCAGCTTCGGCATGACCAGACCGACGGCGCGGGCGGCACCCGTCGATGTCGGAATCATGGAGAGCGACGCGGCCCGGGCTCGGCGCAAATCCTTGTGCAAGGTATCCACGGTCCGCTGATCGCCAGTGAAGGAATGGATCGTGGTCATGAAGCCGTGCTTGATGCCCACCGCTTGGTCGAGCACGTAGGCAACCGGCACCAGGCAGTTGGTGGTGCAGGATGCATTCGAGACGACAGTGTGGCTTTTGCGCAGCTTGTCGTCGTTGACCCCATAGACCACCGTCAGGTCCGCATTGGTGCAGGGTGCCGAGACCAGCACCTTTTTGGCGCCGCCGGCTAGATGTTTCGCTGCGGCCTCTTTCGTGGCGAACAGGCCGGTGCATTCCAGCACAACGTCTACGCCCAGCGTGCCCCAAGGCAGCTTGGCCGGGTCCCGTTCGGCCATCACCTTGATCGCCTTGCCGTTGACCTTGATGGCGTTCTTGGTCGCCTCGATCTTGCCGGGGAAGCGCCCATGTACCGAATCGTGCTTCAGCAGGTGCGCGTTGTCGGCGGCCGAGCCCAGGTCGTTGATCGCCACAAAGATGATGTCCTTGCGTCCCGACTCCAGCGCCGCCCGCAAAACCAACCGTCCGATTCGGCCGAAGCCGTTGATCCCAACCCTGACCGCCATCGATGTCTCCTTAGTTTCCGATCTAGCCTGCGCGTGCGCTCAGGCGTATTTACCGAGCGTTGCCGCGCTGTTGGCCTTGGCTCGCTCCAGGAAGGCCGCCTGGCCCGCTTTTACATTGCCTGTCTTGCCGCCCCAGGCCTTTAGCGGCGCCGCCTGTAGGGCACGGCCATAGGAGAAGCTAAGTTTCCAGGGCCGTGTCTCCGACAGCTTGTTCATGGCATTGAGGTGCAACGTCGCCACCTCGTCGTTTTGCCCGCCGGAGAGGAAGACGATGCCCGGCACCGCCGCCGGCACGGTGCGCCGCAGGCAGCGCACGGTGCGCCACGCGACCTCGTTCACATCCGCTTGCTTGGGGCAATCCGCACCTGAAATCACCATGTTGGGCTTGAGCAAGATGCCTTCAAGCAACACGTCCTGGGCCGCTAGTTCGGCGAAGACCGACTGCAAAACCTCCTCGGTCACCTCGTCGCAGGCGTCAATGTCGTGATCGCCGTCCATCAGCACTTCCGGCTCGACGATGGGCACCAGGCCGGCTTCCTGGCAGAGTGAGGCATACCGCGCTAGGGCATGGGCGTTGGCCAAGACACAGGCCGGGCTGGGGATGGTATCGCCGATGCGGTAGACCGCGCGCCATTTGGTGAAGCGAGCGCCCAGCTTGGCGTATTCCTTCAGGCGGTCGCGTAGGCCGTCCAAACCCTCGGTGACCGTCTCGTCCGGATGCCCGGCCAGCGGTTTGGCGCCGGCGTCCACCTTGATGCCGGGAATGATGCCGGCGTCGCGTAGGATACGCACCAGCGGCGTCCCGTCGGCCGCGTTCTGCCGGATCGTCTCGTCGAACAGGATAACGCCGCTGACGTGCTTGGCACCGCCGGGCGTCGTAAAGAGCATCGTCCGGTAGTCGCGCCGGTTTTCCTCGGTCGACGGAATATCGATGCTATCGAAGCGCTTCTTGATGGTGGGCGCGCTTTCGTCCGCCGCCAGGATGCCTTTGCCATCGACGACCAAAGCCTGGGCCGTCTTGGCTAATTCTGCTCCGCTCATCGCCGTTCGTTCCCGTGTTGCAGTTGGAATAGGGTGCAGCATCGTTTATGCGGAAAGACCATCACAGCCTGGCCTTGACCGCATCAACCACCGCCTGGGGTGTGATCTTGAAGTGTTCGTACAGGCGCTCGGCCGGGGCCGAGGCGCCAAAGCCGTTCATCCCCACAAAGGCCCCGTCCGGTCCTATCCAGGTGTCCCAGCCAAAGGCGCCCGCGGCCTCGATGCCGACGCGCAAGGGTCCGAGACCGAGCACTTCGTCCCGGTAATGCGCCGGCTGCGCCTGAAAGAGCTGCCAGCAGGGCAGGGAGACGACAACCGCCGCGATGCCGTCCGCGGCAAGTAGGGTCTGGGCCGCGATGGCGATGGCAACTTCGGAGCCGGAGGCTATGAGCGTAACCTGGCGGGGATTGTCGGCGGCTCTCATGATGTAACCGCCGTAGGCGCTCAGGTTTTCTCCGCTCTCTTGCCGAATGTTCGGGGTCGCCTGCCGGGTGAGGGCGAGGACCGAGGGCCGGTCGCGGGTGGTAATGGCCACTTCCCAGCACTCCGCCGTCTCCACGGTATCGGCGGGGCGGAAGAGATTCAGATTCGGAATCGCCCGTAGGGCGGCCAGATGCTCCACCGGCTGATGGGTCGGCCCATCCTCGCCCAGGCCAATGGAATCGTGCGTCATGACATAGACGACCCGCTGGTGCATCAACGCCGCGAGGCGGATGGACGGCCGGCAATAATCGGTGAAGACCAGAAACGTGCCACCGTAGGGGATGACACCACCATGCAGGGCGAGGCCGTTCATGGCCGCCGCCATGGCATGCTCGCGCACCCCGTAATAAACGTAGGAGCCGGCGAACTCGCCCGGACCGACGGCGCGCTGGCCTGCTACCAGGGTGTTGTTCGAGCCGGTCAGATCGGCGGAGCCGCCGAGCAACTCGGGCAGGTGCGGCACCAGGGCTTCGAGCGCCCGCTGCGAGGCGACTCGGGTGGCGATCTTTGGCGACTCGGAAATTGCCGTTCGTTTCAGTTCCGCTAAACCCTCGGTCCAGCCCTTTGGCAGCTCGCCGGCGATGCGGCGTTGGAATTCGGCGCGCGTCTTGCCGTCGCTGTCCGATAGATTTTTCTCCCAGGCAGTCGCCGCCGTAGCACCACGGCTTCCGGCGCGGCGCCAGGCGCCAAGGATATTGTCCGGTACGACAAACGGGGCGTGCGGCCAGCCGAGCTTTTCGCGCGCGCCGGCCACCTCGTCGGCGCCAAGCGCCGCGCCATGCGCCTTGGACGTGCCCGCCTTGGTCGGCGCGCCGAGGCCGATGATCGTCTTGCAGGCGATCAGGGACGGTTGCGTGGCATTCCGCGCCGCCGTGATCGCCGCCGCGATGGCCTCCGGATCGTGTCCGTCGACAGCCTGGACATGCCAGCCGTAAGCAGTGAAGCGCGCCTGTTGGTCGTCCGAGACGGTCAACGTCGTCGGTCCATCGATGGAAATGCCGTTGTCGTCGAAAAGGACGATCAGCTTGCCCAGACCCAGATGCCCGGCCAGGGACGCCGCCTCGTGACTGATTCCCTCCATCAGGCAGCCATCGCCGGCAATCGCATAGGTATAGTGATCGACCAGCTTGTTGCCGAAGTGCGCCGCGAGCAGTCGCTCTGCCAGAGCCATGCCGACGGCATTACCCAAGCCCTGACCGAGGGGGCCGGTTGTCGTTTCGATCCCCGTCGCTTGCCCGTATTCGGGATGGCCCGCCGTGCGGCTGCCGAGCTGACGGAGATTGCGCAGCTCGTCGAGGGTCATGTCGGCATAGCCCGTCAGATAGAGCAGGCTGTAGAGCAGCATGGAACCGTGTCCGGCCGAGAGCACGAAGCGATCCCGGTCGGGCCACTCGGGCCGCGCCGGGTCGAACTTGAGAAAACGGGTGAAAAGGACCGTTGCCACATCCGCCATGCCCATGGGCATGCCCGGATGGCCGTTTTTTGCGGCTTCGATCGCATCCATGGTCAGCGCCCGGATGGCGTCAGCCATTTCCTTGGGAGACGCGCCGTCAGACGGGCCGCTGCCTGACTTCCCGGAATTCGCGGGGGTATTCGCGGGTATCGACGACGCTGCGTCCATCGTAGGTGTCCACTCGGATGTGGGAGACGGTTTTGGCGGCGCGATTCCCATGGGCTCCCGCCAAGCTCGCGCGCAACATGCCGCCACACGCCCTAATCGTCAACCGCCCAGTCGCACCTCTACAATAGGGCCTCAGTTGAACGCGGCATCCTGTCGAAATCGCGAATCGCCGGTGGCGGCGGTTGACCGTTTCACTTGGCCGTGCGTATCCTTGGCGAGCGTCGGCGCGTGCCCGCACATGAGTTATCGCGACTAAATCGAACCGAGAGAGCCATGGCGCAATTGAACCAGGCTGCAGAACGACTGCAAGAAGCCCTCGATCGTCTTGAGCGGGCCGTGGATGCGCGTGTGGGCAACGGCGCCGCCAGTGGCGCCGATAACGATGACAGCGCCGAGTTGCGCAGCGCCCTGGCGGCGGCGCAGAAACAAAACACAGCGTTGCAAAAGGCGGCATCGACTGTCGCGACACGCCTGGATTCGACCATCGCCCGGTTCAAGTCGGTGTTGGAGGCATAGATCTCGTGGCCCAGATCACTCTGAAAATCAATGACCGCAGCTATGAAATGACCTGCGACGACGGGCAGGAAGAGCATTTGAGCAAGCTGGCGGAGCACGTGGACGAGCGGATGCGGCAGCTTGCCGGCTCGGTCGGACAGGTGGGCGAGGCACGCCTTCTGATTATGGCCAGTCTGCTGATCACCGACGAGCTGTATGATGCCTATCGCCAGATTCACGTGCTCGATGCCAGTGGTGACGGGGCGGGCGACGGGACGGGCGATGGGGCTGACGGCGAGGCGGACGATGCGGACGATAGTGAGTTGGAAGCCGAGGTCGCCGCTGCCCTAGAGAGCAGCGCCGAGCGCATCGAGGCCATGGCCGCCCGGTTAGCCGTTGTCGAGAATCGCGGCGCTTAGGTGCGTTTTCGCCGGAAGAGAGCCGCACCGTCACCAACTTCGCTATAGACAAGTTGTTAAATCATCACGATCTACTGTCCATTCGGGCGGTGCTACGAGGTGCGTCAGGTCGTCTAGTCCCTGGGGCCAATAACTACCTCAAGGGAGCTGTCCCTGCCGGAGCCGTGGTTCCGGTATATGGCGCCCACCTGCACTGCAGGCCACAGAGGAAAGACAAAGGCCAACGGCCATCGTGGCACCGCTCGATTACTTCGCCCTGTCGCTCGGCGTACGGGGCGGAGCGATGAACCAGCAAGCCAAAGCCGACCTACGCCCGGTCGCCGAACGGCGCCGGAGCGCCGTTGCCGAGGCCGCCGGTGTGGCGCAGGCCGCGGCCGACCGGTTTCTTGCTGCCGTGACCGTTCCGGCGGGAGCGGCGGTTTCCGCTTACTGGCCCATGCGCAGCGAACTGGACCCACGCCCCATTCTGATAGCGTTAAACGCGCGCGATCATCCGTTGTGCTTGCCGGTGGTGGCGGGCAAAGCGCAGCCGCTGGTCTTTCGCGCTTGGCACCCTGGTGATGTATTGGTGGCGGGTGGCTATGGCACTCAGGTGCCGGATGCGGGACAAGAGATCGTCATGCCGCACCTGTTGCTGGTGCCGCTGCTGGCCTTCGACCGGGCGGGATACCGGCTGGGGTATGGTGGCGGCTTCTACGACCGCACCTTGGCTGCCCTGCGCGCGGTGGGCTCGGTGGTAGCTGTCGGTCTGGCTTTTTCCGCTCAGGAAATAGATGCGGTGCCGCACGATGCAACGGACGCGCGCCTCGATTGGATTGTTACCGAGGCCGAGGCGATAGAAGTTAGGATGAGGCGGCGATGAGGATTCTCTTTTGTGGCGATATTGTCGGCCGGGCCGGTCGCGACGCCATCACCACGCACCTGCCGGGCCTGCGCCGGACCCTTGCGGCGGACGTGGTCATCGCCAATGGCGAGAACGCCGCGGGCGGATTCGGCATTACTGCCAAGATCAGCGAGGAGATCCTTGCCGCCGGCGTGGATGTGATTACCGGTGGTAATCATAGCTGGGACCAGCGCGAGGCCTTTGCCCTGGCCGAGAGAGAGCCGCGCCTGCTGCGGCCGCAGAACTTTCCGGCCGGCACACCGGGCCGTGGCGCCGCCATCTACGAAGCCGGGCAGGGGCGGCGCATTCTGGTGCTCAACGTCATGGGCCGGCTGTTCATGGACCCGCTGGACGATCCTTTCGCCTGTGTCGAGGGCGAACTGGCCAATCACCGGTTGGGGGCCTCGGTTCAGGCCATCGTTCTGGACCTGCATGCCGAGGCGACCAGTGAGAAGATGGCCATGGGCCACGTGGTCGACGGCCGGGTATCGCTGTGCGTCGGTACCCACACCCACGTGCCGACGGCGGATACCATGATCCTACCGGGCGGCACCGCCTATCAAAGCGATGCCGGTATGTGTGGCGACTATGATTCGGTGATTGGCATGGACAAGAAGGTGCCGATTGCCCGTTTCACGCGGAAACTGCCGACCGATCGCATGTCGGCCGCGACGGGCGAGGGGACGCTGTGTGCTATTTTTGTGGAAACCGACGATGCCAGCGGACTGGCGCGCCGGGTCGAGCCCGTCCGAATCGGTGGACGTCTGAGCCCGGCAATGCCCGGCTGACGGGCCTATTTGTTGGTCAGGGAGAGGAAACGGCTCACTTCGTCCTGCAGGGTCGCCGTTTGCTGTAGCACCGCTTCGGCGGCCTGGCGGGCCTCCGACTCACCGTTGGCGGCGAGTATGATATCCAGGGCGCTAACCGCGCCGCGCTCGGCAAAGCCTTGCACCAGCTCGGCGGCACCCTCAAGACAACGGCTGATTTCCTCCTCGTCGGCGACATCCGATTGCGGAACGGCTAGCGCCGGGACATTACTGGGCAGGGACATGATTTTGGCCTCTCAGGCGACATCGGCACCCCGTCATCCGACTTTGCGGTTCACGGCGGCCTGCATCTTGCGGTTGCGCGCCTTAAAAGAGCGTAAACTCCCGGAACCGATGGGGGCGCCGGAGAGGGCTTTAGATGACCACGAAATCCTGCTAGAAGACGCCGCAATATCGCCATATTGGGCGACTATCAGTGGCATGCGCGGCGATCGGTGCGCCGACAAACAGTGCGTACCATACCACAAAATGTGGTAGACAGATCACAACTCACTAGCATCATCTAGGCTAGCAACAATTGGGGCCGACTGGTCATGGCAGGCCATTCGCAATTCAAGAACATCATGTACCGCAAGGGCGCGCAGGACAAAAAGCGCGCCAAGGTGTTCGGTAAGCTGATTCGCGAGATCATGGTGGCGGCCCGCACGGGCCTGCCGGATCCGGCCAGCAACCCGCGCCTGCGGGCCGCTCTGGCCTCGGCCCGGGCGGCCAATATGCCCAAGGACAACATCGACCGCGCCATCAAGCGGGCCGTCGGCGGCGACGATGCGACCCAGTACGAGGAAATCCGCTACGAAGGCTATGGCCCCGGCGGCGTGGCGGTGATCGCGGAGGCCCTGACCGATAACCGCAAGCGTACGGCATCCGAGGTGCGCGCGGCATTCAATAAATTCGGCGGCACCCTGGGCGAGACCAACAGTGTCTCCTTCATGTTCGACCACGTTGGTCTGATCCGCCTCGACCACGGTGTCGGTGATGCCGAAGCGGTTTTCGAGGCGGCGGTCGAGGCCGGCGCCAACAATGTTGAGAGCGGCGGCGATGGGCACGAGGTGACCTGCGCGCCCGACGATTTCAGCACGGTGCGCGATGCCCTGGCGGAGCGCTTTGGCGACCCGCAAGAGGCGCGCCTGGCCTGGCAGCCGCAGACCACTATCGAGGTGGACGAGGAGCAGGCCGAGACCTTGCTCAAGTTGCTCGATGCCCTCGACGACAACGACGATGTCCAACAGGTCTCGGCGAACTTTGAGATTGCGGAAGAGACGATGACTCGATTGACCGCGTAAGGCCCCTTCGGGCCGTGGCGGTGATTTGCGGGAAGCATGGGGGAACATGCGCGTAATTGGATTGGATCCTGGCCTGCGCCGAACCGGCTGGGGGATCATAGAGGCCGACGGGAACCGCTTGCGCCATGTGGGCAATGGCGCGGTGACCTCGGATTCGGCGTGTGATCTGGCAACGCGCCTGATGCAGTTGCACCACGGCATCGACCGGGTGCTCACCGATTTTCGCCCGGATGAGGCGGCGGTCGAGGTGACGTTGGCTAACCGCAATCCGTCGTCGACTCTAAAATTGGGTATGGCCCGTGGTATCGCTCTTTTGACCCCGGCGCTCGTGGCGTTGCCGGTTGCGGAGTATCTGCCGATGGTGGTCAAGAAGTCGGTGGTTGGCACCGGCCATGCGGCCAAGACACAGGTGGCCATGATGGTCGCGCGCCTGTTGCCCGGTTGCGCCGTGTCCTCGGCCGATGCCGCCGATGCTTTGGCGGTGGCCATCTGCCACGCTCACACCGCGGCCAGCGGCCGTCTGTGGGCGGTCGGCGATGTGGCCGCGCGCCGGGCGGTGGCGGGAGGCGCGCCATGATCGGTAAGCTGACCGGTGCGGTCGATTCCGTTGGCGACGAGTGGGCCATCGTCGACGTAAGCGGGGTCGGCTATGTGGTCTTCTGTTCGCGGCGAACCCTGACCGGCCTGCCGTCGCCGGGCGAGACGGTGCGCCTGCTGATCGAAACCCATGTGCGCGAGGACCACATTCATCTCTATGGGTTTGCCGACTCGGCGGAGCGAACCTGGTTCCGCCTGCTGTGCACCGTGCAAGGCGTGGGCGCGCGCATGGCGCTGGCGATCCTGTCGGTCCTGCCATCGGCGGAGTTGGCGCAGGCCATCGCGGCGCAAGACAAGACCGCTTTGCTGCGGGCCAACGGGGTTGGCGCCAAGCTGGCCACGCGGGTCATTACCGAGTTGAAGGAGAAGGCCGGCAAGATTGCCTTCGCGCCGGTTCCCGGCGAAGCCGGGCGTGGCGGCCTCGATGGCATACCCGAGGACGCGGTATCGGCCCTGGTCAATCTGGGCTACCGGCAGTCCGAAGCCTTTGGTGCGGTCGCCCATGCATCCCGAACCTTGGGCACCGGCGCGCCGATTGAGGCGGTGATCAAGGCCGGCCTGAAGGAGCTGTCGGCATGAGCGAGGCACGGGTCGTTGCTCCTGAGTTTGAGACGCCGGACGCGGCCGAGCAGTCGCTGCGCCCGGTTACGCTCGACGAGTTCATCGGGCAAAAACGCCTGCGCGAAAACTTGCGGGTGTTCGTGGATGCCGCGCGCAGCCGCGGCGATGCGCTGGACCACGTGCTCTTCCACGGGCCGCCTGGATTGGGCAAGACGACCCTGGCGCAGATCGTTGCCCGCGAGATGGGCGTTGGGTTCCGTGCCACGTCCGGCCCGGTTATCGCCCGCGCTGGCGACTTGGCGGCGATCCTGACCAACCTGCAGCCGCGTGATGTGCTGTTCATCGACGAAATCCACCGCCTCTCGCCCGCCGTCGAGGAGATCCTTTATCCGGCCATGGAGGATTTTCAGCTCGATCTGATTATCGGCGAGGGGCCGGCCGCCCGTTCGGTGCGCATCGATCTGCCGGTCTTCACCTTGATCGGCGCCACCACTCGTTCGGGCCTGATCACGACGCCCTTGCGCGAGCGCTTCGGCATTCCCTTGCGCCTATTGTTCTACGACACCGACGAATTGAAACAGATCGTCGCGCGTGGCGCCCGAGTGCTGGACTTGGTGCTGACCGACGATGGGGCGCGGGAGATTGCCCGCCGCGCGCGGGGGACGCCACGAGTTGCCGGCCGTCTGCTGCGGCGGGTGCGCGATTTTGCCGCCGTGGCCAAGGTGGCCGCCGTGGATACCGCCGCCGCCGATGCCGCCCTGCGCCGGCTGGAGGTTGACGAGCGTGGGTTGGATGCCATGGACCGCCGCTACCTGACCATCATCGTCGAGAATTATGACGGTGGGCCGGTGGGCGCCGATACCCTGGCTGCGGCCCTATCGGAACAGCGCGACGTGATCGAAGAGGTAATCGAGCCCTTCCTCATCCAGGAAGGGCTGCTGCAGCGGACGCCGCGCGGTCGGGTGCTTACCCGCTCCGGCTATGCCTATCTGGGCCGCGAGGCACCGCGCAACCTGGCGCAGCTCGAACTTCTAGCGGCCAATGGCGAAGTTGATGGCGAGGCTGACGCGTGAGCGGGGCCTCTGGACAGATCGACGGCGCCACGCACAACTTGCCGATTCGCATCTACTACGAGGATACGGATGTTGGCGGCATCGTCTATTACGCGAACTATCTGAAGTTCGCCGAACGGGCGCGCACCGAGATGCTGCGCCTGATCGGTGTTAACCAGTCCGAAATGGCGGACCGCTATGGCTTGGTCTTTGCCGTTCGCGCTTGCGCCGTGGAATTTCTTCGGCCGGCGCGTCTCGACGATCTGATCGAGGTGCGCTCGCGCCTGGTCAAGCTCGCCGCCGCGACGGTTTCCGCCGTGCAAGCGGTCTGGCGCGGCTCGGAAGAACTGGCTCGGCTCGATATACGTGTCGCTTGCGTGCGCCAGAACGGTCGGCCGGCCCGCATCCCGGCTGCCGTGCGGCAAGCTCTCGAACCCTACGTACAACCGTCAAGGCAAGGCTAATTCATGGAAAACGCAACGGTCGACTCTCTCGCGCTCGAGGGTTCCGTCAACTACGATTTGACCATCTGGGGCCTGTTCTTTCAGGCCGATATCGTGGTCAAGCTGGTCCTCATCGTCCTGCTGCTCGCCTCGTTTTGGACCTGGGCGATCATCTTCGAGAAGGCGTTGCGGATGCGCCGCCTGCGCGGCTACGCGCACGATTTCGAGGAGGCGTTTTGGTCGGGCGGTTCGCTGGATGATCTCTTTGATCGCATCGACCGCAATCCGCGCGATCCCATGTCGTCGCTGTTTGTTTCGGCGATGCGCGAATGGCGCCGGTCCGCGGCGCGCGGTGGGATCGGTAAACCGGAAGGCAAGGTCAATCTGCAACAGCGTATCGAACGGGTGATGAGTATAACCTTGGGGCGGGAAATGGAACGCCTCGAGCGGCATATGGTCTTCCTCGCCTCGGTCGGATCGTCGGCGCCCTTCGTCGGTCTGTTCGGTACTGTCTGGGGCATCATGAATGCGTTCACCTCGATTGCCGCGTCCGAGAATACCAGCCTGGCGGTGGTTGCCCCCGGCATCGCCGAGGCTTTGTTTGCCACGGCGCTGGGGCTGGTGGCGGCGATCCCGGCGGTGATCGGTTTCAATAAACTCTCTAACGACCTGGGCCGCTACGCCGGTCGTTTGGAGGCATTCTCCGGCGAGTTTGGATCGATCCTCTCGCGCCAGCTCGACGAGGCCTGAACGGATGGCGGGCTCCCTATACAGCGGCGGACACCGGCGCGGTGGCTATCAGCCGATGAGCGAAATCAACGTGACACCGTTCGTCGACGTCATGCTGGTGCTGCTCATCGTCTTCATGGTCACGGCGCCGCTCCTGACCGTCGGCGTGCCGGTGGATCTGCCTAAGACTGTGGCGAAATCGATCGCCGAGTCGGAGGAGCCGCTGGTCATCTCGGTCAATCTTGAGGGCACGATCTTTATCCAGGAAACCACGGTCGAGCTGGAAAACCTGGTGCCGCGGCTGCAGGCGATCACCGAGAACAAGGTGGATACGCGTATCTATGTGCGCGGCGACAAGGGCGTCAGTTACGGCCGTGTCTTGGAGGTCATGGGCAATATCAACGTGGCCGGGTTTACGCGCGTGGCCTTGATTGCCGAGTTGCCGAAAGGCCATAGCCGCAAGGCGCGCGAATCCAGTAGTAAGACCAACTAGGACGAATTCGGCTTCGCAATGCGCAATGCCGCCCTCCTTTCAACTTTCTTCCACGGCATTATTCTGGCTGTGCTGATCTTCGGCTTGCCATGGTTTGTCGAGCCGCCGACATCGACGGTCATGCCCGTGCAAGTCGTCACGCCTGAGGACCTGGAGAAATCCAAGCCGGAACCCAAGCCCCTGCCGAAGCCCGAGACGACCGCCGAAAAAGTTGCGCCAAAGCCGCCACCGCCGGTCGAACAGGCCAAGGTGGAACCGGAGCCACCGAAACCGGAGCTCGAGCCGGAACCCGAAGTGGAGCCGGAACCCGAACCACCGGCACCCGAAGCGAAGCCGGAGCCCGAAGTGGCACCCGAGCCGGAGTTGAAGGTGGCGGTTCTAAAACCGCCAAAGCCGCGCAAGCGGCCGGAGATCAAGAAGGCGCCGCCGAAAGAGAAGAAACCGCCGCCGGATCAACTCGCCTCGATCCTGCGCAATGTCGAGCGCTTGAAGCAGCAGCCGGAACCGCCGCAGCAGGAAAAACCCGAGGCTGAAAAGCCGGGACCGGTCAGCCGCGAAGTTAGCGTCTTCGAGCAGAACGATATGGTCCGCGCCATTCAGCAGCAATTGTTCAGTTGCTGGCGACTTGATCCCGGGGCGGTATCCGCCGAGGACATGGTGGTTGAGATCCGAGTCGCCCTAAATCCGGATGGCTCGTTGCAGCGGGCGGACGTCGTCGATGTTGCACGATTGGCACGAGACGGTTATTTCCGCAGTGCCGCCGAGAATGCGAGACGAGCTATCTATAAGTGCAGCCCCTTTGTTGGTTTGCCACCGAACAAGTACCAGGTATGGCGTGAACTGACGTTGCGCTTCAATCCGCGAGAGATGTTTGGGACATGATGAAAGCCAAAATGAAAAACCTGTCTGCTTCCGCCCTTTTGATCTTCGCCGTGTTGGCGACCGCGGTGTTGGGCGCCACGGCGTTGGGCGTTAATCCGGCGCGGGCCGAGCTCGTTGTCGATATCACGCGCGGCTTCGTTGAACCGTTACCGGTGGCGGTAACCGATTTCTTTGGCGAGACACCCGATGACACGCGTGTCGGCGCTGACGTTGCCGGCGTCATCTCGGGTAATCTGGAGCGCAGCGGGCTGTTCCGGCCGATCGATCGCGGTGCCTTCATTCAAGACCCGGCGACTTTGCGGGCCGGCCCGCGCTTTGCCGACTGGCGCCTGATCAATACCCAGGCGCTTATCAGTGGCTCCGTGCAACTCCAAGGCGATGGCCGGTTGCGTGTCGAATTTCGCCTGTGGGATGTCTTCGCCGAGACACAGATGACCGGGCTCGCCTATTTCACGACACCATCGAACTGGCGCCGGGTGGCGCATATCATCTCGGACGCGATTTACAAGCGTCTGACCGGTGAGGAGGGGTATTTCGATACCCGTATCGTCTACATCGCCGAAAGCGGGGCGCAGAATAGGCGGATAAAGCGCCTCGCGATCATGGATCAGGACGGCGAGAATCACCGGTTTCTCACCGATGGCGGCTCCCTGGTGCTCACCCCGCGTTTCTCGCCGACAACGCAGGAGATCACGTATCTGTCATATGTCGGCAAGGTGCCGCGGGTTTATTTGTTCAATTTGACCACCGGGCAACAGGAAGTTCTCGGAGATTTCCCAGGTATGACATTTGCGCCACGGTTCTCGCCGGACGGCAATAAGGTGGTCATGAGTCAGGCCCGTCAGGGCAACACGGAAATCTATACGATGGATCTGCGTACCCGGAAGATTGTGCGGCTTACCAACCATCCGGCAATCGATACCTCGCCGTCCTATTCGCCGGATAGCAAAGAGGTCGTCTTCAACTCCGATCGCGGTGGGACGCAGCAGCTTTATGTCATGTCGGCTGACGGCGGCAATGTGCGCCGAATTACTTTTAGTCCAGGACGTTACGCCACGCCGGTATGGTCGCCGCGCGGCGATTTGATCGCCTTCACGCGCATTCATGCGGGCGAATTTTTCATCGGTGTGATGCGGCCCGACGGAAGCGGTGAGCGCATGCTTACCAAAGGGTTTCTGGTAGAGGGGCCGACGTGGGCACCAAACGGTCGCGTCTTGTCGTTTTATCGCCAGTCGCGTGCGGACAGTCGCGGCAAGTTTACCTCAAATTTACACACGATTGATCTTACTGGGTTCAACGAGCGCGAGCTCGGAACACCCATTGACGGCTCCGATCCGGCTTGGTCCCCCTTGATTCCGTAGGGGGGCACCGGTATATTTTGCGCGGATTCGCCGACAGGAAGTTAGCGCGCCTAACATTTACGATTTCTTGTAGGGTGACCTCCATACATACCAATCTAAGGTCTATCCTATATTCACCCGAATCCGGGGACTTCTCGAGAGGGCATCAAATGCGATTTAAGTTCCTCACTTTTGTTGCGGCTGCATTTCTGCTGGCCGCATGCGGTACTGCGTCTGAAGAGTCCGGGGGGGCGTCTGGCGGTGGCTCGACGACCGGCGCTTCAACGACTGCAGGTGTCACTTCGATTCCTGGCCCCACCCCCGGCACACAAGAGCACTTGGTCGCGAACGTTGGCGATCGGGTCTTCTTTGATTTCGACGCGAGCGATCTGAGAGCTGACGCGCGGGCGTCGGTCGAGTCGCTTGCTGTTTGGCTCAACAACTATCCGGCCGTGACCCTGGCGATCGAGGGACATGCCGACGAGCGTGGCACGCGCGAGTACAACCTCGCTCTTGGTGACCGCCGCGCGAACTCGGTGCGCGATTACCTGGCGGCCCTGGGTGTTAGCGCGAATCGGCTGTCGACGATCAGCTACGGCAAGGAGCGCCCGGCGGTCCTTGGTTCGAACGACGAGTCCTGGGCGCAGAATCGCCGTGGAGTTTTCGTCGTCAACTAAACGCGGCGGTGGTTAGTCAAAAGACCGGAACCTGGCTCGCGGCGATGCGCTGCGGGCCAGGTAAGGTCGTGTCTGCGGCTGGCTCGTGCCAGCTGGATGGGGGCGTTTGGCCGGCGAGTTCTGTTGGGCGAAGGGTCGGGCGGGGGCATAGTACCGAGAGAGGGCCTTGTCACTGCCTCGGCGGTGCCACAATTCCGCCAAGAAACTTCGGCATTACAGTCGAGCAAGCTACCGACAGCGCTGCTCCGGGGCCGCGCGACAACCAAAGGTGAACGATGTCTGCGCCGACTCGCCGTTCTTCTGACCGAACCTCTTCTGGCCGAATCGGGGCGATTCTAGGGATCGTCGTTCTGCCCGCGGTGCTCCTGCTGGCCACGATGCCGCCGGCAATGGCGCAAGATTCACAACTGCAGGGCCTGGTCGACCGAATCGACCGGCTGCAACGAGAACTGGTGACGTTACAGCGGCAGGTTTACCGCGGGGAGACGCCGCCGGAGCCGGTGGAACTGCCAGCCGACTCTGGTGGCGGCGGGAACACAGCGCTGGCCCGGATCGAGCTGCGCCTCTCGCAATTTGAAAGCCAGTTACGCTCCCTAACCGGTCAGGCTGAGGAGGCGGCCTTTCGCTACAACCAGATCAGCGAGCGGCTCGATCGCCTTACTGCCGACCTTGAAGTGCGACTGCAGCGCATTGAGCAGGCAACGCCGGGCTTGGCCCAAGCCCCTGGAACCTTGGGTGCTTCTGGATCTCTGAACGCACCTGGAACCCAGACGGCGACGGGAGGCACAGCGGGTTTGACACCGCCGGCCGCGGGTACCGGTACGCCCCTCCAAGCGCCAGGTGCGACGGCCACATCCGGCGTGATCGGCACCGTCGATCCGGCACAGGTACAGGCCCTGCGCGCGCAGCAAGCTGCCGGCGCCCAAACATCGGCGCCAGCCGCTGGAACTCAGCAGGCCGCCGTGCCCGCCACCGGCACGCCGAAGGAAATGTATGATCAGGCGTTCAGTTTGCTGAGTCAGGCCAACTATGGCGAAGCGGAAGTGGCGCTGCGGACCTTTGTCGACCAGCACCCGACGGACCCGTTGGCTGGCAATGCCAAGTATTGGCTGGGCGAGACCTATTACGTGCGGGGCAATTTCCAGCAGGCGGCGGTCACCTTCGCCGAGGCGTACCAGGAATATCCGGATAATTCCAAGGCGCCTGACAACCTGCTCAAGCTGGGTCTGTCCTTGGGGTCCCTAGGCAATAAGACGGATGCTTGCGGCACGCTCTCGGAGTTGCTGAAGCGATACAAAGACGCCGCGGTGACCCTGGTGCAACGCGCAAAGCAGGAGCAACAGCGCCTCGGCTGCTCGTGAGCAGGGGGCTATGAGCCGGTTGGCAACCGATCGCGCGGGCGCTGTAACCGCGGCTGAGTTTGCCGCGCTCATGCGCATCTTCGAACCCTTCGAACCGAAACCACACCTGGTGGCTGCCGTCTCCGGCGGTGCCGACAGCATGGCGTTGGCCGTGCTGCTGCGCCGGTGGGCGCAGGCGCGTGGCGGCGCGGTGACAGCGCTGAGCGTCGATCACGGCTTGCGCCGGGCATCGGCCGCCGAAGCGGCACAGGTTGGCCGGACCCTGCGTCCGCTCGGCCTCACGCACCAGGTTCTGCGCTGGCGCGGCGACAAGCCGACCGCCAATGTGCAGGCGGCGGCGCGGCGTGCCCGCTATGCCCTGCTCGGCGACTGGTGTGCCCGCCGTGGTGTCCTGCACCTGGTGTTGGGTCATCAACTGGAGGATCAGGCGGAAACCTTCTTGCTGCGCCTTGGCCGGGGCAGTGGTCTGGACGGCTTGGCGGCCATGGCGGCGGTCACCGAGACACCAACGCTGCGCTTGCTGCGCCCGATGCTCGGTCTGCCGCGCGCCCGGCTGGAGGCGACGCTGCGCCGTCGCGGCTTGCCCTGGATCGAGGATCCGAGCAACCAGGACCCCGCCCATGCGCGGGTGCGAATGCGTGGGCTTATGCCGACCCTGGCGGCTGAGGGGCTGAGTCCGGGCCGTCTGGCCGTCACGGCCGCACGGCTGGGTCGGGCCCGCGCGGCGCTGGAGCAATCTACGGCGAGGCTCCTGGCGCAGGCGGCCGTGGTCCATCCGGCGGGCTTCGTTTGGCTGGACCCGGCGCCCATGGCCGTTGCCGCCCCAGAGGTGGGCCTACGTGCCCTAGCCCGCGTCGCCATGCTGGCGGGGGGGCTGGAGTACCCGCCGCGCCTGGAGCGCCTGGAGCGGCTCTATGAGCGTGTTGTAGCCGGGTTGAGTAGTGGCATGACCCTGGGCGGATGCCGCTTCATGCCAATCTCGGGACGCATTCTAGTCGTGCGTGAACCCGCCAGGATTGGCGAGAATTCGGTTCGGGCGGGTGAGGCTCTGCACTGGGATCATCGCTTTGCCCTGCGGGTGCACCAGAGCGCCCGGGCGCGCCGTGGCGGCCTTACCGTGGGGGCCCTTGGGACCGCCGGTTGGGCGGAAGTGCGAGCTGCCGAGCCGGCGCTTGGCAACGCTATTCCGGCCCCGGCAAGACATGGATTACCGGCCTTGCGCGATGGCCTGGGGGTGATTTCGGTCCCGCAATTGGGCTACGAGCGGTCGAAAAAGAAGAGATTAACCATGATGACCGGCAGTTTTTTGCCAAGAATTTCTTTAACTGCCGGGTCCTTTACAGTTGCTTAGTCGAGAACGCACATTATCTTAATAGGCAAGAGGCTCAAGAAAGTGGGCTTGATTTGCGTCTGGCCGACGGGTGGCCAAGACGCGCTGAGGAAGGGGACCGGGACTTGAATTTCAGCCGCAATGCCGCACTTTGGCTGGTCATCGTGCTGCTTCTCTTCGCGCTGTTCAACCTATTCCAAGGTACAGCGACCACCGGACGGCAGCAGCCTCTGGCGTTCTCCGATTTCGTCGATCAGGTCGATGGCGGCCAGATCTCGCAAGTTAAGATCCAGGGACAGGAAATCGAAGGCGAGTTCCGCGATGGCCGGCAGTTCCGGACATTCACGCCCGAAGACCCGACTTTGGTCGATCGTCTGCGCCAGAACGGCGTGCGCATCGAGGCCGCGCCTCCCGAGGAGGTGAGCCCACTTCTGTCGATCCTGATCTCCTGGTTCCCGATGTTGTTGCTCATCGGCGTCTGGATATTCTTCATGCGCCAGATGCAGTCGGGCGGCGGCAAGGCCATGGGCTTCGGTAAGAGCAAGGCGCGCCTGCTGACGGAAAAAGTCGGTCGCGTGACCTTTGACGACGTCGCCGGCGTTGACGAGGCCAAGGACGAGCTCGAGGAAGTGGTCGAATTCCTGCGCGACCCGCAGAAATTCCAACGCCTGGGCGGCAAGATTCCCAAGGGCTGTCTGTTGGTCGGCCCGCCGGGCACCGGCAAAACCCTGTTGGCGCGCGCCATCGCCGGCGAGGCCAATGTGCCCTTCTTCACAATTTCCGGTTCCGATTTCGTCGAGATGTTCGTCGGCGTCGGCGCCAGCCGCGTGCGCGACATGTTCGAGCAGGGCAAGAAAAACGCGCCGTGCATCATCTTCATCGACGAAATCGATGCGGTCGGCCGCCATCGGGGCGCTGGCCTGGGCGGCGGCAACGACGAGCGCGAGCAGACGCTGAATCAGCTTCTGGTCGAGATGGACGGTTTCGAGGCGAACGAGGGCGTGATCCTGATCGCCGCCACCAACCGGCCCGATGTTCTGGATCCGGCGCTCCTGCGGCCGGGCCGCTTCGACCGACAGATCACCGTGCCGAACCCGGATATTCTGGGGCGCGAAAAGATCCTCAAGGTGCATATGCGCAAGGTGCCGTTGGCGCCGGACGTAGAGCCCAAGGTCATTGCCCGCGGTACGCCCGGCTTCTCCGGCGCCGATCTAGCGAACCTGGTCAACGAGGCGGCGCTGGTCGCGGCGCGCACCGGCAAGCGGGTCGTCACCATGGCGGATTTCGAGTTCGCCAAGGACAAGGTCATGATGGGCGCCGAGCGCCGCTCCATGGTCATGACCGAGGAAGAGAAGGCGCTGACCGCCTACCACGAAGCCGGTCACGCCCTGGTCGGCCTCAACGTTCCGGGCAACGACCCGTTGCACAAGGTCACCATCATCCCGCGTGGGCGGGCCTTGGGCCTGACTTTGAATCTGCCGGAGCGCGACCGCTACGGTTACAAGAAAACGGAGATCACGGCGAAGCTGGCCATGATGTTTGGCGGCCGTGTCGCCGAGGAGTTGATTTACGGCCCGGACAACGTGACCACCGGAGCCGGCAGCGATATCCAGCAAGCAACCAACCTGGCCCGCGCCATGGTAACCGAATGGGGCATGAGCGAGAAGCTCGGGCCGCTACGTTACAACGAAAACACCGAGGAAGTCTTCCTTGGCCATTCGGTGGCGCGCAGCCAGCATATCTCCGAGGCGACGGCGCAAATCATCGATGAGGAAATTCGCCGCATTGTCGACGAAGCGGAAACGAAGGCGCGCGACGTTCTGACCGAGCATATGGATGATCTGCACGCCGTGGCCAAGGGCCTGCTCGAATACGAGACGTTGAGCGGCGATGAGGTTCAGGCGGTCTTGCGCGGCGAGACCGTGGACCGCAGCGAGCCGACGGATACCAAAGGCCCGCGCGGCCGCCGGACCTCCGTGCCGCCGAGCGGTAAGGCCAGCAAGGGTAAGGACGCACCGGGTGGACTGGAACCGGAACCGCAGCCCGGCGGCTGACGAAAACGCTGGCAAACGAAACCTAGAGCATAGTCCGACCAGATTGAATCGTCTGCGCCGGAGCCATTTGTGGCGCGGGCAGGAGCGGGGCGCCCAGTGTTTCTCAAGGCTTGGGCGTAGCGGGACTACGGGCAAGCCTCGCGACGCAGCCGCGCCGCAAAGGGCCCCGGCCCTTCGGGTTGTGCCCTGGCGGGCGCCCGCTGTGTTGCGTCGCTTGGCCGATGTCCCGCATCGGCCTGCGCGGCGCGCCTGGCGGATCGCCGCCCCAGGGCGCAACGCAGGCGGTTCAATCTGGTCGGTCTATGCTCTAGTATCGCGAAGCCCCGTGCGTGCACGGGGCTTTCGTGTATCCGCCCGTCACTAATCAAAGCGATATCCCATGACCGCCAGTCTCACGCTTCGTCCGCTGGTTCAGGTTGGCGCGGTGACGACCGCCGATGATTTGCCGCTTGCCGGTGGGCCGTTGCGATTTCACCAATGCGAAGCTGTCGTTCGCGAGGGGATCCGCGAACGCGCCAGGGCTGTCGTCGGTGCGGTGCAGGCCGTAGCCTGGGCCGAGGAATTCGGACTCGCGTCCGACGCCAAGGACCTGTTGCACCGGCTGAGCACCCCGCGGCCTCCCTTTGCCAGCCTGGACTTAGGCCAGCCGCAGGTCATGGGCGTCATCAACGTCACCCCCGACAGCTTCTCCGACGGCGGGGACCGCTTTGACCCGGCGCGGGCCATTGCCGATGGATTGGCCATGCACGAGGCGGGGGCATCGATCCTCGACGTCGGTGGCGAATCGACACGCCCCGGCGCGGCGCCCGTACCACCGAAGGAGGAATTGCATCGTGTCGTTCCCGTGGTCGAGGGGCTGGCCAAGGCCGGCGCCCTGGTCTCCATCGACAGCCGGCGCGCGGCGGTCATGGCCGCGGCCCTGGATGTGGGCGCCCGGATCATCAACGACGTGACGGCGTTGGCCGGTGACCCCGAGAGCCTGGCCCTGGCCGCTCGGCGCGAGGCGCCGGTTATCCTCATGCACATGCAGGGCGAGCCGCGGACCATGCAGCGCGAGCCGCACTATGACGATGCGCCCCTGGATGTGTACGACGTCCTGGCGGTACGGGTGGCCGCCTGCGAGGCGGCGGGCATTCCACGCGCACGAATCGCTATCGATCCCGGCATCGGCTTTGGCAAGACGGTGGTTCACAACCTGCGTATCCTCGATCAACTCGCGGTCTTCCACGGCCTGGGATGTGCGGTGGTCCTCGGCGTTAGCCGCAAAAGCTTCATTGGCCGGCTGACCGGCGCGCAGGCGGCAAAGGCCCGGCTGCCCGGGTCGCTGGCCGGGGCGCTGGCGGGGGTAGCACGCGGTGCCCAGGTCATCCGCGCCCACGACGTGGCGGAGACTCGGCAAGCCATGACAATCTGGACGGCGATCGCGGAGGGGTAGACCCAATCGTTTCTCAATTGGTCATGCCGGAAGCCGATTTGTCCCAAATCCATGATTTGGCCGAGTCCGAGCACGTTGACGAGGCCCGTGTTTGCCACGGCCGGTTCTGCTATAAGGCGGAATTCCGAATTTCTTAACCTCTCACGGCGTTGAGTCGGGGGACCATGCGCAAACTTTTCGGCACAGACGGCATACGGGGCACGGCGAACCGCGAGCCGATTACCGCGGAGACCGCCCTGGCGGTCGCCAAGGCGGCGGGGGCGCAATTCCAACGCGGCGATCATCGCCACCTGGTGGTTATCGGCAAGGACACGCGGTTGTCCGGCTATATGCTGGAGCCGGCGTTGACCGCCGGATTCATTTCCGTGGGCATGGACGTGGTGCTACTCGGGCCGCTGCCGACACCGGCGGTGGCCATGCTGACGCGCTCGCTGCGCGCTGATCTTGGGGTGATGATCTCGGCCTCGCACAACGCATACCAAGATAACGGCATCAAGCTATTCGGACCGGACGGCTATAAGCTGTCCGACGATATGGAACGGGCCATCGAGACGCGCATCGACAACGGCGGCGCCGACGGCCTAGCCGCGCCCGATCATTTGGGCCAGGCCGAGCGCCTGGACGATGCGGCCGGCCGGTACATTGAGTTCGTCAAGAACACCTTCCCCAAGGGTCTGCGCCTGGATGGCCTCAAGATCGCCGTGGATTGTGCCAACGGGGCGGCCTATCGCGTGGCGCCGAAGGTGCTCTACGAGTTGGGTGCCGAGGTCGTGCCCATCGCCGTTACGCCGGACGGCTTCAACATCAATGAGGATTGCGGTGCGGTGACGCCGGAGGCCATGCAGCAGGCCGTGGTGACGCACGGTGCCGATCTAGGTTTGGCCCTGGACGGCGATGCGGATCGGGTTGCGTTGGCCGACGAGAACGGGCGGTTGGTGGATGGCGATCAGGTCATGGCTTTGGTTGCCCGCTCCTGGCATGAGGCCGGTCGGCTTACCGGCGGCGGTGTCGTCGGGACGGTAATGTCGAACTTGGGACTACAGCACTTTCTCGACGGCATCGGTCTGTCATTGGAGCGCACGCCGGTCGGCGACCGCTATGTGGTCGAGCGCATGCGCGACGGTGGCTTCAATGTGGGCGGCGAGCAGTCCGGCCATGTGGTACTCAATGACTACACGACGACTGGCGACGGGTTGATCGCTGCTCTACAGGTCCTGGCCGTCCTGGTGCAAAGCGGCGGGCGGGCCAGCGCCGTGACACGGCTGTTCGAACCGTTGCCGCAAATTCTCAAGAATATTCGTTTCAATGGCGGTGCGCCCCTGGAGGATGCCCGGGTGCGCAAAGCCATCGCTCAGGCGGAGACCGCGCTGGGCACCAGCGGCCGGTTGCTGGTTCGCAAGTCCGGGACCGAGCCGCTGATCCGAGTCATGGGCGAGGGCGAGGATGCCCACCAGGTCGGTGCCGCGGTGGATAGCGTCATCGGCACTATCGCCGACGTCGCCGGTCGCTAGGCCGGAGCCGAAAGTGCCCGCGCCCGCCCGCGTGCTCATCGTCGCCGGGTCTGATTCCGGCGGGGGCGCCGGTATTCAAGCTGACATCAAGTCGGTGACCGCCCTGGGTGGTTATGCCGCCACCGCGATCACTGCATTGACGGCGCAGAACACGCGCGGTGTCTTCGGTGTCGTTGGCGTGGACCCCGCCTTTATCCAGCAGCAGATGCGGATCGTTTTGGAAGATATCGGCGCGGATGCGGTGAAGACCGGGATGCTGCATTCCGCCGCCGTGATCGAGGCCGTGTGCGAGGTGCTCGACTCCCTCGATCCGGCCATTCCCATCGTTGTCGATCCGGTCATGGTCGCACAAAGCGGCGATGCTTTGCTCGATCCCGGGGCGACCGAAAGCTTGGCTAAGCGGTTGTTGCCGCGCGCCACGTTGCTTACCCCCAATACGCCGGAGGCTGAACGCCTGTGTGGTGAGACCATCGGCGATTTGGACGGCATGGTGCGCGCTGCCAAACGGTTGCTCGATATGGGGCCGGACGCGGTACTGGTGAAGGGCGGGCATCTGAGCGGCGCGACGGTCGTGGACGTGCTTGCCACCGGCGATACGGTCGAGACCTTCGAAAGTCCGCGCATTGATACGCCGCATACCCACGGCACCGGCTGCACCCTAGCCTCGGCCATCGCCACAGGATTGGGGCAGGGGCTTGATCTACACACCGCCGTGGTGCGCGCCCGCGCCTACCTATACGAGGCCATTCGTACCGCGCCGGGTTTGGGGCGTGGGCACGGGCCGGTCAATCACGGACACACGGTGTCGCCGTTTCGCGGGTCAGATCGCTAGCATTTAGTACCCTCTCCCCCGCGTGGGAGAGGGTGGTGCGCGAGAGCGCGCCGGGTGAGGGGGCTCAAGAAAAAGGCCTGAGTCTATTTGGGGCAACTATCCCCTGGACGAAGTTCCGCATGCGAGTTGGAGTCAAAGGTATGTGGAAACATCGGGTGCTCAAAATAAGGCGCTATGTGCGCCTGTGGTGGCGCGCGGCTCTGCGCGACACTTTTGCCCCAATTTTCGATAAGGGGAAATTTCTTCACCTTCTCTCGCTTCCCATTTTTTTGCTCCTTACCTCCCTCGTGGCGGGCGAAGATGCATTGGAAATTGAGCTTTGGAATATAGGGACGACCGGAACGGCAGTTTTTTTGACCGTCCCAATATGGTTTGCGTTGAATATGATTCTTGCTCTGTTCCGGGTCGGGAAAGAAGAGAGTGAGAGGGGACAATGGTTCGATCGCAGATTTGTCTATCATTTGCCACAGCTTGTTTTTACGACCCTAATTGAGCCAAGTGACAACGGAAAATTTGTCGGATTTACAATTGATGATGCTGAACCCAACGCCCTTGTGAAGTTTAAGATTCGGTACGATGGCGGAATCTCCAAAGCGCAAATGGTGTCTTCTCCAAAATCGTTCCTGTTGGAATGGGATTTTATACGTCGTGATACGCAATACGGTGCGCGGATAGACAAGGATCGAGCTGCGACAATAATTTTCTATTGTCCGGAAAACTCCGACCCAACAATTGTTTCGGTTTCAATGCTGTATTGGGAGATATGACCGATGGCGCGCGCCGGGTGGGACAACCCAAGAGCAAGACGCAAGCCGTATGACGCACGGACTCGCTTCCCCCCACCCTAGCCCTCCCCCACAAGGGGGAGGGGAAATTTTCGAATCAAGTCGCTAAACGATCGATCCGAAGGCCTGTAGGGGCCGGTCCTCCAGCATCTCGGCGAGAATCCCCAACGCCTTGTCCAGCACGGGGCGGCTTAGCAGCGGACCGAAGCAGGCACGGATGGCATGCGAGGGTGCGCGGCGGCCGACCGAGAATGCTTCGGCCGGGGTTACGCCCAAGCCGCGCCGCTTGGCCTCGGCGGTGAAATCCGTGGAGCGCCACGGCTCGGGCAGATGCAGCCATATATGCAAGGCGCCGGGGGCGCAGTTCATGTCCCAGCGGTCGAGGGCCTTCAACGTTCGCTCCCGCCGCCAAGCCGCTTCGCGGCGTAGATCATGAAGTATCCGCTCGGCCGAGCCGTCGCGAATCCAGCGACAGGCGATTTCAACCGCGATAGGCGGCGCAATCCAGCAGGTGGTGCGGATAGCACTAGCCACGCGGTCCACGGCGATAGCGGGAACGGCGGCAAATCCGACCCGCAATCCTGGCGCCGTCGTCTTCGATAATCCCGTGACGTAGTAGACCAAATCCGGGGCCAGCGCGCACAGCGGCGGGGGTGCCTCCGGCGCCAGGCGGCGGAAGATGTCGTCCTCCAGAACAGGTAAATTGTGGCGGCGGGCGATGTCGACGATAGCCTGTCGCCGCTCCGCCGGCATGGTCACCGTGGTTGGGTTCTGTAGGGTCGGGATGCAGTAGAGCGCGCGGTAGCTACCGCGCCGGCAGGCGGCCTCCAGGGCCTCCGGCTGCAGACCATGTTCGTCAAGGGGCAGGGGATCGAGGTGCAGGCCCAACAGCCGGGCCGCCAATTGGATGCCCGGATAGGTCACGTCTTCGGTCAGAATACGATCGCCCGGCCGGGTCAGCGAGGCCAGCACAACGATCACGCCATGTTGCGCCCCGGCCGTGACCAGGACGCGCTCTGGGGTTGTTGGGACGCCGCAGCGCGCCAACCACTCGGCGCCTGTGGCGCGGTGCTCCGCCAACCCGCCATTTGGATGGTATCGCAGGAGTCCCGCCATTGCCGGGTCGGCAGCCATCTCTTGCAAGGTAGGGCCTATGGCGGCCGCTTCGCTGCCGGCGGCCGGGAAATTCAAGGTCATATCGATGAAGGTGTCTTCGATCGCCGCTGGTCCGGCCATGGCCAAGGTGACCGCCGGAACCACGGTGCGCACATAGGTGCCGCGGCCAACTTCGCCGCTGACCAGGCCGCGCCGCCCGGCCTCGGCATAGGCGCGGCTGACCGTGCCCACGGTAACGCCCAGGCGCCAGGCCAGGTCGCGGTGCGTCGGCAAGCGTTCACCGGCCATCAGAGAGCCCGCGGCGATGTCCGCGGACAGGGCGTCGGCGATGGCGACATAGCGGGGGCCGGATTGGCTCGCGAGGTCGGGTTGCCAAGTTGTCATGGTGACAATAATCGCATTGACCCCTAATAAAGGCAAGAGATAGATTTAGAAGGGTGACAATATAGGGGGCCATTTGGCCTATGCGAGGAATTAAATGCATACAATTAGATCAAAGCTTCTGCTGACGTTGGGCGGGACCCTGTTTGTTGGCAGCCTGGAGTCGGTCGCGAAAGGCACCGTCGACCTTCTGTTCATCTGGCAGGAGCGAGCGACCCAACGTTACGCGCTGGCGTCTCTGGACCAGCGAATGCTTGCCGACATCGGCCTCACGCGCGCCGACGCTTGGCGCGAGGCAGCCAAACCGTTCTGGCGCGCCTGAGACCGGGTACCCGATGGCCACCTCGATGATCGCGCTTTTGGCCGCCGCGCCGATACTGACGTCCGTTGCCTTGCTGTTGGTGCTGCGGCAATCGGCCTTGCGGGCCGGTGCGGCCGGCCTGGTGGTGGCCCTGGTGGTTGCTTCGATGGCACCGGCCTTTCGTCTGCCGGCCGACGATCTGAGCCAGGCGGTGATCGGCGGGGCACTGACGACGGTCTCGGTCGCCTACGTGTTGCTTGGCGGCATGCTGCTTTATGCGGTTCTGCGCGAGGGGCAAGCACTGGATGCCATCGCGGCTGCGGCAGCGCGGGCCGTTCCCGACCCGGGGCGGCGGGCCTTGTTGATGGTGCTCGGCCTCTCGGTCTTCCTTGAGTCGGCGACCGGCTTTGGTATTGGCATCGTCGTCGCGGCGCCGCTGTTCGCGGCCTTGGGCTACAAGCCTCGGCAGGCGGCGCTTCTGGCGCTTACCGGACAATGCGCGGTGACCTGGGGGGCATTGGGGATCGGAACCACGTTGGGTGCCGATCTAACCGGCATCGCTGCGCCGCGCATGGGTGTGCTGGCGGCGCTGCTGAGCGTGCCCCTGATGCTGCTTTGCGGCGGCACGGCCCTGTGGCTGACCGGCGGGCCGGTGGCTCTCTGGAGGCGCTTGCCGGAACTCCTGGCCTATGCGGCTATTTTGGCGGCCAGCTTGGCCGGTGGCAGCCACCTGCTGGGGATTGAGGTGGCCGGCATGATCGGCGGGTTGGCCGTTATCGCTGCCGGCTTGCTGGTCAATCGTCTGGTGTCCCGGGCCGCGTCAGAACAGGACCATCCAAGGGCGGTCGCGCGGGCGCTAAGTCCGCTGGCAATTCTGCTCGCTTTGCTTTTGCTGACACGCATCATCACGCCTCTAGCTGAATGGCTGGGGGAGGCGGCGGTGTTGAATCACCCCGCCGCCGGGTTCCGCTTACCGGTTCTCTATCATCCTGGCTTCTGGTTAGTTCTAACAGCGGCCGCGGCGATTCCGATCCTTGGCCTGACCGCCGATCGATCGTTGGCGGCGATTGGCGGTGCGCTTCGACAATGGCTGGTTGCGACTCTGGCGGTTGCCGGTTTTCTGTGTTTTTCGCAGGTCATGTCGGCCGCCGGTATGACGGCGGCCTTGGCGACGGCGGTCGCCGATGGCGCTGGCGGACTTTACGTCGTGCTGCTGCCCGCTGTTGGCGGTTTGGGGGGCTTCCTGACGGCCAGCAATGCTGGATCGAACGCCATGTTCGCGCAATTCCAAAGCGCCGTCGGCGCGCGCCTGGGGTTGCCTGCGGATCTTGTCGCGGCAGCGCAGAACGCCGCGGGGGCCAATGCAACCCTGGCCTCGCCCGGACGGGTGGTGCTGGCCGCGGCGGTGACGGGGCAAGTCGGCAAGGAAGCCGAATTATTGCGCCCGGCTTTGGCATTGGCGATGGCGGGCTTGGTGGGCTTGACCGCAATCCTGTGGGTCTGGGCCGGTAGCTAAAGAGGAGAATTTAGACATGGAAATCCCGATTTATCAGGTCGATGCGTTCGCATCGGAGGTGTTTGCCGGTAATCCGGCGGCGGTCTGCCCGTTGGAGGCGTGGCTGCCGGACGATGTCATGCAGGCGATTGCCGCCGAGAACAATTTGGCGGAAACCGCTTTCTTCGTGCGCCGGGGCGACGAGTTCGACCTGCGCTGGTTCACCCCGACAGTCGAGGCGGAGATGTGCGGTCATGCCACCCTGGGCAGCGCCTATGTGATCATCAATTACCTGGAGCCGGAGCGGCGCGAAGCCCGCTTCCACACGCGCAGTGGCCAATTGGTCGTCACCCGCGATGGCGAAAACTATTGTCTCGACCTGCCGGCCCAACCGCCGGAGCGTGTGGACGCTAGCGCGGACGTGACGGCGGCCTTGGGTGCCGAGCCCGTCGAGCTGTGGCGGTCTATGTACATGATGGCGGTCTTTTCGGACCAGGCACAGATCGCTAACATATCACCCGACTTCGCCAAGGTGGCGGCGCTCGAAAAAGGAGAGATCATTGTGACCGCGCCGGGAAATACGGGCGATTTTGTCTCCCGCTTTTTTGCCCCAGCCGCCGGCATTCCGGAGGACCCGGTGACCGGTTCGGCGCATACCATCTTGGCACCGTATTGGGTGCAGCGCTTGGGCAAGACACACATGGCGGCACGGCAAATCTCGCGCCGGGGCGGCGAACTGGCGGTCGAATTGCGCGGCGACCGCGTGCTGCTCACCGGCCGGGTGGCGCCCTATCTGGAAGGCCGCATCCGTGTCTAGGCATCGCATCGTGCTGGCCCGCGCCGACGAAGAGCATGACATGGAGATCGTGCGCACATTATTTCGTGAATATGCGGAGTGGCTGCAGGTCGATTTTTGCCTCCAGGATTTCGACACGGAGTTGGCTGGCCTGCCGGGTAAATACGCGGCGCCGGGCGGTGGCCTGTGGCTGGCCCGTGTCGATGGCAAGGTGGCCGGTACTATCGCCTTCCGACCATTGGAGGATGGCGTCTGCGAGATGAAACGGCTTTGGGTCCGCGACGAGTTCCGGGGTCTTGGCCTAGGCCGGCGTTTGGCCGAGACGTGCGTCGCGGTGGCTCGCGACGCCGGCTACAAAGCCATGTGTCTCGATACCCTGGGCCACATGACGGCGGCGCGGGCGCTATACGAGAGCCTGGGGTTCGGCGAGATCCCGGCCACCTACGAAAATCCGGTGGACGACGTGCGTTATATGCGTTGCGAATTTGCAGGCGTTGCGGGTTTGCCCACCGGTTGATCCTCGCGGCATACTCGCCCCCAACGATAGCGAATGGGAAAGAGGGGCGGGATGAGCGACCGATATTTCGATGACTTTCAGGTTGGCGACCGATTTGCCAGCCGGGGCATAACGGTAAGCGAGAGCCAGATTCTCGACTTTGCCCTGCTCTACGATCCGCAGCCGTTTCATATCGACAAGGAAGCCGCCGCCGACACCCCCTTTGCCGGCTTGATTGCCAGCGGTTTCCACACGCTGTCACTGGCCTTCCGAGCCTTCTACGACGCCGATGTGATCAAGCAGTGTTCCCTCGGCTCCCCTGGGTTTGATGAGCTACGCTGGCTAAAGCCAGTGCGCCCCGGCGATACCCTGAAGGTCGAGGGCGCGGTTAAGAGCACGCGCGCCTCGAAGTCCCAACCCGACCGGGGCATTCTGCACATGGATTACGAGGTCAAAATCCAAACCGGCGACGTCGTCATGACCTTCACCGCCATTCACCTCCTGCGGCGGCGGGCGGCGGAATAGGTCATGGACTCGTTGACCGGTATTACGGACAGGGATGTCCGCGCACGGGTCTACATCGGTCAAGCGTCACGACCCCGGCGAACGACCGGGTTTAATGCGGCTCGGACATCGCGCCGAGAAGATGGCCGCTTTCGCAAATCTTCTTGCGCCTGAATGCGGGAGCTGGTCTAGCTAGAAGGGCATGTAATCGCCCAGATTCAGACACAGGAGATCTGTATGTCCCGATCGCGGATCGTTCTGATGCTGGTTGTAGGAACCGCGGCAATCGGCATTTGGTTATGGCTCTCCCCGCCACGTTGGTGGCTTAATTACATGAAGCCGGTCGATCTCACAGATTCGGTTAGTGCAGGTCAGTCTGTCATCGCGAAATACGCGTGTCGGAAATGCCATTTGATTGGCGGAGAGGGACGAGCGAAAGGTCCTAATCTGGGCGGCGTTACGGACCGTCTAGATCCGGTCTCGTTGCGACTATGGTTGCAGGACCCTCGCTCCATCAAGCCGAGCACTCCAATGCCGAATTTTCAACTCTCCGATCCCGAAATTGAAGCGATTTTGTCTTATTTGTACGAGTTGGATAGCACGAGCGATTAATATTCGCTGCCTTTGGTGCTGAGCCTGCAACAAGGGTTTCTGCACAGTTCATCGCTGAAAGTTCAAGAATTCCACCACACAACTAATACCGAGGATCGATGATAAAGCCCCATAGAGATCGCGGTGGCGGCCCGTCGGGCAGGAGGTAGGCACTCGGCCCTGTTTCCGGCTGGTTTGACATCCGGTCCGCTATTCGTATAGTCCGCCCCACATTCCCGGGAATGCGGGTTGAGGGCACGTCCCCCAACCCCGCCTGCTGGCCGCCAGAGTATCCCTGGGAGCCGGATGGGACTACCGGGACAAAAGCGTCAAGCAAAAGGAGACGCGCGACAATGTCGAAGCGTGAGCAGTCCAAGTACAAGATCAACCGCCGCCTCGGGGTCAATCTCTGGGGCCGGCCGAAAAGCCCGGTCAACAAGCGCGAATACCCCCCGGGGCAGCATGGCCAGCGGCGCCGCAAGCCGACCGATTTCGGCATTCAGCTGCAGGCCAAGCAGAAGCTGAAGGGCTACTACGGCAGCATTGGCGAGCGGCAGTTCCGGCGCTATTACCAGGAAGCCTCACGCCGCCGCGGCGATAGCGGCGAGAACCTGATTGCCTTGCTGGAGCGGCGCCTGGACGCGGTGGTCTACCGGGCCAAGTTTGTGCCGACCGTCTTCGCCGCCCGACAGTTCGTGAACCACGGCCACATCATGGTCAACGGCAAGCGGGTCAACATCCCGTCCTATCAGGTCAAGGATGGCGACGAGATTCAGATTCGCGCGAAAAGCCGCGAGATGGCCTTGGTGCTGGAGGGTGTCGAATCGCCGGAGCGCGATGTGCCCGATTACATCCAGGTCGATCACAAGGATATGAAGGCCCGCTACCTGCGCGCGCCGAAGCACGAGGATGTGCCCTATCCGGTGAAGATGGAACCGAACCTGGTCATCGAGTTCTACTCGCGCTAAACACAAATCGTCATGCTCGTGCTTGACACGAGCATCCATTGCGACGCTGCACCATGGGTTGCCGGGTCAAGCCCGGCAACGACATCAAATGCAAAAAAATCCTGTAAGTGCGCGGCGCTCTATAGCTTACGCCGCCGGCTGCGCCTGAATGCCTTTTTCTTGCAACAAAGTCTGAAGCTCGCCGGTCTGGAACATCTCCCGGACGATGTCGCAGCCGCCGACAAACTCGCCTTTTACGTAGAGCTGCGGGACGGTCGGCCAATTGCTGAAGTCCTTGACGCCCTGGCGCAGACCGGGGTCTTGCAAGACGTCGATACCATTGAACTTTACGCCAAGGTGCGAGAGTACCTGGACCACCGCCGCGGAAAAACCGCACTGCGGGAACACCGGCGTGCCCTTCATGAAAAGGACGACATCGTTGCTCTGGACCTCTTGGCGGATGCGTTCCGTAACGTGACTATCCATGTTCTAGTTCCTTGGGTTTCGTATTCAATAAGCTCACGCGTCGGGCGGCAATGACGTTTGCAGCGCCAGGGCATGCAATTCGTTGCCCATGCGCCCGCGCAGCGCCTCGTAGACCATCTGGTGCTGCTGCACCCGAGTTTTACCCGCGAAGGCCGTGGAGACAACATAGGCCGCATAGTGGTCGCCGTCACCGCGCAAATCCTCGATATTGACCTGGGCGTCCGGTATGGCTGCCTTGATCAAGCTCTCAATTTCCGCCGGACTCATGGCCATCGCGCCAAACCC
>JAJFGP010000026.1 GCA_021776055.1 Kiloniellaceae bacterium
CCTAAAGCAGCCGGAGAACGGCACCGCCACTTCCGCGGAAGAGGCACGTGCGGTGGCCGAGCGCATCGGTTTCCCGGTTCTCATCCGGCCGTCCTATGTCCTGGGTGGGCGGGCGATGGAGATCGTCCACGAAATGCCGGCTCTTGACCGCTACATCGATTCGGCGGTCAAGGTTTCGGGCCGCAATCCCGTGCTCATCGATAGTTACCTGCGCGATGCCATCGAAGTGGACGTGGATGCCATCTGCGACGGCGAAAAGGTCCACATCGCCGGCATCATGGAGCACATCGAGGAGGCCGGCATTCATTCCGGCGACTCGGCTTGCGCCCTGCCGCCCCATTCTCTTTCACCGGATTGCCTTGCCGAGATCGGCCGACAGACGGCGGTAATGGCGAAAGAACTGGGCGTGATCGGCCTGATCAATGTCCAATTCGCGGTCCAGAACGGCGAGGTCTATGTCCTCGAGGTCAATCCGCGCGCCAGCCGGACGGTGCCCTTTGTCGCCAAGGCGACCGGCGTACCGATCGCCAAGATCGCGGCACGGGTCATGGCCGGAGCCCGGCTGGCTGATTTCGATCTAGCGCCGCCACAGCACGATCACGTCGCGGTCAAGGAAACGGTCTTCCCCTTTGCCCGCTTTCCCGGCGTCGATGTGATGCTCGGCCCGGAAATGCGCTCGACCGGCGAGGTCATGGGCCTGGACACCGATTTTGCCCGCGCCTTCCTGAAGGCACAGATCGGTGCCGGCGTGGTTTTGCCGCACCAGGGGAACGTCTTCATATCGGTGAAAGACCCGGACAAGGCGGCCATGGTGCCGCTTGGCAAGGCCCTGGTCGAGATGGGCTTTGCCCTGATCGCGACCAACGGCACCGCCGCATTCCTTAGCCAGCACGGCCTGACGGTGGAGCCGATCAAGAAAGTTCGCGAGGGCCGGCCGCATATCGTCGACGCGATGATCTCCAACCGTGTTCAGCTTTTGTTCAACACCACAGAGGGTGCCAAGGGCATCGCCGATAGTTATGCACTGCGCCGCGCGGCCCTGGTGAACGGGATTCCGTACTATACGACCGTCGCTGGCGCCAAGGCCGCCGTACAGGCAATTGCGGCTCTCAAAGCAGGACAGCTTGAAGTCGCCCCGCTCCAGTCCTATTTTAGGGGCTCCTTTTAAGCTGACCCGCCGCAGGGGGTGGTTGGGTACGGTGGTCTTTGTACGACTTTCACGAGAATATTGGCGTTGGATAATCGCTTATGAGTGACAAAATTCCCATGACGGCCGAAGGACTGGCCCGACTAGAAGAAGAATTGCGCCATCTGAAGAATACGGCGCGCCCCGAGGTCATCCGTGCGATCGCCGAAGCGCGCGAGCATGGCGATCTATCGGAAAACGCGGAATACCACGCGGCCCGCGACCGACAGAGCTTTATCGAGGGCCGGGTCGGCGAGTTGGAAGAAAAAGTCTCCCGCGCCGAGGTCATCGATGTCTCGAAGCTGTCCGGCAAGACGGTCATGTTCGGCGCCACGGTGAATCTGATCGACGAAGACACCGACGAAAAGCTCACCTACCAACTGGTCGGTGAGGATGAGGCGGATGTCAAACAAGGCCGCCTGGCGATCACGGCGCCCTTGGCCCGAGCTCTCATCGGCAAAAGCACCGGCGATTCGGTCGAGGTGCACACACCGAAGGGCGAGAAAGGCTACGAAATCCGCCGGGTGAAGTTCGTCTAGTCCTCGGCGGTGTCCGGAACGGCCGCGCGCTCCTCGATCGGAACACCGGGTAGGATTTTCGCTGTCCTAATCGCCTGAATGGTATGCACCGTCGCCACATGCGGCGCCGAGGTGAGTTTCTTCGTCAGGTCATTCTCATGCGCCGTGTTGCGCGCGACGATCTTGAGGACAAAATCGCTGGGTCCGCGCACCATGTGGCATTCTCGCACCTCGGCCCAATCGCCGACCATCTTCTCGAAGGCGGTGAGCACGCTTTCCGACTGGCTATCCAATCCGACCAGAGCAAAAAATAGAATGTCGTAGCCAAGGGATTCAGGATCAAGCTCGGCGTGATACCGACGGATGTAGCCAGCTTCCTCAAGAGCCCGGACACGGCGCAAGCATGGCGGCGCCGAGATACCGGCGCGGCGCGCCAGTTCGACGTTGGTCATGCGCCCGTCCTCCTGCAAATCACGCAGAATACGCAGGTCTATCCGATCAAGTTTCACGCGCCGCATGCCGATTCCTCCGGAAACGTTCGGCTGTATCTTTGGTAACCCCGCGCAACTATATTACCCGGCTAGCACGCCGCCGCCAAGTCTAGTGGCCACCCTTGCCAGCCCAGCAATGAGAGGCAATAGTCCGCGCCCATGAACGATTCGACCAGTGCACCGGCGCGAGTCTGCTGGATCGTCAGCGACGGCAAGGCGGGCATGGAAGTGCAGTGCCGGGGCCTGGCCGAGGCGCTGGGCTTCGATCCCGTCGTCAAGCGAATCACCGTGCGCTGGCCCTGGCGCTGGCTGCCGCCCCTGCTGATCAGCGACCCTCTTGTCCGCATTGACCCGGCCGCCGATTCCCTCGATCCGCCGTGGCCCGACTTGTTGATCGCCAGCGGCCGGCAGACGGTTGCCCTATCGATCGCCATGCGACGGCAGAGCGGCGGGCGCACCTTCACCGTTCAGGTACAGAACCCAGCCGTCGACCCGACCAACTTCGACGTGGTGGTCGCCCCGCGCCACGACCGGCTCAGCGGTCCCAATGTGGTTGTCACCACCGGCGGCCTGAACCTGGTTACCGAATCACGTTTGGCCACTGCCGTAGCTCAGTTCGGCGCCGGCTACGCGCATCTGCCGCACCCGCGTGTGGCGGTCTTGATCGGTGGCAATAGCAAGGTCCACAGCCTGACCGCGGCGGCGACGCAACGCCTAGCGTCACAACTGGCCGATTTGGCACGCCGCGAGGGCGCCGGGCTCATGGTCACTCCGTCGCGGCGGACGGGCGAGTCCAACGTCGCCATCCTGCGCCAGACACTCGCGGGTTTGAGCGCGGAGATATGGGACGGGACCGGCGAGAACCCCTACTATGCGTTCCTCGCCATGGCCGATAGCATCATCGTCACCAGCGATTCGGTAAACATGGTCTCCGAGGCCGCGACCACCGGCAAGCCTGTGTTTACGGTCGATCTGGACGGTGGTTCAGCGAAATTCCGACGCTTCCACGAAACCATGCGCACCGAGGGCATCACCCGACCCTTTGCCGGCACGCTTGCCCAATGGACCTACTCTCCCCTGAACGACACGCAACGCGCGGCGGACGAAATTCGCCGGCACCTGGCTGCGCGACAGGAAGATCAAACGGTGGCTGCGACAGCTAGGCTCGATTGATCTTTCGTTCGCCAGGGGCTAAATCTAGGTCTCAGAACAAGGACACAAATCTTTTGCAGACGGGCGCAGCACACACCGGCGCATCCAATCCCGTGCCGCCATCGGCGCACTTGGATCTGGCACGTTTCGCCGCAACCGACCTGCATCACGATCCCTTCGATCATCTGATGGTGCGCGGCTTCGTGCGCCCCGAAGCTTGTACTGCAATCAAAGCGGCCTTCCCTCGAATCGACCGGGGTGGCAGCTTTCCCGCCTCGACGCTTGCGTGCGATCCGAGCTTCACCGCCTTCCTGGATGAGCTACAGGGACCGGCGGTCACGCAGGCATTCGCGGAAAAATTCTCCATCGATTTGCGCGACCGCCCGACCATGGTGACCTTGCGTGGCCAGTCCCGCGCCAAAGACGGACGCATTCATACGGACTCGCATACAAAACTGATTACCGCGCTCATCTATCTGAACGATGATTGGGATGCCGAAGGCGGTCGTTTGCGCTTGTTGCGTGGGCCTGACGACATTTCGAATTACGCTCTCGAGGTGACCCCCGAACAGGGAACGTTGCTCGCCTTTCGCTGCACGGAAAACGCCTACCATGGACACAAACCCTTCGTCGGCCAACGGCAGTCGGTGCAGCTCAACTGGCTTACGGACTCGGCCGTGCTGAAGCGTGAACTGGCGCGTCACTCCATCTCGGCCTGGGGCAAGCGCCTGCTGCGCTTCACCCGCCCACGGCGCGAAGAGCACTAGAGCATGGCCCTGCGCATCGAAACCTTTTCCAACGTCAAGGGCGGCAACGCTTTCTTCAAGGCGATCGGCCATCCCTTGGCAGCGCGCCGGATGCCGGCACTTTTGCGCCGCCTGTCCGACGGGCCGGTCGCGGTCTACGACCCCTATGGTTTCGCCCGGGCCCTGGCCGAGATCTATGATCTCTCGGGCCTCGATCTCGCCGGTGTGTTCGTGCAGGACGTCGGCGATCTAGGCACGACTGTTCTAGGGCAACCGACTCAGCCGGTGACCGGCCTGAAGGACTCAGCGGCCCGGCGCATACTGGTCGCGGCCTTCGATGCCGAGCGGCTGATCGACCATATCGGCCATCTGATCCCGGCCGGGGCCGAGACCATCAGCCTGGATGACATCCGTATCGACACCGATATGCTCACCGACCGGCGGCACTATCTCAACAGCCTGAACTTCGCCACCAACCTGGCTCTCTTCCGCGATGCCGGCGGTCAGCACACGCGCCTGGTCACCGCCAATTACTGGTCGGGCTATGGCGCCAAGGCGCCGGAGATGTGGTGCGACTTGATGGATGATACGGGCGTTACCCTCGCCGAGTGGCGGGAGGCCCTGCCACCCGCGGGTGGAACCATCGTTATCGATAGCGCCGAGGTGCGTCGCCGCTTCGGCCTGGACGAATTCACCGGCCATATCTTCCTGCACGTTTTGGGGGTCGCCGGGCACGACGTGGTGAAATACGCACTCGATACCTATGGCGACGATGCCAATTCGCTGTCGTGCACCCACGACGCCAACGCTTGGCCGGCGGAGTGTTATGCCGGCCTACCGGCCCCGAAGGAGGATGAGCGTGTCGTCCTATGGGTGCAGAACAGCCATCCAACCCCCATTCCCGCCGGCAGCGTCGGCCTCAATGTCATGGGCACGACCGACGTGGCTTGGCTGCAGCACGAAATTCCATCCTTTGGCGTGCATGCCCTGGATACAAAATCGCTTTTACCGACTGTGCGTTGGCCGCAGCAGATCGAGGTCCAAGCTGGCAAGCATTTCGTCCGGCCGCGCTATGAGGTCTTTGCCAAAAACGGGCGCAGCCGCATCGCCCATGCCAATGTGGAGCGCAGCGATCTAAGCCCTGATCCGCGCCTTCCCGACATGGGCAACCTCATGGGCAAGGGATACATCCTGCCCGCCCCCGTATTGCCGGCCGGGCGCTTTCGCTCGATCGTCATGCCCACCCCCATGGCCACCACGCAGGAGACGTTGCCGGTCAAGGTCCTTGTCTACGACGCCAAGGGTCGCGAGGTCGCGGCCAAGCACTTCGGCTGCTTGCGCCGCGATCACGCCAAGGTCATGGATGTCAGCGGACTGATGGCGGAAGGCACCAGCAACGGTGATTGGGGCCATATGGAGTTGGTCTACGATTTCGCCGACGGTGGTGAGGCGGACGGCTGGCTGCACGGCCTGTTCCGGTATGAGGATCGGAACTCGGGCCACGTCGCCGAAACCAGCTTTGGCGCGCATATGTTCAACACGGTGCTGACCTATCGTGGCGAGCCGCAATCCTACGCCGGCCGGGCGCCCGGCTTGAGCACGCGTCTGTTCCTGCGGCTCGGGACTGCCCCTGCCGCCGATACCCTATGCCACCTGATCTATGCGGCTTCCACACCCTGGCACGCGCAAAGCCAGACGCGGCTGGTCCTACACGACCGGACTGGCGCCGAGGTGGCCGCGCGAGACGTGGAAATCCCCTGCGGCGGCTCCCTGCTCTGGCGCACCTCGGAGATGTTCGACCCATCCGAGCTAACCGCCGCCGGCGAGGCCGGATACGTACTGATCCGCGATCAAACCTGCCGCCTATTCGGTTATCACGGCCTGACCCACGGCGAGACGGCCTTTAGCCTCGATCACATGTTCGGGTTTTAGCCCGGCTTGCACCTAGGGCGCCTAATCGCTATCTCTGTTTGATACCTCATTGCGGCGATTTTCGCCGAATCGGACTGGTCCCGACATGTCGACTACGCAGCACAGTAAGGTTCTTATTCTCGGCTCTGGGCCGGCGGGCTATACGGCCGCGATCTACGCCGCCCGGGCGAATCTGGCGCCGCGGATCATTCAGGGTATCCAGCCGGGCGGGCAGCTGTCGATTACTACCGATGTGGAGAACTACCCCGGTTTCGCCGAGGCAGTGCAGGGCCCGTGGCTGATGGAGCAGATGCAGGCGCAAGCCGAGCACGTCGGCACGGACATTGTCACCGATACAATTGTCTCCGTCGATGTGCACCAACGGCCGTTCCTCTGTACCGGCGATTCCGGAACCGTCTATAGCGGCGATACCCTGGTCATCGCCACGGGCGCCCAGGCGCGCTGGCTAGGCTTGGAAAGTGAGACCAAGTACCGCGGCTTCGGCGTTTCGGCCTGTGCGACCTGCGATGGCTTTTTCTTCCGCGACAAACCGGTGGCGGTCGCCGGCGGTGGCAATAGCGCGGTCGAGGAATCTCTATTCCTGACCAACTTCGCCAGCAAGGTAACGCTCGTTCACCGCCGCGACTCCTTACGCGCCGAAAAGATCCTGCAGGATCGGTTGTTCAAGCATCCCAAGATCGAGGTCATCTGGGACCACGTGGTCGAGGAGGTCACCGGTTCGGATCAGCCGCCGGGCGTGACCGGGCTGCGCCTGAAGAACGCCAAGACTGGTGCCGCCCGTGAATTGCCTGTGGATGGCTTGTTCGTCGCCATCGGCCACGACCCGGCAACCAAACTTTTTGCCGGACAGATCGACATGGACGAGGAAGGGTACATCCGCACCCGCCCCGACTCGACGGCGACCAACGTGCCCGGCGTCTTCGCCGCGGGCGATGTCAAGGACAAGGTCTTCCGTCAGGCGGTCACGGCTGCCGGCATGGGCTGCATGGCGGCCCTGGAGGCGGAGCGTTTCCTGGCCGGACAGGAGTCCGCCGACGCCCAGGCGGCACAATAGGGGATCGCCGAAACATGCCGCCCCCGGATCAAAAAGACATCGGCCTACAGGATACGTCCGCCGTCCCGCAAGGCCGCGCCTTGGCCGCCGGCATCATGGACTGGGACAAGCTACGTATCTTTCATGCCGTCGCAGAGGCCGGCAGCTTCACCCACGCGGGTGAGATGCTCAATCTCAGTCAATCGGCCGTCAGCCGGCAAATCAGCGCTCTGGAAAATAGTCTGAAGGTACCGCTGTTTCATCGCCATGCCCGCGGCCTGATTCTAACCGAACAGGGCGAGTTGCTGTACCGCACGGCGCATGAAGTGTTCGGCAAGCTGGCCATGACGGCGGCACAGTTGAGCGAAAGCAAGGAGCGTCCGGTCGGGTCGCTCAAGGTGACCACGACGGTTGCTTTCGGCTCCACGTGGTTGACCCCACGCATGCACGAATTCATGGACCTCTATCCGGAGATCGAGGTGAACTTGCTGCTCACGGATCAGGAATTGGATCTGTCGATGCGCGAGGCGGATGTAGCCGTACGGCTCTCCCCGCCGCGGCAAGCGGACTTGATTCAGCGGCATCTGCTGACCGTGCACATGAACATTTTCGCCGCGCCCAGCTATATCGAGAAACACGGAAAGCCGAAAAACGCCAACGATCTCGACGCTCATCGCATCATCGTCTATGGCGAGGACATCCGGCCACCGGTGCCGGACGTCAACTGGCTGCTCCGGATCGGCCGTGAGTCGGGGAAGCTACGGCGGCCGTCAATGACTGTGAATAACGTCTATGCAATCATGCGGGCGGTGCAGTCCGGGGCTGGGCTCGGGGCTATGCCCGCGTATATGGGCCAGGGCCACGACGATCTGGTGCAGGTCCTACCAGACCTGGAGGGACCCCAGTTCGACGCCTATTTCGTCTATCCGGAAGAGTTGCGCACCTCGAAAAGAATCCAGGTTTTCAGAGACTTCTTGCTACGCAAAGTGGCGGAAGCCTGCTTCTAAGATTGAATCCAGACCGCATTGATGACGCGGGGACCGGACAAGGCATGCAGAAAACGCATATCTTCCCTGTCGTTTTTTGACTGGCAAATTCTGGCGAATCACCTATCTAATAGTCTGGTGCTGCATTGCAGCATTTTGATTCGGCTGCGGAACGCTTGTTCTTTGCGCCGAATCCACGTCTCCCAGACGTGAAGCCTCCCTGTTAAACTTGCCGGACCTTCGAGGTCCGGCATTTTTCTTATGGACCACAGTCCCGGCCCAACGCCGCCTTACATAAAGAGTTTTTCGCCCTCCAAACCGGCATAGAGATCGGCGACAAATTCGCCGTAGCCGTTATAAAGTTGCGTTTCCAGCCGCTGATCCTGACCCAAGACACGCTCGCTGGCCTGGCTCCAACGGGGATGCGGCACGTTCGGGTTTACGTTGGCCCAGAATCCGTACTCGCTGGCCTGAATCTCCTCCCAGAACGTGCGCGGTCGCTGGTCGGTGAACTCGAAGGTCACGATACTTTTCACCGACTTGAAACCGTATTTCCACGGCACCGCCA
>JAJFGP010000027.1 GCA_021776055.1 Kiloniellaceae bacterium
CGTCCTCGATGTACTTCTTGGCATTGTCCCAGGCCCCGCCGCCGGCGGTCATCGAGACAGCCACGAACAGGCCGTTGACGATAACGCCCAACAGCATCGCCCCGACGGCGGCCAGCGCCGCTGCCTGCCCGGCGATCCACAGGATCACGAAGTACAGCACGATTGGCGATAGCACCGGCAGCATCGACGGAATGATCATCTCCTTGATCGCCGCCTTGGTCAGCAGATCGACACAGCGGCCGTATTCCGGCTTGCCGGTGCCTTCCATGATGCCCGCGATCTCCTTGAACTGCCGGCGCACCTCGACAACGACCGAGCCGGCCGCCCGGCCGACCGCGGTCATGCCCATGGCCCCGAAGAGATAAGGCAACAATCCGCCAATCAACAGGCCGACCACCACATAAGGGTTGGTCAGAGCGAAGTTGATGGTCTCACCCGTCGCGATCAGGCCTTGCTCGACAAAATGGTCCAGATCCGAGGTGTAGGCGGCGAATAGAACGAGGGCGCCAAGGCCCGCCGAGCCGATGGCGTACCCCTTGGTCACCGCCTTGGTGGTGTTGCCCACCGCGTCCAGGGCATCCGTCGTCTTGCGCACCTCCGGCTCCAGATCCGCCATCTCGGCGATGCCACCCGCGTTATCGGTCACCGGGCCATACGCATCCAGCGCCACGACCATGCCGGCCAAGGCCAGCATGGTGGTCACGGCGATGGCGATACCGAACAAGCCGGCCAGCAGGTTCGCGGAGATGATGCCGGCCACGATGATAAGCGCCGGAATAGCCGTCGCCTCCATGGAAATGGCCAAGCCCTGGATGACGTTCGTGCCATGCCCGGTGGTCGACGCCTGAGCGATGCTGCGCACCGGCCGGTATTCGGTGCTGGTGTAATACTCGGTCACCCAGATCAGCCCACCGGTCACAAGCAACCCGATCAGGCCGCAGTAATAGAGGATGCGGCCGCTAAAGCTGCGTTCGCCGACGAACATGACCGTGTCCATCCCAATGACCCACTCCGTGACCGGCCAGAGGATAACGGCCGAGAGCACCGCGGAAGCGAGGAAGCCTTTGTACAGGGCCCCCATGATGTTGCCGCTGGCTCCCAGACGGACAAAGAAGGTGCCGGCGACCGAGGTCAGGATGCACGCACCGCCAATTACCAGCGGATACATCATGGTCTGCTCGACGATGGCGCTGCCGGCGAAGAAGATCGAGGCGAGCAGCATGGTAGCGACCACGGTGACCGCATAGGTCTCGAACAAATCCGCGGCCATACCGGCGCAATCACCTACATTGTCGCCCACGTTATCGGCAATGACCGCCGGATTACGTGGGTCGTCCTCGGGGATGCCGGCCTCGACCTTACCCACCAAATCGGCACCGACGTCGGCGCCCTTGGTGAAGATGCCGCCGCCAAGACGGGCAAAGATGGAGATCAGCGAGGCACCGAAGCCGAGACCGACCAAGGGGTCCGTCAACGCCCGTCCCTCGGCGCCCTGGGTGAGCAGCACGGCGTAGTAGCCGGCCACCGCCAGCAATGCCAAACCCGCCACCAACATGCCCGTCACCGCGCCGGCGCGGAAGGCAATCGCCAATCCCTCGGCCAGGCCCGTACGCGCGGCTTCGGCCGTTCGCACATTGGCGCGGACCGATACGTTCATACCGATATACCCAGTCGCGCCCGACAGAACGGCGCCGATCAGGAAGCCAATCCCAACCTCGACACTCAGCACCACCGAGATGATGATGAAAATCACCACGCCGACCAAGGCGATGGTCCGGTACTGCCGGTTCAGATAGGCGCTAGCACCTTCCTGAATCGCGGCGGCGATGGCCTGCATACGCTCCGAACCCGCGCTCGCCGAGAGCACCGAGCGCGACGCCCATATCCCGTAAACAAGCGCCACAACGGCGCACACCAGGACGAACAACAACTGCGTCGACATATAGATATCCCCTGTTTCGGTGACGACCCCTTGGGACTAGCGCGGGATTCCCCGAAATTCGCCAGACCCTATGTACCCCCAGCCTTCGCAGGCGCGAAAAGCCGGGCGGAAAATGCCAGATCACCGGGGGGAAGGCAACCGCCCGTGGGCGGCTATTCGGGGGGGTATTATTCTAGCTTCGCAATGGAGCCTGAGAGCCAATCTTGCGCACCGCTACGGATTTGACTTCCCCTGCACCCAAGATCCGCTCGCTGACCCGTATGAGTCGCTCGCGCACGATAGGGTGGTCGAAACCCTTCTCCTGAATATAGCGCAAGGCATAGACCGCGTGTAGCTCACTCAAAATAGCGTCCCGCAGGGGGCGCTGTATGCGGGCTATTTCGAACTTCGCCATGGGCGTGGTCAACTCCACGGCCAGAACAATGGTCAGGTGTAAGGTCACTTGCCCTTCGCGAATGATGGGCAGCACCATGGGCTCAAGTTCGACGAACCGTTTGCGGGCGAAGTCCCCGGTCTCTTCCCCCAGTTCATCGTTAAGCTCGGCGACTTCGTCGACGGGTGCCTCGCGCAGCAAGAACCACCATGCCGCACCGCCGCCGCCGCCCGCGACCAGCAGAACGATGACAATGAGAATGACCAAGCGCTTCATGGCCGGAGAGGGGTATCATGCATGAGACTGTCCACTTGCGGTCATAGCGCGATTATGGTGAACAACCGATTAAGCTTTTAGTCACAATATGTTGGAGGAAACTAAAAGTGGCTCCAACCCGCCTTTGCCAACGGAATTGGCGCCCCTGCTTCATCGAGCACCCGGACCCCGGTTCCCGCCGCCATGGCACCTATCCGGGTCAGCGGCAGGGCCACATCCTCCGCCAGCGCCGCGATGGCGGCCACCGTGTCCGGCGGAGCCGCGAACAGCAACTCATAGTCATCGCCACCGCCCAGGACCACCTCCCGCAAGCCCGGATCAGCGGTCAAGGCCGCTCGGGCCGCCGTGGATAGGGGAACCGCCTGTGCCTCGACCTCCGCCGCTAAGCCGGACCCTGTGGCCACGTGGCCCAAATCGGCGACCAGACCGTCGGAAATATCGAGCGCCGCCGTGGCCAGCCCCCGTGCCGCCAGGGCCTGGCCCAGCGCCAAGCGTGGCCGTGGCAAATGATAGCGGTCCGCCAGCGCCGCCCGGGCCGTTTCAGTCAGCCCCACGATCTCACCCCGCAAGGCCTTGAGACCGAGGGCACCGTCGCCGATGCTGCCCGAGACGTAGATATCGTCCCCGGCCCGCGCCCCGGTCCGGGTCAGCGCCGTTCCTGTTGGAACCTCACCAAAGGCGGTTAGGGCCAAGGTCAGGGCCCCCGGCGTCTTGACCGTATCCCCACCCAGAAGGGTAATGCCGAATTCGTCTTGGTCGGCCCGAAGACCGTCAACAAAGGCCGCGACCCAGGCCTCGTCAAGATTCGGCGGCAAAGCCAAGTCCAGCACATAGGCACGCGCCCGCGCGCCCATGGCGGCCAGATCGGACAAATTCACCCGCAGAAGCTTGCGCGCCACCAGATTCGCAGGATCGTCCGGCAGAAAATGCACGCCTGCGACCATGGCATCGGTGGTAACGACCACGCTGTATCCGGGCGCGGGGTCCAGGACAGCGGCGTCATTGCTCAACCCAAAGGCGCCGGGCGCACTCGCGGCAAGCGGTGCGAAGTATCGGGCAATAAGATCGAATTCGCCGAGCATGGGTGTACCGGGGCGCTTCAGCGCCGACTGCCGGGCGCTTGGAGGTCACCCCCACCCCAACCCTCCCCCATCAAGGGGGAGGGAGTAACGATTTGAATCGCCTCACATTTCCCTCCCCCCTTGTGGGGGAGGGTTAGGGTGGGGGGTGAGCCACGCATACCGGTCTCGAAAAGCTATGTAAGGCCGCCGACGGCGGCAAGCGCCTCGGGTCGCAACGAGCGCGCCAGGCGGTCGAGGACGCCGTTCACCAGGCCCGGTTCCTTGCCGCCGAAGAAGGCGTCGGCCAAATCCACGTATTCGGCGATGACCACGCGGGGTGGAATGTCCAGACGCTCGGAAAGTTCATAGGCACCGGCGCGCAAAACCAATCGCAGCAGGGTCTCCAACCGCTCTACCGGCCAACCGTCCTCCAGCACCGCCGATAGCATATCGTCGAGAGTGTTGGCCTCCCGCGCGACACCGGTGACCAAATCCCGCAGCATCCGTCGATCGGCACTGTCGAGGCGCACGCCGTCCATCTCCTCCTTTAGATGGTGATCGAGAAATTCTTCGATCACCGTCTCGGAGGCTTGGCCCGTCATCTCAATCTGATACAGCGCCTGCACCGCGGCCAAACGTGCAGCGCTTCGGCGCGAGCCCGAATCTTGCGATTTGCCGGCACTTCCGCTCATCGCCGCGCGCCTTCTGGATCGATCCGCCGCATGCATTCTAACATCTTGATAATTCTTCTATATTCTAAGTGATCTAGCGCGGATAGAGGTGGAAGTGCTGTTTTAGCTCCAGCATGCGCAGGCACGCCTGTGCCGCATCACCGCCCTTGTTCTTGCGTTCGACGCGCGCTCTTTCCCAGGCCTGCTCCTCATTTTCACAGGTAATGATACCATAGCCGAGCGCCAGCACGTATTGGCAGGCTAGATCTTGAAGCTTGCGGGCGCTTTCACCGCAAACGTAGTCGTAGTGCGTGGTCTCACCCCGAATGACACAGCCGAGCGCCACGTAGCCGTCGAAGCGAGACCGCCCGGCGAAAAAATCCAGCGAGCGGATAGCCATGTGAATCGCCGCCGGAATCTCCAAGGCGCCAGGAACCGTTACACGCTCGACAGTGGCGCCCTGGCGCGTCAACTCGGCATGGGCACCCTTGAACATCTCATCGGCGATACCCTCGTAGAAACGCCCCTCCACCACCAGGATATTCGGCGCCGAGCCACCCGCGTTGGCCATCATTCGTCTCCTTCGCGCGGTACCGGCCGCTGTTCGACCACGCGCAGGCCATAACCATCCAGACCGACGATGGTCCGCTTCGTATTCGACAGCACGATCATATCGGTGACTCCGAGATCCAGCAGGATTTGCGCCCCGATGCCATAGTCGCGCAATTCGCCGAACGGCTTTTCGCTGGCGTCCTGCCGGGCCTGCACGGTCTCGGACAGATTGGTCGGCGATGGTTCGCGAATAAGGACAATAACGCCGCGCCCGGCCTCGTCGATCATGCGCATCACCCGCTCCAGCTCGCCCGCCTTGCCAATCGCGGTATCGCCGAGCACGTCGTCGAGCACATTCAGCACGTGCACGCGCACAAGCACCGGCTCCGGACCCGACAAATCGCCACGCCAGAGTGCGATATGCTCAGCGTAGTTGCTCTTGTTCACGTACACCGCCATCTCGAAGCGGCCACCGAAGCGGCTGTCCAACGAGCTGGTCAGGGCGCGCTCGACCGTATGGTCATGGCGGCGGCGATAGGCGATCAAATCGGCAATGGTGGCGATCTTCAGGCCATGCAGTTGGGCAAAGGCCATGAGATCGTCGCGCCGGGCCATGGAGCCATCATCATTCATGATCTCGCAGATCACGCCGGACGGATTGAGCCCGGCCAGGCGCGCTAGATCGACGGCCGCCTCGGTATGGCCGGTGCGCACCAGGACACCACCATCGCGCGCCACCAACGGGAAGACATGGCCGGGCGAGACGATGTCGCCGGCCCCCATGCTGGGATCGACGGCAACCGCAACCGAACGTGCCCGGTCCGGCGCCGAGATGCCGGTGCTGATGCCCTCGCGCGCCTCGATGGAGACCGTAAAGGCGGTCTCGTGCCGGGACTCGTTGCGCTGGGCCATGAGCGGCAGACCGAGCGCCTCGACGCGTTCACGGGTCAAAGCCAGGCAAATCAGTCCGCGCCCGTGCTTGGCCATGAAATTGATCGTCTCCGGCGATGCCATCTGCGCCGGCATGACCAGATCGCCCTCGTTCTCCCGCCCCTCGTCATCGACCAGAATGAACATGCGGCCGTTGCGCGCTTCCTCGATCACGTCCTCGATGGGTGAGACGATCTCGCTGAAGGTCAAACGCCAGGGTTCGGGTTTTGCCTTGGCCATAGTCTAGTCCTTTGCCAGAAGGCGCTGAACGTAGCGCGCCAGCATGTCGATTTCCAGGTTAACCGGCGCCCCCGGTTGACACTGCCCCAGGGTGGTCATCCGCGCCGTGTGCGGGATGATGGTCACCTCGAAGTGCTCATCACTCACCCGGTTGACGGTCAGCGAGACCCCATCGACGGCGATCGATCCTTTCACCGCGACGAAGCGCAGCACATCCGCCGGCGCCGAAAAGACCAGCCGGTGCGAGTCCCCATCCGCGTGGCGCTCGGCGAGCGCGCCGACGCCGTCCACATGGCCATAGACCAGGTGTCCACCCAGCTCGTCGCCGAGCCTGAGCGAGCGCTCCAGGTTAATCGCCGTGCCCGCCCGCCAGTCAGCGGCGGTGCTGCGCGCCAAGGTCTCGGCCGATAGGTCGCTGCTGAACCAGCCCGGCCCCTTTTCGACCGCGGTCAGGCAAACACCGGAGCAAGCAATCGACGCACCTATCTCGATGCCCGCCGTGTCATAGGCGGTCTCGAAGATAATGCGGGTGTCACCGCGGCTTTCAACCGAGCGGATTTGCCCCAGATCGCTGATTAGTCCGGTAAACATCTAATGATTCTAGGCCGATGGCCCGTAAGTTTCCAGCACATCGTTACCGATGCGGGCTAGGTCGGTCAGGGCAAAGGCTGGCGCATCGGCCAAATTTTCCAGGCCAAAGCCAGCAACCGCCGGCAAACCGTCGCCTCCCATGACCCGCGACGCCCGAAACCACGCTAAGCGGTCGACCAGGCCCAGGCGCAGGAGACCGGCCGCTACGCCGCCGCCCCCCTCGACCAGCACCCGTGTGATTCCGCGTCGGCCAAGCGCCTCAAGGGCGGCCTTTAGAGAAAGCCGGCCCTCCGCGTCGGTGCCGACCGTCATCACCTCGACCCCCGCCCCTTCGTAGGCCTCGACCCGGTCGCGATCAGCTTGGTCGCGGGTGATCAGCCAGGTCGCCTGTTGCCGTGCCCGGCGCACCAGATCGTGGGTAAGCGGCAGGCGCAAGCGCCCGTCCAGCACGACCCGCACCGGCGATGTGGCCGCCAACCCATCCAAGCGCACATCCAGACGCGGATCATCCAAAACCGCGGTACCGCTGCCGACCAGGACCGCGTCATGGCGTGTCCGCAGCAAATGCGCGCGGGCGCGCGCGGCCTCGCCGGTGATCCATTGGCTAGCACCGTTCTTGGTGGCGATGCGGCCGTCCAGGGTGGTGGCCAGTTTCAGGGTCACCAGGGGCCGTCCCTGCCGGCGTTGGGCCAGGTAGCCGGCATTGATATCCGCCGCCGCCGCGGCACCGGGCCCAACCACCACGTCGACCCCAGCCGCGCGCAGATGCGCCACCCCGCCGCCATCGACACGGGGGTCCGGGTCCTCCAGGGCAATGACACACCGGACGATGCCGGCGGCAACCAATGCCTCGGCGCAGGGCGGCGTCTGGCCGTGGTGGGCGCACGGCTCCAAGGTCACATAGGCGCAGGCACCGCGCGCCGCCTCACCGGCCCGGCGCAGGGCCTCGGTCTCGGCATGCGGCCGCCCGCCCGGTTGGGTCCAGCCGCGCCCGACGACGCGCCCGTCCTTGACCAGAACACAGCCGACCGCCGGATTTGGTGCGACTTGCCCCAGGCCACGTCTGGCTAACGCCAGGGCGGCCTGCATATGAGCCAGATCGGCGCCTTCCTCAGGGCTCGCTGGCGAGCTTTTCGATGAATTCTTCAAAGTCGCGCGCCTCGCGGAAATTGCGATAGACCGAGGCGAAGCGCACGTAGGCGACCGGATCCAGCGAGGCCAAGGCGTCCATCACCAACTCGCCGATCAGCTTGGTCGGGATCTCGCTTTCGCCCGATGACTCGAGACGGCGGACAATGCCGTTGACCACGCGCTCCACACGATCCGCCTCCACCGACCGCTTGCGCAGCGAGATGGTCATGGAACGTAAAAGCTTGTCGCGGTCAAAGGTCTCCCGCTTGCCGGTCGATTTGACCACGGTGAGCTCACGAAGCTGCACCCGCTCGAACGTTGTAAAGCGGGCGCCGCAGTTCGGGCACTGGCGGCGGCGGCGGATGGCCGAGTTATCCTCGGTCGGCCGCGAGTCCTTCACCTGAGTATCTTCGTTAGAGCAGAACGGGCACCGCATTTGTTTTCTCCGCCACCTTGGGCGTTCAGACCGATAAGTCGGGATAGATGGGGAAGCGCCGGCACAAGGTCCGCACTTCATCGCGCACCTGCGTCTCCAGGGCCGAATTGCCCTCACCGTCCTTGGCCAGGCCATCGAGCAGGCGCGTGATCATATCGCCTACCTGGCGAAACTCGGCAACGCCAAAGCCACGTGTCGTTGCCGCCGGGCTTCCCAAACGAATGCCCGAGGTGATGGTCGGCTTCTCGGTGTCGAACGGCACGCCGTTCTTGTTACAGGTGATGCCGGCCCGATCCAAACACTCGTCCGCCGCCTTACCGGTCAGGCCCTTGGGGCGCATATCGACCAGCATGAGATGCGTGTCGGTGCCGCCGGTGACGATATCGAAGCCGTTATCCAGCAAGGTTTTCGCCAGCGCACGGGCATTTTCCACCATGGCTTGGGCATAGACCTTGAATTCCGGCTTCAGGGCCTCGTTGAAGGCCGCCGCCTTACCGGCAATGGCGTGCAGAAGCGGCCCGCCTTGCAGTCCCGGAAAGGCGGCCGAGTTGATACGCTTACCCAGATCGAGGTCGTTGGACAGGATCATGCCGCCGCGCCCGCCGCGCAGAGTCTTATGCGTCGTGGTGGTCACCACATGGGCATGCGGCAGCGGGCTCGGGTGCACGCCTGCCGCGACCAGCCCAGCGAAATGCGCCATATCTACCTGAAAGATCGCGCCCACTGAATCGGCAATCTGGCGGAAGCGGGCGAAATCGATTATGCGCGGATAGGCGGAACCGCCGGCGATGATGAGCTTCGGCTTGTGCTCGCGCGCAAGCGTCTCAACCTCGTCGAAGTCGATCAGGCTATCCTCCCGGCGCACCCCATAGGGCACAGCGTTGAACCACTTGCCCGACAGGTTGGGCGGTGACCCATGGGTCAAATGCCCGCCCGCCGCCAGCGACAGCCCCATGATGGTATCGCCGGGTTTACAGAGAGCCAGCAGAACACACTGGTTGGCCTGCGCGCCGGAGTGAGGCTGCACGTTCGCAAAGGCGCAACCGAAGAGCTCCTTCGCCCGATCGATGGCCAATTGCTCGACGTGATCGACATACTCGCAGCCGGCGTAGTAACGCCGGCCCGGATAGCCTTCCGCATACTTGTTGGTCAGCACCGAGCCCTGCGCCTCGAGCACGGCGCGGGAGACGATATTCTCCGAGGCGATCAGTTCGATCTGATCCTGTTGCCGGCGCAACTCACCGGCAATGGCTTCGGCCAGCGCCGGATCGGCTTGGCGTAAGGTAGCCCCAAAGAACGCGCCCGCGTCCCCAACGACCTGCGCGGCATCCGTTAAACTCATAAGTCCCCGTCCTCCCTGTCCGGAATGCTAGCTACCCAGCTTTGCCACGCGTGCCGCGTGGCGCCCGCCGGCGAACTCGGTCGCAAGAAACACGCGCAAGCACGCCTTGGCAACCTCGGGGCCGATTAGTCGAGCCCCCAAGGCCAACACGTTGGCGTCATTGTGCTCGCGCGCCAATCGTGCCGAGGTCTCGTCGTGGCAGACCGCCGCACGTACTCCTAAGTTACGGTTCGCGGCAATAGAGATGCCGATGCCGGTACCACAGACCACCACCCCGCGCTCCCCTTGGCCATCCGCGATTGCCTGCGCAACCGCTTTGCCGAAATCCGAGTAGTCCACGGACTCCGGCCCATTACAGCCAAGATCGAGAACCTGATGCCCCAAAGCGCGCAGTTCCTCGATCAGCGACATCTTCATCTCGTAACCGGCATGGTCCGAGCCAATCACAACGGGTTTCCCGGACATTCCAGCCTGCCTGCCGCTAGAGCCCCACAGCCCCAAAATAGCCGCGGACCCTACCATATGTCGATATCCCATGGAAAGGCGGCACAAGGTTTCGGGCTCGGCTCGAGCATTCGGTTGTCACCGAATTATCAGAAATTACAAATTACCAGGTGATAGAACGTCAAATTTTGAGCCATAGCGCGAGGCCGACACTCAATTGAACCTCAGTAAAATTATAGTTGTTATTCTAAATTGACACTATTCAACCGTCATGCGATCTTCGCCAAATCCTTTTGGGGGAACTAAAAAGCGGGTTCCAAGAAAATGACTGAACAAACACCTGACGATCTTACTTCCACTGAGCTCCTGCGCATGACGACCGAGGTTGTCGCCGCGTTCGTCCGCAACAACACGGTGGCAACCAGTGATGTGCCCGCCGTAATCGGCGCGGTTCACAAAACGCTGGCCAACCTGGACGGCGAGCAGGGCCGCGAGACGGAGCCACAGAAACCGGCCGTGCCGGTGCGCCGCTCGGTCACGCCGGACTACATCGTCTGTCTGGAGGACGGTAAGAAGCTCAAGATGCTCAAGCGGCACTTGCGCACGACATACGACCTGACCCCGGACCAATACCGGGCGAAGTGGCACCTGGCGCCGGATTATCCCATGGTCGCCCCGAGCTATGCCAAGCGCCGTTCGGAGTTCGCCAAGAAGATCGGCCTCGGGCATAAGGCTCGCAAGGCTGCGACGGCCTGATCCACTTAAGCAGCGCGAAAAGAAAACGGCCCGGCGGGATTTCCGCCGGGCCGTCGTCTTTTGTGCAGGCGGCAGAAACCGCCCGACTTAGCCTTTAGAGCTTACTGCTCAGCGTACTTGCCGTTCTTCCAGACGTACCACACATACTCGGGGTTCTTCACATCGCCCTTATCGTCAATGCTCAGCTTGCCGATGACCGTGTCGAAGGTACCCCCACGCACTTTCGCGGCAACCTTCTCCATGTCGGTGGAGCCGGCCGCCGTGGCAGCCTGGGCCCATACCTGCACGGCCGCGTAGGTGTACAGGGTGTAGCCTTCCGGATCGTAGTTGTCGGCCTTGAAGCGGTCGACAACAGCCTTCGCCGCCGCGTTCTTGCGCGGGTCGGGCTGGAAGGTCATGAGAGTGCCCTCACCGGCGTCGCCGGTGATCTTCCAGAACTCGTCCGTGACCAACGCGTCACCGGATACCATCTGCGGGTTATAGCCCTGCTCGCGCGCTTGGCGAATCATCAGGCCCGCTTCGGTGTGATAGCCACCGACATAGAAGGCGTCGATGCCGCCGGCCTTCATCTTCGAGATGAGAGCCGAATAGTCCTTCTCACCCGCGGTGTAGGCCTCGTACATGGTCTCCTTGACGCCGGCCGCGTTCAGGTTCTTCTTGGTCTCGTCGGCCAGACCCTTACCGTAAGCGGTCTTGTCGTGCAGGATTGCAACGTTCTTGCCCTTGTAAGCCTGTGCCAGGAACTTGCCGGCAACGATGCCTTGGGCGTCGTCACGGCCGCAGACGCGGTTGACGTTCTTCCAACCCTTGGCTGCCGCATCCTCGGTCAGCGCCGGGTTGGTCGAAGCCGGCGAGATTTGCAGGATGCCTTCCTCGGCATAGACCGCCGAGGCCGGAATGGACGAGCCGGAGCAGAAATGGCCGGCTACCAGGGCGACGCCTTCCGACGCCAGCTTGTTGGCCGCTGCCACCGCCTGCTTCGGATCACAGGCGTCGTCTTCGATGGAGCCGACGAGCTTCTCGCCGAGGACGCCGCCAGCCGCGTTCAGATCCTTCACGACCATCTCGAGGCCACGCTTCATCTGCTCGCCAAAGGAGGCGTATTGGCCGGTCATCGGGCCAACGGTCGCAATCTTAATCTCAGCCTGCGCGATTCCGGCAAAGCCGAAGGCGATCGCGGCGGCGGAGACAACACCAAGTGCGCTCTTACGCATGATATGCTAACTCCCTGCTAGTTATTAACAATTGGGATCGAATCTTCCGTATTGCCCACAACCTCTGATTTCAATGTGGGGTCGAGATTCATTGCCGACGGTACTTTAGCACTTGCCGAAGACGCGGCAAGAGGTTCTGGCGCTCCGGCAGGCGCCAAATACAGCCGATACGCCTAAGGAGGCGTCGGGATTAGGTCCAGAAAAACGATTTATCCTAAGCATATTACGCCTGTGTTTTCTCACGCCAGGTGAGCAAACTGGTGCGCTCATAGACCCAGGGGTACTGAGCCACCATCTTGCGGGTCAAGGTCAGGCGATAGGCGAGCGCGGAGATCCCGATCAGGACCAGCGTATCGATAAGGTATCCGGAGAGCAGGAGAAGCTCGCCCTGAAATAGCCCCCAGGTCAGGAAACGGTCGGCCCCACCGAGCAAAAGGCTATATGGAACTACCTGCCACATGGGCCGCCACGTGTTCGCCATGCCTTGCCCGGTCATGAAACTGGCGAAACCCAGCAACAAACAGGTGATGCCGATGAATACCGGCCAGGTGGTGCCGAGGAGATCTACCATCGTGCCCGCTCCATCCCCACCTCAGCCGCCTTCGAGGTACGCCTTGCGCACCTCCTCGTTCGCCAGCAAATCACGGCCGGCGCCTTCGAGCACAATGCGCCCATTGGCCATGACATAGGCATGATGGGCCAACCGAAGGGCGTGATAGGCATTCTGCTCGACGAGCAGGACGGTCACGCCGTCGCGGTTGATGCTTTGAATCACATCGAAAATCTGTTTCACGATCAACGGCGCCAAACCAAGCGATGGTTCGTCCAGCAGGAGCAAACGCGGCCGGCTCATCAGGGCGCGGCCGATGGCCAGCATCTGCTGCTCGCCACCGGATAAGGTACCGCCCCGCTGCGCGCGCCGGTTGCGCAGAATCGGGAACAGCTCGAAGACCTTGTCCACATCCTGGTCGAAATGAGCCACATCGGTGGTCACCGCGCCCATCTGTAAGTTCTCCATCACCGACATGCGCGGAAAGATGCGCCGGCCCTCGGGCGACTGGGCAATACCCATGCGGACGATTTCATAGGTCTGGCGTTCGGTGATGTCCTGGCCTTCGAAGCGAATATTGCCACGCGACGACCGCGGATTGCCGCATATGCTCATCAGCAAGGTCGACTTGCCGGCGCCGTTGGCACCAATCAGGCTGACGATCTGGCCCTCTTGAACGCTGACGCTGACACCGCGCAAGGCCTCGATGTTCCCGTAAAAGGTATGGATGCCGGAAACCTCAAGCATCGTCCGGGCTCCGGTCGGCGGTGCCGGCACCGGCTATGATCTCGGGCGGCAGTTCCTCATGCTCTTCCTGACCCAGGTAGGCACGGATAACTGCCGGATCGTTGCGCACGGCCTCGGGCGTGCCGTCCGAAATCTTGCGCCCGTAGTCGAGCACGATGATGTGGTCGGAGATTTCCATGACCACGCTCATGTCATGCTCGATCAGCAGAATGCCGATCTTGTGCTCGTTGCGGATATAGCGGAGCAGGCTGTTGAGATCGTGCGATTCGCGTGGATTGAGGCCGGCCGCGGGCTCGTCCAGGCACAGCAGAACCGGCTCGGTGCACATTGCCCTCGCGATCTCCAGCCGGCGCTGATCGCCGTACGGTAGATTGCCGGCCTCCACATCCGCCTGTTCGGTCAGCTTGGTGTGGTCGAGCCAGTACTTGGCCAGGTCCATCGCCTTGGCCTCGGCGTCCCGGTAGACCTTCAAACCAAACAGACCCGCCGCGGTAAAGCCGGACGCCCGCATCAGCTTGTTATGCTGTGCAACGATCAAATTCTCCAGGACCGTCATTCGGGGAAACAGGCGGATGTTTTGGAAGGTTCGCGCGACACTGGCCTTTTGCGCGGTCCTGTAGCCTTCCAACCGCTCGAGCAGAAATTCGCCCTTGGGATGATGCAGCGTGAGCCGCCCGACCGTCGGCTTATAAAACCCCGTCAGGCAGTTGAACACGGTCGTCTTGCCGGCACCGTTCGGGCCGATAATCGCGGTGATGCGGCCCTCGGCGGCCTGGAATGACACATCGTCGATGGCGACCAAGCCACCAAAGCGCATGGTCAAATGTTCGACGGTCAACAACGCCCGGCCACCGCCTGGAACCTCAGCCGCCGGCGCACCGTATGACTCGGCCGCGCTCACGAACTTGTCCCCGGTTTCTTGTTGCGGCCAAACAGGCGCAGCGTCGGCTCCCGGTGCGCCAACAAGCCGGCGGGCCGCCACAACATGATCAAGACCATCGCCAAGCCAAAAGCCAACATGCGGTACTGCTGCAGGTCGCGGAAGAATTCCGGCAGGCCAATCAAAAGGACGGCGGCGATCACGACACCCACCTGGCTACCGAAGCCACCGAGCACGACGATCGCCAAGATGACCGCGGACTCAATAAAGGTGAAGCTCTCCGGACTGATAAAGCCCTGCCGCGTGGCAAAGAACGACCCGGCGAAACCCGCGAACATGGCCCCGATACCAAACGCCGTCAGCTTGGTATTGCGTGGATTGATGCCCAGCGACCGGCAAGCCGTTTCGTCTTCGCGCAAAGCCTCCCAGGCGCGGCCAATGGGCAGCTTGCGGATGCGCATGGTGAAGACGTTGACGATCAGCGCCATGCCGAGAATCAGATAAAACATAAAAATAATTCGATGAACGGACGCGAATTCGAGCCCGAACATGTCGTGAAAGGCGGTGGTATCGCCAGCGTTCCGACGGAACTCGGCAAAGCCGAAGAAGCTGGGGCGCGGGATTCCCGAAATACCGTCGGGACCATTTGTAAAGCTGTACCAGTTCAGCAAAATGACGCGGACCATTTCGCCGAAACCGAGGGTCACGATGGCCAGATAATCACCGCGCAGGCGCAGTACCGGAAAGCCGAGGATCACACCGGCCAGCCCGGCCATCAGCCCCGCAAACGGCAGCGCCACCCAGAAGCTGACATCCATCTGTGTCGCCAAAAGCGCGAAGCTGTAGGCCCCCACCGCATAAAACGCTACGTAGCCCAGATCGAGCAGGCCGGCCAGGCCAACCACAATATTCAAGCCCCATCCGAGCATGACATAGGTCAGGACCAAGATACCGATGTCGAGCAACCGGCGGTCGGCGAACGGCATAAATGGTAGCGTAATGGCGAAGAGTAGAAGCACCGGCCCCAGCAGACGCGCGGCGCGCTGCACGCCGGCACCGATTTGGTCCATGCGCACTTCGCGCTCTTCCAGCGTCATGCTGGAGTTCATGTGCGTATGAGCATAGGCCGAGCGCACCGCCAGCACGATGGTGACCAGCAGAACACCCCACAACACGACCGGATCCTGGAAGGGAAGAAACTGCTTCAGGACGGAACCTGTCTCGACCCCGAAGAACGTCTCGGACAGCAGCAGCACCAACATGATTGCCGCCAGGACCGGAGTGACAATGAGCACCGGTCGTGGCCGGTGCTCACGCAATAGAATGAGGGCGACGCGACCGAAAAAGGCGAGCACCATCACCATGCCGACATCGACGAAACGGGTGCGGATGGCCAGACCGCCGGGCACATCCAAGACCTGGAAGCCGACTAGACTGATCGCCAGAGCGAACACCACCAGCGCCGTTATCGAGGCCTCGCGGACCAGGGCCGCCATATTCAGGGGGCGAACGACGATGTCTTCGGCTACGGCCACCGCCACGGCTCAGACCTTCTCGATGTCCGGTTTGCCGAGCAAGCCCGTCGGCCGGAAGATCAGCACAAGCACAAGGATGGAAAACGCCGCCACGTCCTTGTATTCGACGGTGAAATAGCCTGACCAGAAAGCCTCGATGAGGCCAATCAAAAGACCGCCAAGCATGGCACCGGGAAGCGACCCAATGCCCCCCAAAACCGCCGCCGTAAAGGCCTTGATGCCGGCCAGAAAGCCGATATAGAAGTCGATCACCCCATAGTAGAGCAGGAACATCAGCCCGGCGACCGAGGCCAGCGCCGCACCCATGATAAAGGTCAAGGAGATGGTCCGGTCGACGTTGACGCCGATCAACGCCGCCATATCCCGGTCCTGCTCGCACGCGCGTTGTGCCCGGCCCAAGGTCGTGCGGACGATCACCGTGGTGAAGATCCCCATCAGCGCCACGGTCACGACCATGATGATCATCTGCATGTAGCTCAGCGAAACCACGTAGCCCTGCTGCTCGAAAACCTGAACGCCGCCGCTAATCACCGGCTGCATGGGCTTGTTGCGGGCGCTTTGCAGAAGCTGGACATAGTTTTGCAGGAAGATCGACATGCCAATCGCCGTGATCAACGCCGCCAGACGGGGCGAGCGGCGCAGCGGCCGATAGGCCACCCGCTCCAGGGTCCACCCGTAAATGGCGGTCAAGGTCATGGCCACAACCAGAACGATGATCAACGCCAGCGGCACCCAGGTCACCCCAGCCATGCCGAGCAGTAAAAAGGTAATGATCGAGATGAAGGCGCCGATCATAAAGATCTCGCCATGCGCGAAGTTGATCATGCCGATGATGCCGTAGACCATCGTATAGCCGATGGCGATCAGGCCGTAGATCGAACCGAGCGTCAGACCGTTGATCAGCTGGTCGAGAAAGTACGCAAAGCTATGTTGCATGCCCGCCTTTCGGCCAAACCTTTTGGCTCTGGGCGGCCTCCCAATCAGCCCCGTAATGATCGCGGTCGCAACGACCTCTCTGACACGGGTCTGGTCTCGGCCCACACCCGCCGTCGAAGCACCACAATTATTTCAAGGCGTCCCACCGGGAACGCGTTCGCCACCCAGATACGTTTCTATTTCTTGCTTTGGTTGATAGCGCGGCGGCCCGGCCTTCGCAAGAGGCAAGGCACACCATTGCTATACAAGTTGGGCAGAGGCGCTATACAGGTTAGGCAGGGGAGCGGCCGCGAGCGGGCGACTTCCCGTCCTTACGCGCCATGACATATTCCAGCTTGCGGATAGCCGCACGGGCCAACATCTCCTCGCCGGCCTTGGGATCGCCGACGATGGACACCTCGGTCAGGGTATGGGAATCGACCGCCGAGACCTTGACGTAGGACCCCACCCGGAGGAACTCGATGATGACATCTTTGGCCATGGCCAAATCCTGGCCAGGCATGGCAAATATTTCCTTAAAATCCGCCTGCCTCGCCCCTTTTCCAAGAGCATGGATAAGGTACATTATACCGTATCAGCTCGATTCGACCGGACCAGAGGGACTAGCCGCCCATGACGCCCGCGCAACCCGCCGCCGCCACGCCCCCCCGCTCCTCCGCCAGGGCCGCTTTCGTCTGGGAGGACCCGCTTCTGCTGGAGGAGCAGCTGAGCGAGGACGAGCGCATGGTCCGCGATGCCGCCCGGTCCTTTGCGCAGGAGCGCCTGATGCCGCGCATCCTCTCGGCCAACCGAGAGGGGCGTTTCGACCGCGAGATCATGAACGAGATGGGCGAGCTAGGGTTTCTCGGCGCCACGCTGCCGGAAACCTATGGTTGCGCCGGCGTTTCCTACGTCTGCTATGGCTTGGTCGCGCGTGAGATCGAGCGTGTCGATTCCGGCTACCGCTCGGCCATGAGCGTGCAATCCAGCCTGGTCATGCACCCAATCCACGCCTACGGCACCGAGGAACAGCGCCGCCGTTTCCTGCCCGGCCTGGCCAAAGGTGAGCTGGTCGGCTGCTTCGGCCTGACCGAGCCGGATTCCGGGTCCGATCCGGGCAGTATGACAACCCGCGCCCGCAAGGCCGACGGCGGCTATCGGCTAACCGGCGCAAAAATGTGGATCACCAACTCGCCGATCGCCGACGTCTTCATCGTTTGGGCAAAGACCGAGGATGACGTGATTCGCGGCTTTATCCTGGAAAAAGGCATGTCCGGCCTGTCGGCCCCGAGCATCGAGGGCAAGTTCAGCCTGCGCGCCTCGGAAACCGGCGAGATCGTCATGGACGATGTCTTCGTGCCGGAGGAGAACCTGCTGCCGAATGTGCAAGGGCTCAAAGGCCCCTTCGGCTGCCTCAACCGAGCCCGCTACGGCATTGCCTGGGGCGCCTTGGGCGCCGCCGAATTCTGCTGGCACGCCGCCCGGTCCTATTGCCTGGAACGCAAGCAATTCGGCCGCCCGCTGGCCGCCAATCAACTGATCCAGAAGAAGCTGGCCGACATGCAGACCGAGATTACCTTGGGCCTACAGGTCTGCTTACGTCTGGGCCGCCTGATGGACGAGGACAAGGCCGCGCCGGAGGCGATCTCCCTGGCCAAGCGTAATTCCTGCGGTAAGTCGCTGGACATCGCCCGCATGGCGCGGGACATGCACGGCGGTAACGGGGTAGCCGACGAATATCACGTCATCCGCCATGTCATGAACCTGGAGGCGGTGAATACCTACGAGGGCACCCACGATGTCCACGCTCTGATCCTGGGCCGCGCTCAGACCGGTATCCAAGCCTTCTCTTGAGAGTCTGGCTCAAAATGAAGTGCTTTCGATCATTGGGTTGTCGTGTTGCTGTCTCCACCGGTGTCATTGCCGGGCTTGACCCGGCAATCCATCAAGGCCGGAGTCTCGCTTGTCCATGGACCCTCGGGTCAAGCCCGAGGGTGACGATCGGAGTGTGGAAAAGGTGCGGGTGAGTTCCGGTAGACCCCAGCAATCTATTGAAACCAAACTATTCATTTCCGGCTAGGCTAAGGTCACCAACAGGTCTGCCGGTGCGGTTGCAACTCATTTTGCTTTGGGAGGGAAAGCATGCCCGACGAACCCGCGTCACCGGCAAAGCCGGATCGCAGGAAAATTCAAGAAGTCTATGAGAAGGTTGTTAAAACCTTCGGTCAACGCGCGAATGTGACGGGCATAGATATCGGCTACAAGTACGATGGCGGTGTGCGCACCGACCAAGTCACCGTGCGCATCCACGTGCGCGAGAAGGTGCCGACGGAGGCCCTTACGGAAGCCGAAACCTTCCCCAAGGAAATCGACGGCGTCGCTATCGATGTCATCCAGGGGCACTATTCACCGTCGGCCAACGGTATTCTCTCGTTGCTCTCCCGCCGCCACCGGCGCGATCCGATCCAACCAGGCATCAGCGTTTCGCACTCGCTAGTCTCGGCAGGGACTATCGGCGCCGTCGTCTTCGACCGGGCCACCGGGGCGCCGTGTATCCTCAGCAACTGGCACGTGCTTGCCGGTTCCGTCTTTGCCCAGGTGGGCGATGCGATCTTGCAACCGGGGCGCTTCGACGGCGGCCGACGCGAGACGGATACCATCGGACACCTAGAGCGGATGCACCTGGGCCGGCGCGGCGATGCGGCTATCGCCGTGCTCAACGGCGAGCGCCAAATCTCGCGCATCCATGACGATACAACCGTCGAGGTACAGACCGCCCGCCGCGCCGGTCTGGGCGATACGGTGGCCAAGTCCGGCCGCACCACCGGGGTGACCAACGGCGTCGTGGACGGCATGGGCCGCTACCGGATCACCTATTCCGTCGGCACCCACGAGATCGAGGGGTTTCTTATCCGCGCGACCACCGATGGCAACCCGGACAATATGGAGATCAGCGGCGCCGGCGATTCCGGTTCCCTGTGGTACGACCCGACAACGCAAGAGGGCCTGGGCCTGCATTTCGCCGGGGAGTCGGACCCGGCGCCGACAGCGGAATACGCCCTTGCCTGCCACCTGGATGCGGTCCTGGACGAGTTGAATATCTCTCTTGAACCGGTCGACGTGACGGACGCACCGGCGCCGCAACCCACCCCGCCGGAGCCGCAGCCGGAGCCCAGCGCTCCGTCCCTCCTGGATTTGCTGCGCGGCGCCGGCGTGACGGAAGAAATGATCAGCAACATCGATTTGCCGGAGATCGGCGACGCGGCCCTGCGCGAACGCGGCGTCCGCATCACCGGCGGCAAGACCGGCCCGGTGCAGATCGCCATCGACCCACGCCTAGCCCGCGGCGAAATCCGCCTGCTGCTCGATATGGAGTGAGTTCGGCGACCTAGTTTAGCTCGCCGCCAATAGCACCCGCGCCAGGCCCAGCATCTCGGGTTGCTCGATGGGGCGCAGGGTGGCTTTGCGCATGGGTGCATTCTCTGGCTTCATCGCTTCCGCCGCCAGGCGCTCGGCATCTTCCGGCTTGAGGCCGCTGTCCACGACATCGATGCGCAAACCCACCTCACGCAAGAATGCGTCGAAAGCCGACGGCAAGGCCGTCGCCAAATCGGCGTCGCTCTCTCCCTCGACACCGAAGGCGCGGGCCACGTCGGCATGCGGGCCGGGGGCGGCTTCGGCGTTGCCGGGCAAGGCCACCCGCAAGCTCAACCCCACCGACCGGCCGTGGTGCACGTGCCCGATGGCGCCCAGGGCATGACCCAGGGCGTGCGCGATGGTCGTGCCGCCGGAATCGATGGCCCGGCCGGCCAGCGCGGCGGCAATAATCATGGCCGAGCGTGCCTCGACGTTTTTCGGCTCGCGCACGGCCGTCGGCAGATATCGGCGGGTCAGCCGGATAGCCGCCAGGGCCGGCGCATGGGTCTGTGGTTTGGTACGGTGGCTGGTAACCGATTCCATGGCATGAACCAGGGCATCGACCCCGGTCGCCGCGGTTAGGTGCGCGGGCAGGCTGTAGGTTAGTTCCGGGTCCAGCAAAGCCAGCATGGGACGCAGATCGGCGGCGTCCGTCCACACCTTGGCCCCGCTTTCCGCCGTGAAGACCATGGACTGCGACATCTCGGCGCCGGTCCCCGCCGTCGTGGGAATGGCAATGATGGGCAAGACCCCATCGCCAAAGGGATCGCTTTGCAGAGCATAGCTTTCCGCCGGAGCGCTGCCACTCGCCACGCCAGCGGCCATCTTGGCCACATCCACCGCCGAGCCGCCGCCCAGGCCAACAATTATGTCGGCTTTCAGGTCGCGCGCCGCTTGTGCCGCACCATCGATCTGCGCGGCCAAGGGATCACTGCGTACATCGGTGAAGGTGCGCACGGTCACGCCAGCATCCGCGAGCGACGTTTCCGCGGCCGTGGTCAACCCGGCGGCGGCAACGCCGGCGTCGGCGACCAGCAGGACACGCGCCGTCGCTCCGGCGCGGGCCACCACCTCGGCCCCCAAGGTCGCAATGCGGCCTGGACCAAAGGCGACACCTTCTCCCAGAACGGCCAGCTCGGACTCGAACAAATTGTTCATCTCATGCCCCATTTTTCAGTTCGGTCATCCCTAGCACGGACCGACCCACGCTGGCGAGATACCTGCGGTTGCGATACGGTCACCGCAGTCATCGCGAGGACCGCACGTGCCATGAAGATCACCCGTATCACCCAGACCCGGCATCGGATTCCGCTGGACCCGCCATTCCTACCGGCGTGGGATACGCGTCCCCGGACGCATTTCGATGTGGACCTGGTGCGCGTCGAAACGGACGACGGTTTGGTCGGTGTCGGCTCCGGTGACGCCATGCCCGGTTTCGCTGGGAACGAGGACCTCTTCGTCGGCCACGACCCGCGCGATCTGGAGCGCCACTTCCGCATCATTGAGAACCTGTCGTTTCACTACGGCCGCTGTTGGCCTTTGGACGTGGCGATGTGGGATTTGGCCGGGCAGATTGCCGGGCAACCGGTTTGGCGCTTGTTGGGCGGGCAAATTGGACGCGTGCATACCTACGCCTCATCCGGCTCGCTGCGCGCCCCGGCCGAGCTTGTTGAGTTAGCGAGCCAAGTCGCGGAAGCCGGGTTCCCGGCCATGAAGATCCGCTTCCAACGGCCCGACTGGCGTGACGACGTGGCGGCGCTAGCGGCCGTGCGCACGGCGGTTGGCGATAAACTCGAACTCATGGTGGATTGCAATCAGGGCTGGCGCATGCCCTGGGATGCGGCGGAGCCGTGGGGATTGAAAGAAGCACTCGCGGTAGCACGGCACCTGGAAGAGCTCGATGTCTACTGGATGGAGGAGCCGCTGCATCGCGGCGCCTACGACGACATGGTTGCGTTGCGCGCCGCCACCGACGTGCGCATCGCCGGCGGCGAGATGACCCGAGAATTACACGAACTGCGCGAGCTGGTGACCCGCGGCTGTCTGGATGTTTTGCAAACCGATGCGGTGGTGACCGGTGGCATTACCGGTTTGTCCCGCATCGCCAAATTGGCGAAGGCGCACGACGTTGCCTTCACGCCGCACACTTGGGGCAACGGTATTGGCCTGCTGGCGAACGCGCAACTGACAGCGGGGGTCGCCAGCTCACTCTATCTGGAGTTTCCGTTCGACCCGCCGGGCTGGACGGTGGACCGGCGCGACTTCCCGTTGCGCGCGCCCATCGCCACCGATGGCGACGGCTGGATCACCCTGGGCGAGGCGCCCGGGCTGGGACTGGAGTTGGATGAAGACCGGCTGGCGAAGACACGGATCGCCTAAAGCAGACGGCCCCGCCCAGGCCTCATCGACAGTCGGTATTCCGGGTGCGCGGGTGGCCGGCATCGGCTTGGTGTTGGTGCTTCTGGCGGCCGCGCTGGGCATCGGGTCCCCGGCGCTCGCCCATACGGCGGAACGGGCCTTCGTGCTCCTTATGCCGACTGATTTCTACATCGCCGGCGGAGTCCTGGTCGTTGCCCTCTCCTTCCTCCTGATCGCCGCGGTTCCCGCGGCCAACCTCCGCGCGGTGGACGCTATCGGGCGCCCCCTCGGCAGCTTCCCAGAGGCTCTCGGCACGGCCACGAGCCTCGTCGGTTTCCTGGTCATGGTCTGGCTCATCTTCGCCGGATACCTCGGCACCCAGGATCCGCTGGCCAATCCGCTGCCCCTGGTAGTCTGGACCCTCTTCTGGGTCGGGCTGGTCGTGGCCCACGTCCTATTCGGCAATCTCTGGTCGGCTCTCAATCCCTGGCGCGGCGTCCACGCGGTGCTGTCGAAGGTGCCGGGCTTGCGGAACCGCCTGGCGCAGCCACCGCTATACTACCCAAAGCGGCTCGGCTACTGGCCGGCAGTTGCCTCGTTCTTAGCCTTCGCCTGGTTCGAACTGATCTACCCCGCGCCGCAAAACCCCGCGATCCTGGCCGAGGCCGTCGGTCTCTATTTCGCGCTCAACCTGATCGCCACGCTGCTGTTCGGGCCGGCCGCGTGGCTACGCTATGGCGAGGCCTTCTCGGTCTTCTTCCGCATGGTCGCGTGGCTATCACCGCTGAACGGCCGGCCCGGAAGCAGTATCGTCGCGACCGTTCCCACGTTGGGCCTCCTTCACGTCCGGCCGCTGCCCCTCGGCGGCATGGCCTTCGTGCTGTTGGCTTTGAGCTCGGTCTCCTTCGACGGGCTGTCGAAGACCTACTGGTGGCTCGCCCTCATCGGGGTCAATCCGCTCGAATTCCCCGGCCGCTCGGCGGTCGTATTGCCCAATACATTGGGCCTACTCGCTGCCTTCGCCGCCCTGTTGGGCTGCTACGTAACCGCTGTCTGGCTGGGCCTCAGGTTGAGTGGCGAGCGTGCGGGCTTGTCCGAAAGGCTCGGCGGTTATGTGGTCTCCATCGTCCCGATCGCGCTGGGTTACCACATCGCGCATTACCTAACCGTCTTCCTGGTCGACGCCCAGTATGCCGCGATTGCCCTATCTGATCCGTTCGGCCTGGGCTGGGATTTGTTCGGGTTGAGTCACGCGCACGTCACGACGTCCTTCCTGACCAACTTCGGCCCGGTCCGGCTGATCTGGTTTAGCCAGGTCACCGTGATCGTCCTCGCCCACGTGGCCGCCGTGTGCGTCGCCCATTTCATCGCCATCCGCCAGGCCAGCCGGCGCCGGGATGCCATCGTGAGTCAGGTTCCCCTAACCATCCTGATGGTCGGTTACACGCAATTCGGATTGTGGCTGCTGTCGACCGCCACCGCCGGCTAGAAAAAACGCGCGTCGGCTAAATTAGGCCGCCGTGGTCAGGCGCGAGCTTCCGGCTTGTGGAGACGACCAGAACTGCTGCAAGCGGCGCAGGGTCGCGTTCGCCTCGTCCAGGGTGGCCTGGCTGAACTGAGCGCCACCAAGCTTGCCGGCGTGCTCGTCGAACAGTTTGCTCAAGGCGTGGAAGATTTCGACGCCTTTCTCCGATGCGCGGACATGGAACGAGCGCCGATCGTGCGGCGAGCGCTCCTGCACCAGATAGCCGTGCTCGACCATCTTCTTGACGTTGTACGAGACGTTGGAGCCCAGGTAGTAGCCGCGCTGGGTCAGCTCGCCCACCGAAAACTCCTCCTCGCCGATATTGAAGAGGATGAGCGCCTGCACGTTGTTCAAATCGCGCACGCTACGCTGCTCCAGCTCCGCCTTTACCACTTCCAGGCATTGCCGGTGCAATCGTTCCACCAGGGAAATCGTCTCGAGATAGGCAGCCTTCACGGTATCCTCGCCTCGTAATCAGGAGTTCAGGGCCGGGTTGTTTGGCAAGGATTTTAGGGAAGATCCGGTTAAAGATGCCTTAACCGGAGCCGGAAACCTGTGGGAAACCATGCCCCCATCAGGGGGGAATTAGGAACAAATTCCGTGCTTTACCGGCCTTGCAGCATCTTGATGATCGCCGAATAGTCCAGGCCGCCATGCCCGGCGTCCACAAACTGCGCATAAAGGGCCGCCGCCTGGGCCCCCAGGGGCGTAGCCGCATCGGCCTGGACCGCCGCCTCCTGCGAGAGCTTCAGGTCCTTGAGCATCATGGCAGCGGCAAAGCCCGGCTTGTAGTCCCGATTGGCCGCCGAGGCCTCGATAATGCCGGGAACCGGCAGATGGTTCAGCATGGCCCAGCACGAGCCGGAAGCCTTGGAACTGATATCGAACAGCTTTTGCGCATCCAGGCCCAGCTTCTCTCCCAGGGTAAAGGCCTCGGAGATGCCGATCATGGTGATGCCCAGGATCATGTTGTTGCAGACCTTCGCCACCTGGCCATTGCCCGGTCCGCCGGCATGTACGATGTTCCGGCCCATGCCCTCGAAGATAGGTTTGCCACGGGCAAAGGCGGCATCCGAGCCGCCGACCATGAAGGTCAGGGTCCCCGCCGAGGCCCCGGCGACCCCGCCGGAGACCGGCGCATCCAGCATGTCGACCCCGGCTTTCGCCGCCGCTTCGTGCACCGTTCGGGCGCTGCCCACATCGATGGTCGAGCTATCGATTGCGAGTGTCCCTTTCGTCGCCACCGCAAGCACGCCATCCTCACCGGTATAGACCTGACGCACGTGTTCGCCGGCCGGCAACATGGTGATGACCACATCCACGTCGCGCGCCGCCTCGGCGATGCTGGCCACGGCCGTGACACCGGCCGCCTCGGCGGCTTTGACCGAAGCCGGCACCAGGTCGAAACCTTTGACGCTGTGCCCTGCCTTGACCAGGTTGCCCGCCATGGGCCCGCCCATGTTGCCGAGCCCGATGAAGCCGATCTTTGCCATCGCTGCCTCGCTTCCCATTCAATCGAACGTTAAATCACCGCCGGGTGGTGGCGCGAAATGCGCCGCCACCAGTTCCGCGCTGACATCCGTCAGGTTCGCCGGCTGCCAGTCCGGCGCGTTGTCCTTGTCGATCACCGCGGCACGGATGCCTTCATATGAATCATGACGCGCCAGGCAGGCCTGGCTCAAGCGAAATTCCATACTCATGGACCCGTCGAAATCCAGCTTAGCGCCACGGCGCAACTCTTCGACCGTTATCTTCAGGCTGGTTGGCGAAGCCGCGCGCAGGGCCTTGAGCGCAGTGGTTGCCCACTCGCCGCCTTCGTCCTGCAAGGTACCGATAATGCCCTCAACTGTCGCGCCGGCGAAGCAGCGATCGATGGCGGCCCGGTGCTCGGCCAGCGGGGCCGGGCCTGGATCGCCGGTGAAGCCGGCCAGCGTCACATCCCCACCCGCAAAAGCCTCCTCCAGTTCAGGCAAGCGCGCGCTGTCTACATAGTGAGTGGCCACACCGGCATAGAGTGCGTCGGCTGCCCTAAGACGCGCGCCCGTTAAACCCAGATAGAGCCCCAACTTGCCCTCTAGTCGCGGCAGAAAATGCGAGGCCCCCACATCGGGAAACAACCCAATGCGAGTCTCCGGCATGGCGAAGAGCGTGCGTTCGGTCGCCACCCGGTGGCTGCCGTGCACGGACACACCGACCCCGCCGCCCATGGTGATGCCGTCGATTAGAGCCACATACGGCTTGGCAAAGACCTTGATGCGCCGGTTCAGGCGGTACTCGGCCCGAAAGAAATCCCGGGTCAGCGGATCGCCGTCCTTGCCCGCCTGCCAAATGGCGCGCACGTCGCCACCGGCGCAAAAGGCCCGCTCCCCCGTCCCACGCACCACGACGGCGTCAACTGCCGGATCGGTTGCCCAAGCAGCCAAGCGCGCATCCATCGCCTCGATCATGGCCAGGGTCAGCGCGTTCAGTGCCTGCGGCCGGTTCAGGGTGACAAAGCCGGCACGGCCGCGCACCTCGAACTGGATGTCAACGTCTGTACTCATTCGGCAAGCAGCCGGCGGGCGATGATGACGCGCATGATTTCGTTCGTGCCTTCCAATATCTGGTGAACCCGCACGTCGCGCAGGAAGCGCTCGATGGGGAAGTCGCGCAGGTAGCCGTAGCCACCGTGAATTTGCAGCGCCTGATTGCACACCGCGAAACCCACGTCGGTGGCGAAGCGCTTGGCCATGGCGCAAAGCTGTGTCGCCTCCGGGTCGCCGTCGTCCAGCGCCTGGGCGGCGCGGTGGACCATCAGGCGGGCCGCCGCTAGCTCCGTTGCCATGTCCGCCAGCTTGAATTGCAGGGCCTGAAATTCCGCCAGCCGTTTGCCGAACTGGCGGCGGTCGAGCATATGCGCGCGGCTGGCCTCCAGGCACGCACGCGCCGCCCCGATGGAGCAGGCCGAGATATTGATACGCCCGCCGTCCAGGCCCATCATGGCGATCTTGAAGCCGTCCCCTTCCGCCCCCAGGCGGTTGGCCACGGGCACGCGCGCATCCGCGAAATTCAGCATCGCCGTTGGCTGGCTATTCCAGCCAAGCTTGCGTTCCTGCTTGCCGAAAGACAGGCCGGGCGTGTCCTTGGGCACCACCAGGGTCGAGATACCCTTGGCCCCGTCGCCGCCAGTCCGGCACATGACCACATAGACATCGCTGCGCCCGGCGCCCGAAATGAAGGCCTTTGAGCCGTTCAGCACATAGTCGTCGCCGTCCCGCACGGCACGGGTGGCCAGCGCCGCTGCGTCCGATCCGGCCCCCGGCTCGGTCAGGCAATAGCTGGCGAAATGCTGCATGGAGGTGAGCGGCGGCAAGAACCGCTGGCGCTGCTCCTCATTGCCGAAGCGGTCGATCATCCAGGCCGCCATGGTGTGGATCGAGATATAGGCCGCCGTCGAGGTGCATCCGGCCGCCAGTTCCTCGAACACAATGGCCGCATCCAGGCGCGTCAGCCCGGCACCGCCCACATCGTCACGAATATAGATGCCGGCAAAGCCGAGCCCGGCCGCCTGGCGAAGCGCATCTTCGGGAAAGATTTTGTCCTCGTCCCACCTGCCCGCATGCGGCGCCATCTCATTGACAGCAAAATCCCGCGCCGCGTCACGAAAGGCGCGCTGATCGTCGCTGAGATTGAAATCCATGGGAACCCGCCACTCGCCGGAAATGCGGGCGCGATGATACCTCCGGTCAACCGCCTGTCAATGCAGCGCGTCCATCCAGTTAAGGGGTGGCGTTTTTGATCTCGACCTCGATGGCCCGAATGAAGGTTTTGCCCACGTTGCGGAGCGTATGCGTCTGCGCGGGGATCCAAAGGACCTGCCCCGCCGTGATGTCGATACGCTTCGCCTCGCCGCCCGGCACAAGCTCCAGCGTGCCGTCATCCCGCACCCGCCCCGGCGTTATCTCAAGCGTGCCTCCGGACTCCACATAAATGGCGCGGCGAGGAAACTCGTGCGTGTGCAGTGGCGAGACGGAACCAGGTTCGTAGCGAATCTCCACCACCTGAACGTCTTCGTTATCCATCAGAACCACCCGGCGAAAAACCGGCTCGTCCGGAGCGGCCCATGCCGGAGATAAAGCCGCGACCAGGACCGCCATAAAAACAATTTTCCCGACCCAATACTTCATAAAACCATTTTCTCCATTGCCAATTTTACAGCTTGAGCAGTGAACCCAGAGTAACCTAGTCCACTATCACAACCAACTTTCCGAAAGCCCCATTTTCCTCCATGCAGCGGTGCGCCTCGGCAATTCGATCGAGCATGAAGACCGGCCCGGTCTTGATCCGCATGCGACCCGCCTCGACATCGTGAACGATCTGCTGCAACGGCGTGGCGACAAAGTCGTCGGCACCGCCGGAATAGCTGGTCAGTTTAACCGTCGAGGGAATGGCACCCATGGGACTGAAGGTCTTTAGCTCCCACTCGTTGCCGACCATGCCAACCATGCAGACCGCACCTTGGCGGCGTACGCATTGCAGCGAGTCGAGCAGTGTGGTCGTGCCGACAAGCTCCAAGACCTTATCCACGCCAGCCGGATAGACTTGCCGAATGGTCGGGGCGATTTCGCCGGAATCGATAAACACGTGATCCGCCCCATTCTCGTAGAGGAGTTTTTCCCGTTCGCTCTGGCGGGTCGTGGCCGCAACTGTCAGGCCGTGCGCCTTGGCCAGGCCCGCTGCGGCGAGGCCAACCGATGTGGTTCCGCCGCGAATCAGCAGGATTTCGCCCGGCTTAATGTTCAAGGCTGTGTGTAACGACCCCCAGGCGGTTTGCATCATCTCCGGCAACGCGCCCAGCACCGGCCAGTCGAGGGTCGTCTCGACCGCTAGAACCTGCTCCGCCGGTACACAGGTGAATTCCGCATAGGACCCGTCGAATTGCCGCCCCATGCCGCCCATGGCCGTCGCCACGGTTTGGCCACGGGTGAATTCGCCACCGGGCGCATCCTCGACCACGCCGACGGCTTCGATGCCAAGAACGCGCGGAAACCCGACCGACGGAGAAAGCCCCTGCCGTGTGAAAAGCTCCGAGCGATTGAGCCCAAAGGCCTTGACCCTGATGCGCACCCATCCCGGCGGCGGAATGGGGACTGGCAGGTCTTGAAGCTTTAGGACCTGCGGCGGACCCGGCTGTTCGATGACAGCAGCCTTCATATCAACCCACCACGGCGGCGCGCGCTCTATTGCGGCTCCAATGATCCAGACTGAGCTCGCCGGCACCATACCTGCCAAGCAGCAAAAATCCACCGGCCATCGATACGTTCTTCATGAACATGAGAAATTGCATCTGGTCGCCAAGTTGATTGTGAAAAACCAAGGCCGTCAGAAGGCTGAAGCCGGCGAACAAGAACGCCGCGATGCGCGTTTGCCAGCCCACGACGATGGCCAACGCTCCCCCGAATTCGAGGAGTAAGGCGAGCGGCAGAAGCATGCCGGGTACTCCCACCGAATCCATGTACGCCTGGGTGCCGGAAAAACCGGCCGCCTTGGCAAACCCGGACAAGGGAAAGATCAAGACAATCATAAATCGCCCGAGTAGGCCGATATACGGGTTCAGCTTTTCCATCCAACATCCCTTTCGGAGCTATTCATACCGCGCCCTATTGCGGCCGCACGTTGGAAGAAAACGCATAGCGCGCGAACCGCCATTCGCCGTCGTCTTGCCTCTGCAACACAAAAAGTTCCTTGCTGTCATTGGTGACCTGGGCACCCGAGGCGTTGATTTTAATCTTGCCGTCGGAGGTCGAGCGCACAAGGGCCCAATCGTCGCTCAAGACTGTGACCTCGACGATATGGAGTCCCACATTAAGGTCGATGGCCTTGAACACCCTCTCGTAGGCTTCGCGTACTTCGGCCAAGCCAACCGATGCCGGGCTGAATTCCGGCATGAAGACACCGTCGTCGGCATATACCTTCAGCACCCCCTCGACATCATTGCCATTGAGGGCACGTTGATAGGTCTCGACGACCTTGACGATGCGCTCTTTCTCCCCGTCGCGGCTGGCCTGCGCCGATCCAATCAGACCGATGGCCAACAAGCCCACGAAGACAGCCAACATCCGCGTATTTACACCCATGAGTCACTTTCGCTCCGTTCAATTTGGCGACATCAAGCTTATGTAAGATTTTCCCACATCTGCGATTAGATGGTATTCTTGGGAACATCTTTTCCATATTTGGGAAAATAGATCGACATGCTGGATCTCAATGCCATGGCCCTGTTCGCGAAGGTGGTTGAGCACAAGAGCTTCTCGGAAGCCTCCAAGCGCCTAGGCGTGCCCATCTCGACCGTGAGCCGAAAGGTCGGTCAGTTGGAGAAGAGCCTGGGGGTGCGGCTGCTCGATCGCTCGACACGCCGACACCGACTGACCGATATCGGCCAGGACTACTACGCGTATTGCCGGCGCGCCCTGGAGGAATTTGAAGCCGGCACCTTGATGATCAATGACCGGCAACGGGAGGTTGCCGGCACGTTGCGCCTGTCTGTCGCGCCCAGCCTGGCGGACGCGCTGGCGGTCCCCTTGATCGCCGCCTTTCAAGAGCTGTATCCGAAAGCCGTGGTCCGACTCTGGGTCACCGCCCGCAAGGTCGATCTGATCGAGGACGGCGTCGACTTGGCGCTGCGCGTGGGTGAATTAACGGACAGCAGTTTGACGGCCCGCGAACTACTGCAATACCGCCACCTCCTGGTTGCCTCGCCCACCTACCTGGCGGCGGCGGGCACGCCAAAACGTCCCCAGGACCTGTACCGCCATCGGCTGATTGCCTTCGCCACCCTGCATCAGAACATCGTCTGGCGGCTCGCCAAGCGCCGGGACACCGTCAAGATTCCACTCGACGGCGCCATGACCCTCAACGACTACGCCGGCATCCGTCGCGCGGTCGAGATGAACCTGGGCATCGCCGAGTTCCCCTCGATCCTTTGTGGCGAGGCCATCGCGGACGGAAGCATGGTCGAGGTCCTGCCCGGCTGGAAATTTGCGCCCACCAAGTTGTCCGCCGTCTACTCCGGCGAGCGCCACACCCCGCGCCTGGTCCGTCTATTCAAAGATTTCTGCGTCGCCCACATCGCCGACCTGGCATCGCATTGGGAGTTGTAGGTGCAGGTAAAGCGCGCTTGTTCTTTAGTCCGGGAGCGCGAGAACGTGGTAGGTGCTGTTTGTGGCCCGCGGGCCGCTGATAATATCGTCGGCTTGCTTCGTGGATCTCTCTATCGATCGGCAGATATACCCAGCATCGGCGAGTGCCGAGAACGCTCGGCTCACGCCATCCTGATTGTCGGGATGCATCTCGCAGAGAACTGGGGGTCGGTATTTGCTGAGCATCTCTCTAGCTCCCTCCAAAACCAAGCCCTCCCCACCCTCAACATCGATCTTTATAAGTTTGGGCGGCCGCATTCCGCCAGCAAGCAAACTGTCGATTGAGCGAACCTGAATATCGCGAGTTCCGCCGCTCCCTATCTCGTTTTTACCCTCGACGAGACGTCCCGAAAACGCGCCGCCCCTACGATCGAAAACCATGGTTCCGTCCTCACCGCCAAGCGCGCAATCGCGCAGCTCAACATTCCGGACCGGAGCGCGCTCAAGGGAGCGCCGGAAACACAGGACGTTGTTCGGCTCTGGTTCGAAGGCGAAAACCACACCTTTCTCACCAACGATCGTCGCTGCCAAAAATGCGAATACGCCCACATTCGCGCCAACATCGTAGAATACATCGCCCGGGCCTAGATAACGCTCGATGACGTGAACCACGTCGTCCTCATAATCAAGGCAGCCATTTTTTGATAAATTTGAATGCAATAGCGGGTTGGTGGATAGTTTTATGCCATTCGGCAGAAGCAGTTCGTCGAACGCGTCGCTGGGGAGGTTGGTTAGGATCGCAGCGAGGCCAAGTCGATCAAGGATGAAACGGCGTTGCCGGTGCGTTAAGGCGTTGCCAAGTTTGTTGATGCCGCGAAGCGCCAAGGTCATCATTGACGAGTGCTCCTTGTGTCCAAAATCACCCGGCTCTTTTCAAGCAACAGGCGGGCACAGGATCGAATTTGGACGTCGATCCAGCAGAGCACTTAGCGTTCCGCTCTCTCAATAATGAGTTAACTTTTTAGGCAAAATTCCACGCTGTATCCGTTCGGCGTTTTTTTGGAGGCATATCGCGGCACACCTAGCAGAGGTCAGACTCGCGCCCCCAACTCCCCTCTTGACACCGCCCCTCGTTTGCGGTTGGCTAGGGGACAGCGCCGATTTGATGCTTAGATTGCGGGCGCTTTAAAAATGCGGCTAAAGCGAGGGGATGTGTCCGCCCGGCTTTTTGTCGCGGCGGCTTTTTTTGTGCTCGGATTGGTCCACCGAAAAACGGACTCGCGGAATTTGAGGGGCAGCTTGCACCGCGTCGACAATGCTAAAGCGCCACGGGACAAGATGTCTCCGTGGGCCCTGGCTTAGACAGAGGAGACCTACGGATGACCGTTCAATTCAAGGATATCTATGACAAGACGCAGGCCGGCCTAAAGAGCACGCCGGAGAACGCCTCGGCCGTGTTCACGGTGCAGACCCGGCAAGTCGAGGGGTTTCGCAGCGAGGCAACCGTGCGCCAATTCAATGTCACGGTGGACGAGCCCGAGGCCCTGGGCGGTGACGATACCGGACCAACGCCGGTGGAGCTTTTGCTCGCGGCGTTGGGCAGTTGCCAGGAGATTACCTACCGGCTCTATGCCGATGCGCTGGGGGTGCCGCTCGATGGTGTTTCGGTGCAGCTGACGGGCAATCTGGATTTGCGCGGCTTCTTTGCCGTCGATCCGGGGGTGCGGCCTGGCTATCAGTCCATCCAAGCAACGGTGCGGCTCGACAGTCCGGCCTCGGACGAGGAGCTGGCGCGTCTAAAGGAGACGGTCGACCAGCATTGCCCGGTGCTCGACATCCTGGCCGCGGCAACGCCCGTCGAGTTGAAGCTGGAACGCGGGAACGCTGCAGGCTGGCAGGACACTTGGTCCGCCGCCTAAGGCCGCCGCCTAGTTGAGCGGGGCGCGGGCGTCTTCGACAGGCGCCCGCCGTCCTGTTTCACAACTGACTAATTTCGAGGATACGACCATGACCATCAAGACCCCCCATCCAGAGACCATCGTGCTCCACGCCGGCTATCGCAGCGACCCGGCCACCGGCGCCGTCGCGGCACCGATCTATCAGACCACGTCCTATCAATTCGCCAACACCCAGCAGGCCGAGAATCTGTTCGCCCTGAAAGAGCTGGGTAACATCTACAGCCGCATTATGAATCCGACCTGCGCGATTCTCGAGGAGCGGGTTAGCGCCCTCGAGGGCGGCGTGGCGGCCCTGGCCGTCAGCTCGGGACAGGCGGCCACGGCGATCTCCATCCAGAACATCGCCCGTGCCGGAGACAACATCGTCAGTTCCACCGATCTGTACGGCGGAACCTGGAACCTGTTCGCCAATACCCTGCCGACGTTCGGCATCGAGGTGCGTTTCGTTGATCCGGCCGACCCGGAGAATTTCCGCCGCGCCACCGACGGCCGAACCCGCGCCTACTACGCCGAGACCCTGCCGAACCCGAAGCTGCAAGTCTTCCCCATCGGCGAAGTAGCGGCCATCGGCGAGGACCTCGGCGTGCCGTTGATCGTCGATAACACGGCGGCGCCGGTCATCTGCCGGCCGTTGGCGCACGGGGCCCACATCGTCGTCCATTCGACCACCAAGTACATCGGCGGCCACGGCACTTCCATCGGCGGTATCCTCGTCGACGGCGGGAAATTCGATTGGGCGAAACATGCGGAGCGTTTCCCCCTGCTCAACCAGCCCGACCCCAGTTATCACGGCGCGGTCTGGACCGAGGCCGCCGCACCGCTTGGCCCCATCGCCTATATTCTCAAGGCGCGGGTAACGTTGCAGCGGGATCTTGGCTACGCGCTCAGCCCGTTCAATGCCTTCCAGTTCATCCAGGGGTTGGAGACATTGCCCCTGCGCATTCGCGAACATTGCCGCAATGCCAGCGCCGTCGCCAAGTTCCTGGCCGAGCACCCGGAAGTGACCAAAGTCATCCACCCCAACCGGCAGACCGGCGAAGCCAAGCGCCGCGCCGATACCTATCTCTCGGGCGGCAATGGCGGCTTGGTCGGCTTCGAACTGAAGGGCGGCAAAGAGGCCGGACGGCGCTTCATCGACGCCCTGCAGTTGTTCTATCACGTGGCCAACATCGGCGATGTGCGTAGCCTGGCCATCCACCCCGCCAGCACCACGCACTCGCAGCTTTCGCCCGCGGAACAACTGGCAACCGGCGTCTCGGATGGCTATGTAAGGTTGTCGGTCGGAATCGAGCACATCGACGACATTCTGGCCGATCTGGAGCGTGCCCTGGACGCCGCGGCAGCCGGCGCCAAGGCGGCCTGAACCTCAGAAAACGAGAGCCGCCAATGCCCATCAAGATCCCCAATGACCTGCCGGCCCGGCGGACCCTTGAGAGCGAAGGGGTCAGGATCATTCGGGAAACGGACGCGATCCGCCAGGACGTTCGACCCTTGCGGATCGCGCTCCTCAACCTGATGCCCGACAAGATCCGTACCGAGACGCAGATCACCCGTGTCGTCGGCAGCACCCCACTGCAAGTGGAGATGACGCTGCTGAAGACGGGAACCTATCAGTCGAAGAACACGCCGGAACGGCATTTGCTTGACTTCTATAGGACGTGGGACGACGCACGCCATGAAAAATTTGACGGCATCATCGTCACCGGCGCGCCGATTGAGACTATGCCTTTCGAGGCGGTCGATTATTGGAACGAGTTGACCGCCATTTTCGACTGGGCACAGACGCACGTGCACAGCGGCTTTTACATCTGTTGGGCGGCGCAGGCTGCTCTGCACCACTTCCACAACGTTCCTAAACACGCGTTAGATAAGAAGATGTTCGGCATCTTCCGGCATCAGGTCCTGAAGCCGGACGCCAGTCTGTTACAGGGCTTCAACGACGAGTTCTCCATCCCCGTCTCGCGCCATACCGAAACGCGCAAGGAGGATATCCCGCGCAAGCCCGGCTTGAATGTCTTGGCGGAATCGGCGGACTCAGGATTGTGCCTGATGGAGGACCTACCGCACCGCGCCGTCTATATGTTCAACCACCTGGAATACGATGCCGACACTCTCAAGGGCGAGTTTGAGCGAGACCTGGCATCGGGCAACGGCATCCAGGTGCCAAAGAACTATTTCCCCGGCGACGATCCACAGCAGCACCCCATCAATCAATGGCGCTCGTACGCACATTTGCTGTTCTGGAACTGGATTGGCGACATCTACCAAACCACGCCGTACGACATTTCCCAGATTGGTACCGGCACCGACGAGGCGCCGACGCTGGGCAAAACGGCCTAGCTTTTACGCCTAATCCGTCTTCAGGGTCTCGATATAGGCGACAAGGTCATCGATCTCGCGCTGGCTCAGGTTCAGGTTGGGCATTGGCGGGTGTGGATCGGCGAGCCATGCCGCAATACTCGATGGTGATTTCGAGGGGTCGTTGGCAATCTGGGCGAGGGGCGGCGCGATATCGCTGGCCTGTTCCTGGCCCTCCTCGGCAATATGACAGTACGCACACCAGATTCGCGCCAACGCACGCCCCGCTTCGGCATCTGCGGAATATGCTGGACCGGACGCCATCAGCAGACCGCCGGCGAGCATGAGTAGTCCCAGGTAACGGATCATTGACCGTCCTTCATTTGGGGAAACTGCCATTCATCGGTCTCGGGCCACTCGCCCTCATCCCAATAAACCTCGTCGATGAACCAGTCCTTGAGCAGGTCCGGAACTTCGTCATTCGAGAAACCCTCCTGCGCTGCGGGATCGGATGCGAACGCGGCAAGATCGCCGATCTCGTTGCCGGTCAACTCAATCTGGTAGCCAAGCTCGAGCGACTGCAGGTCCTGCATCGCCGACGCGCCGCGCCACATCCGCGCGGCGAAGTCGAGCAGATTCACCGAGGTGCTGCCCTCGGGCGCATCGAGCGCAGGCGCGGCCTTGCCGCCGACGTCCTTGACCCGGTGGCAGCTCACGCACCCCTTCATGACGAAGAGACGCCGGCCGCGCATGGCATCAACATCGGGGACGACGATCATTTGCCCCTGGCGTTGAGCCAGCTGCGGCGAGCCATCCGTCGCCATCGCCGCCCCCTGACCGAGGGACAACGCGATCGCCATGGCCAACCCGGCAAGCAAGCCATGACACGCCGCCGACCGGGACTCGCGCTGCTGAAAAAGAGTGCTCGATATCATCTGTGCCTCGTTTTAGCGGGACCATCCCCGTTCGAATGGGGCGATCCGATAGTAGCGGGATGCCGGCGCCGGGGAATGACCGAGATCAATTCCGCTCGTGAATACCAAGTTCACTTGGATATGGAGGGTATTAACCGCCCGTTAAGGCGGACCCCGTAACGCTGCGCAGGTTGTTGCCTGCCCTTGTTGGCGGACGTGCGGCACCCTAGACTAAATATTCTTGCAACGATGTGGCTGGTGAAGGCGATGGCAAGCCCAAAGAACGATCCGAAGACCTTCCTCCGCTCGGTTCCTGGGGCCGAAAGAGCCAAGTCTGGGCCGGCACCAAAGGCTTTGGGTGCCTATCCGCAAGTTCGGATGCGCCGCAACCGGACGGATGCGTGGACCCGCGCCATGGTGGCGGAAAATCGCCTGGTCGTGGATGACCTGATCTGGCCGGTCTTCATCCAGGATTCGAACGGGGTGAGCGACGTCACCTCGATGCCGGGTGTGCGCCGCTTTGGTCTAGACCGGCTGGTGGATGCGGTCGGCCCGGCGGCGGAGCTGGGCCTGCCCGCGGTTGCCCTGTTTCCCAATCTAGACCCGGCCCTGCGCACGTCCGAGTGCGCCGAGGCCACAAACCCGGATAATCTGGTCTGCCGTAGCATCCGCGCCCTGAAAGCCGCTTACCCCGATCTGGGTGTTATCTGCGATGTGGCGCTGGACCCGTATAACAGCGACGGCCACGACGGCTTGGTCCGCGACGGGCGGATTCTTAACGACGAAACCGTCGAGATCCTGTGTGGCCAGGCCCTGGTGCAGGCCGAAGCCGGCTGCGACATCATCGCCCCATCAGATATGATGGATGGACGCATTGGTATAATCCGAGCGGCCCTCGACGCCCAGGCTTTTCAGGACGTTCGAATACTCGCGTATTCAGCTAAGTACGCCAGCGCCTTTTATGGACCGTTCCGGGACGCGGTTGGGTCGGGCGGACTCCTAACCGGTGACAAGGCAACGTACCAAATGGATCCGGCCAATAGCGACGAGGCTTTACGGGAAACGGCACTCGACCTGGCGGAGGGCGCCGATATGATCATGGTCAAGCCGGGCCTGCCATACCTCGACATTTTGCGCCGCCTGAAGGATGCCTTCGCGGTGCCCACCTTCGTCTATCAAGTGAGTGGCGAGTACGCGATGCTCAAGGCCGCGGCGGCGAATGGCTGGCTGGACAATGACCGCGTTGTCATGGAAAGCCTGCTGGCCTTCAAGCGAGCCGGCGCCGACGCCATCCTGACGTACGCCGCGGTGGAAGCGGCCCGCCTGCTCAAGCGCGGCTGAGAGCGCCTTCCGGCCCGTAAACCGGTGCCGCTTGCACGCTCCGGCGTGCTTTTAACTCTCCGTTCACCCTAGATTGCTAACTTTCCCCAGGTGCGGGCAGTTTGGCCTTGAATCGTCTCGATTTTCGCGGGTTATGCCTGGCCGTTCACGGGATCCGCATGGGCCCCCAGGAACAAGAGTATGTGAGATGAATGGCAGCATGAGTGCTCAAGTAGACGGCCTAACGCCGGAGATGGACCAGAAACTGCAATCCGAGGTCCTCAATCTCATCCAATACATCGATCGCCTGCGCCGGGAAATCGCCGGTATCGCCCAACTGAACGACGACGAGACGGCGTTCGAGGGCATGGCGGATCGGTTGGATTCCATCGTCAGTTCGACAGCCGATGCGACCGACACCATACTCGGCGCCGTCGAAATCATCGACAGTACCGTCGAGAAGCTGCGCGAGCACCCCGATGCCGCCACGATTGATGCGCTATGTGACGCCATCACCGGACAAACCAGCGAGACCATGCAGGCTTGCAGCTTCCAGGATTTAACCGGCCAACGCGTCTCCAAGGTTATCGGCTCGCTCCGTTTCGTCGAGGATCGCGTCAATTCCATGGCGGACATTTGCGGCCGCGATCAGATCGCCTCCATTTCCGGCGAACCGCAGCTCGAGAAACAGACCGACGACGGCGTTGCCATGGAAGGCCCACAGAACGCCGCCAACGCCATCTCGCAGGACGACATCGACAAGCTGTTCGACTAGCGGTAGCCATCGGGAGGCGCCCCCGCTCCAACAAACATCCTCGCCTTCACAAACGGTTGATTTGCCGGTTCGGGTCGTGGATTGTACATGGCACCTGTCGGGGCAACCGCCTTGGCATACCCTTCACCGATAATCCGGGTTGTGCCGTGCCAAAATCGAAAAGCAGAAAAAAGTCCAGCGCGGCGGCCAACCGACCGTTGCCATTTAGCGGCAGCGGTAAGGATACCGGGACGCGCCGTATAAATATGATTCTGGTAGCGATCGGCGCCGTCGTCATCGTCGCCACCGGCTATTGGTGGTGGCAATCGAACCAAATCGAGAGTCGCTTCATGGCCCTGGCCGCTGAGGGTCAATCTGCCTTGCAAAACATCGAAACCCTGCCGGACCTGGGCCGGTCCCACCTGGCACTCGGACAGACGCAAGTTTACGACACGCCGTTCCCAACCACC
>JAJFGP010000028.1 GCA_021776055.1 Kiloniellaceae bacterium
CAGCACGTGGGCAACCGCATGCAAGGCCCACAGGTCTTCCCGGCCCATGTCGAGGGCGCGGCGGCCAAGGTGTTCGGCGGTCGCGTAATCGCCGCATTCCTCGTGGCCGAACGCCAGCATGCCGAGGATGTAGCCGTAGCCGGGCATGTTCTCGTCCCAAGCATGCAGCACGCGCATCGGGGCGTCACGCAGCTCACGGCTGTGCCCCATCCAGAAATAAGCGAAGTGTTGCAGCCGCAGCGCCAGCAGGTCGTGCGGGTGTTCGACGAGAATCTCTTCCCACAAAGAACAAGTGCGGGCCATATCGCCGGTTAGCCAAGTGCGCAGCGCCGCGATATGTGCAGCCTCGCGCGAGGTGATACCGTCCGCGTGCGCCTCCGCCTCGGCCAGGGCGGCGCGCGCCTTGCCGTACACCGCGACAGTGCCGAAAAGCATGAAAAAATAACCGTGCAGGCAATGCGCCAGGGCGAAGCCCGGATCCGTCTCGATGACCGCTTTGATGCTATCGCCGGCCGCCATCCGATGTTCGAAGTAGTGTTGAATCGTCTCGTCGTAACGCGCGGCCGCCGCGTCACTCGTGGTTGTTAGGTCCAGGCCTCGGATATCGGTTGGCATTGCCGGTTCTCCTAGTGTGTGCGTTACGGCCGGCGGGCGATCAGGTCGATCTCGACCAGGGCCTCGCGCGCCAGTCCGGTGACCCCGATACAGGTTCGCGCCGGCAGGCGGTCGGCCGGGAAGTAGGATTTGTAGGCCGCGTTCATGACCGCGTAGTCGCGCTGGAAATGAGTCAGGTAGGCGCGGGCGAAGACCACGTGCTCTAGGTCCAGCCCCAAGCCTCGCAAAACGAGGGCCAGATTATCCATCACGCGGCGAGTTTGGGCCTCGATCCCGTTGGGCAAGGGGAGGTCGTCGTCCGCCGGGTCGGTAGGCATCTGCCCGGTGACGAAGACCCACCCGTCCGCCTCGGTAGCATGGCTGAACGGGGCCACTGGTGTCGGCGCCCCTGCGATCATGTGAAAGAGTGCCGTATTCATGTCATAGCCTCATGTGTTCTTATTTTGTTCTCGATTCGGCTCTCCGACGAACCAAGAGAAAAAAGCAGCTTATCGGCCTCGACGCTAGAGTTTAAGCGCAGTGCTGCGACTCGGGGGTGCGGGCGTCTGCATGGGCTCCGGTTTTCTGTGGAAAACTCTCCAGAAGCTAGCTAAAACCAGGGGCCAGGAGGCGTTTTCGCCGAGCCTGGACCGAAGGTATTGGGCGAGCGAGGACGGGGCCATGGCCATTAAGTGGACACCAGAGACTTGGCGTGGGAAGGCAATCAGCCAGGTTCCGGACTATCCGGACCCGGTAGCCTTGGCGCGTGTCGAGCGGACTCTTGCTGACTATCCGCCGCTGGTTTTTGCCGGCGAGGCGAGGCGCCTCAAGAAATATCTCGGCGATGTTGCCGAGGGGAAAGCGTTCTTGCTGCAAGGCGGCGACTGCGCCGAGAGCTTCGCCGAGTTCCATGCCGATAACATCCGCGATACGTTCCGCGTGCTGTTGCAGATGGCGGTGGTCCTCACTTTTGGGGCGGCGTGTCCGGTTGTTAAGGTCGGGCGCATGGCCGGCCAGTTCGCCAAGCCGCGCTCCGCGCCCACCGAGACGTTGGATGGCAAGGAGTTGCCGAGTTACCGGGGCGATATCGTCAACGGTATCGACTTCGACGAGGCGTCGCGTGTGCCTGATCCGGAACGCCTGGTTCGGTCCTACAATCAAGCGGCGGCGACGCTCAATTTGCTGCGCGCCTTCGCCCAGGGCGGTTTCGCCGATCTGCACAAGGTGCACCAGTGGAATTTGAAGTTCGTCTCCGGTAGCGCTCAAGGCGAACGTTATGAGGAACTAGCCGCGCGCATTGACGAGGCGCTGGGCTTCATGGAAGCCTGCGGCATCACACCCGAAAAAGTACCGCAACTTCACGAGACCGACTTCTACACCAGCCACGAGGCCCTGTTGCTGAGCTACGAGCAGGCGCTCACCCGTGTCGATAGTCTGTCGGGGCAGTGGTACGATTGTTCCGCGCATCTTCTCTGGATCGGTGACCGCACACGTGATCTCGATAGTGCGCACGTCGAATTCCTGCGCGGCGTGCAGAACCCGATTGGCCTGAAGTGCGGTCCCAGCATGTCGGCGGACGACCTGTTGCGCCTTATCGATGTGCTGAATCCGGAAAACACCCCCGGACGGTTGACCCTGATCGCGCGCATGGGCGCCGAGAAGGTCGAGGCGCAGTTGCCGCCGCTTTTGCGGGCGGTCAAGCGCGCCGGGCGCAAGGTCGTCTGGTCGTGCGATCCCATGCACGGCAATACCATCAAATCGTCCAGCGGTTATAAGACCCGTCCGTTCGACCGCATCCTGGCCGAGGTGCGCGGTTTCTTTGCCGCTCATCGCACCGAGGATACATATGCCGGCGGTGTGCACTTCGAGATGACCGGGCAGGACGTAACCGAGTGCATCGGCGGCGCCCAGGCGATTAGCGACGCCAGCCTCGGCGACCGCTATCACACGCACTGCGATCCGCGTTTGAATGCCAGCCAGGCACTTGAACTTGCCTTCCTGGTATCCGAGCAGTTGAAGATTGAGCGGCAAGCCCGGCGGAACGGCGCTGCGCAGGTTGCAGCGGCGTCCTAACGAGCTGCCATCCGCTTAGCGGAGGACCGAACATGGCCGCCGATGGCATGAAAACGAATTCCCTTACCGGCAAGACGTGGCCGGCCGACGAGGCGGATATTGCCGCCTGGACCGATCAATATTTCCGCCGCACCAAGGATGTGGTTGGTCGCTTCGGCGATGC
>JAJFGP010000029.1 GCA_021776055.1 Kiloniellaceae bacterium
GCCATGCCCCCCTCACGCTCATCTACAGGCTCCGGACCCGGGGCTCGCCCGGTTCCGCCTCCAGCATCAGCTCGGTCAGCGCCCAGACACGGGCATCGACCCGGTCCGGGCTGAACCGCGCCGCCCGGCGGTCGAAATCCGAGGTCATGGCACACATCTGATCTTCCAGTTCGGGGAACGCACCGACATGATGCACGCGCCCTTGTTCGTCCAGCGCCGCTATCGGTTCGGCGCGGGCGACCTTGCCGCGACTGGCGCGCACGGCCTTATAGGATGCCGCCGGATCGATAGTGCGGATCACGTGCTCGATCATTTCCCCCCCGTTGTTCACTTCGCCGATGATGCGTTCCGCGCGCCACCGGGCATAGGCGTTGACCGCGGCGCGTCCCCAGGCATGGGGCGTCCCGCGCAACGACACATCCTCCAGCACATACCCGTGACCATCGGCGCCGAGGCCGGCGACAACGATGCCCGTCTCATCGCCCGTAACGCCCGACGTCGCCGCCGGGTCTATGGCCACGACAATGCGCAGCAACTCCGGCGCCTCGCGGCGGCGCAACTCATCGATGCGCGCCCGATGCCACAACGCCCCCGGCACATCCTCGAGGATTTCACCGTTCAACTCCTGCCGGCCCAGGCGCGTTCCCTCGTACCGGCGAATAATTCGTTTGATGAAGGCGGGCGCCAGGTTGGCCATGTTCTCGTAGGTGCTGCCGCGCGTCACCACAGTGGCTGGATCGCTCATGATATCCCTCAGCACGTTGATCGGCTTCGGCGTCGTCGTGATGACCTGACGCGGCCGCGCCCCCAGGCGCAGGCCAAGCTGCAAGTTGTCCCAGGTCTCCTGGCCATAGCGCCATTTGGCCAACTCGTCGGACCAGGCGGTATCATGCTGCGGTCCGCGCAACTGGTCCGGCTCCACCGCATTGTAAAGAGTTCCAATCGCCCCGTTGGGCCAGCTCAGGCGCCGTTTCGAGGGCTCGTAGCGTGGCCGTGTCGCAGCCGGGCTACAGGCCAAAATCCCGCTCTCGCCTTCCACGATCACATCGCGCGCATCCGCCGCCGTCTCCGCCACCAGCGCGATGCGCCGGGCAGCACCCGGTGCCGCGGTCAGCGGCGTGCCCCCGGCGACGCGCGCGCAAATCCATTCGCTCCCGGACCGGGTCTTACCGAACCCGCGCCCGGCCAGGATCAGCCAGGTCGTCCAATCCCCCGGCGGCGGTAGCTGATTAGGCCGCGCCCAGAACCCCCAGTCGTCCAGCAAGGCACCCGCATCGGCCAGCGTCAGATCATTGAGCAGTTTCGTCCGGTCGCACTCGAGCAGCGAGGCCAGCAATTCGACGAGCGAGGCGTTCGCGTGCATCTGCCGCATCGGTGGACTGGTCGTTGTCGCCTCCCCCATCGGTTGGTCCGTCGCCGGCTTTCTCGCCGCCGGTGGTAAACAAACCCAGATGCCGGGCCAGGGCCGTCAGTGCCGTCATCTTGCAATGCAGCTTGACCCGCCGGGTCCCGCCGGTGGCAGTTCGCGTTTCCACCACTTCCGACACCAAGGCCGCCTCGGCTTCGGTCAATGCATCCGAGTCGCGTAAGACCACCCCGCCGGAGCCCCACGACAACAACCGGCGCGGATCACCGAAGGCAACCTTCGCCAACTCGATGACCACCCGGTCGGCGGTGATGCCGGTCCGCAGCGCCCGCTCCGCCTTCGCCTTGGCGATGGCCGCCGCGATCACTTTGTTCCGCAACATGCGGTAGCCCTGGACGCCCGCGGACCGCTTGCTATACCCCGCCCGCCGCACCGCCCGCGCCGCATTCAGATCGACGAGATATTCCTCGACAAAGCGCCGCTGTCTTGGGGTCATCACCTACCTCATGGGCCAAGCCCATGGCCCCGCAAACACAAAACCCACCGCGGCTTTGGCCGGGCGGGGTTGTCAATCGCACTTTTCGATCGTGCCTTTAGGTACCACCAACAGCGTCACGCTGGCAATTCATCGCCTGGGGAAGTTTCCAGCTGCGTCGGTTGTGTCTCCGTTTGAAATCTCGCCGAGCGAACGCCCTGAACGTCCGCATCGAGCGAATCACGCCTGCTTTACGCCCAACAGTAGACGTAGCAAATAGCAGTCTCGATTGGTCCGTAATATAAAGGGGACGCTACTTTTTTTTGGAAACGGAAGAAACCCACGGAGAAAAGAAAGAGAAAAGGGTAGCGTCCCCTTTTCTCTTCGTCCCCTTTTCTCTTCGTTTCGTCACATTTTAGCTTTCCCAGGCAGATCCAAGTGCCCTTCTTCAACAAGTCGAGCACCTTTGTCGCTTAGCTCCCAGATGCCCCGCTCTGAGGTACTGCGAAATAGCCCTTCTTTCACCAAAACACTTCTCTCCCAGCAGACGGCGTTCAACCATCGCGCCTCGCCAGTCTTTACTGGCTCATAGTCGACTTCGGAGAGCCGATCTTTTATGAGTTCATAGACATATTTGCAGACCTGCTTCTTACTGGCGCTCTTTCCGAGCTTGTATGCCGCCCACATTAGAGCGGGTCGGAACTCCTTCTGAGGCAGCTTATCACCGCGTCGAGCCGATCTCCGTGGAGGCTTTGTAAGTGGTGGCGCTCCGTTGATCGGCTGTGTCTTGGTGTTAGTCTCATGCCCCTCGGCCGTGTCTAGAGCCCGCTGAATGGCGGTGTCGGGAGTATCTTCGAGCGGCACGGCCCACTTCTTCAGCCGGTTCCAAGTTTCATCGGATATTCGAATAGTCGGCATCATTTCAACTCCCACTTGTCACCTTGTAACAAGTGCACTTTGTCTAATTTGACTCATTAAGTCAATCCAAAAATTGCAAAAAGCCGGAAATCGAGGAAGACTTTTCTAGTCCCCCGCGCTGGGTCGCTCGGCTCGACGCGTGAGTTGCGGTGGTAATACTTAACCGGACGAACCCGCATCGTCTTTATGACCCTTGAATAGGCTGTCCACAAACCCATCTAATTTGGGCTAACGAAATAGTCGAAGCGCGCGGTGGGACGCCTTAAGCGGACGCAGCTAGAAATCCCACGCCGCTGGCCTATGCGAGATTATCGGCTACCGTAAGGGTTTCTCGCGTTTAGAGAAGGAGAATGCGATGATCGTATGTCTCTCTCTCGAAGCCAGCAAGCCGCACGGGACGACGTACCGTTTGGCCTTCGGATGCTTTCTGCATCCTACGTTGGCTTCGATGGTGGTCGCTTTCATGCGGTTGCTTTAAAGATGAAAGGCACCCCGGAAATGGGGTGCCTTTTGTCTTTTCTACAACCTAGGAAACTGGTGTCAGCTGAAAGACAAAGGGGAAAAGACAAAGGGTAAGACAAAGGAAAGACAAAGGGGACGCTACCCTTTTTTTTTAAGATACAGAACAGACCCACGGAGAAAAGGGTAGCGTCCCCATTTTTTGTTACATATCACGCGGTCAAGATTTGCACATTCGCGAAAGCCCCAGCGCAATCTGGTCCAGGTTTTCTCGGCTCTGTCGGGCGCCAGACGGGTGATGCGAGGCGATTACAGGCACCCCAGAATAACAGCCGTATTGCAACAGCGGGAATTTGGCACCACTTTTGCGGCGGCCATGCTCTTCTCGCTCAACCGAGCATCCCATGCGCCTGAAGGTGCTGAAGCCCGCTGCATAAATAAAAGTAGGTTCCAGTGTCGAAACAAGCGTTCTCAATGCCTCCAGCGATACTTGCTCAGCATATTTGCGTACGTCCAGCGGAACCTTCGTTTTCCACTCTTTGAGCGATTTAGAGCGGCATACTAACACAAAGCCAGCGTTGACGCTCTCAAGGTCAATACCTGCACCGTCAAAGATTTGTATCAACTTCTTTGCGAAGGGCGAAATTCCCTTCGGATACCACGGGCATTCTGGCCAGCGTTTAGGCCAAAAGTCGACCCCGGGATGATCCAGAACAGCTTTACTCAGGCCGGGATTTAACGAGACCACCATCGGCCCACCAACAACTGGTGGACCATTTAGAATGTGAAATCCGGCGTCAGCGATCAGCGGCACGCGGTTGGCCCATTCAGCAGCTTGAGAGCCGATGTGACGGTAAAGACTGAGAAGACGGTTTTCGACGGGCGTCATGGTATTTTCAACTTCTCACGTCTGGACTGAGCGAGCTACCGGGAAAGGTCTGCCCATGGGTAAACGCGTCGATTCCGAGCGTCGTCCGGAACGTCTAGTCTACCCCCGACTCCGGACCTTAGGTCGGCCACGTCCGCATTCTCGGCCCGGAGGTCCGCTCTGCACTAAGGACCGGACCTGGGCTGCACCCCCGGCGAACGGAGACTTTTGGCTACAAACAGACCTTATCGCCGTCGCCACCTGACGACCGCTCCCCTCCGGCAAGCTGACGTGCGAGTCCGCTCTGCGCCTTCACTGGGCCAAAATCCAAACCGACCCACGACCACCGCCCCGAGCCGATTGTCGCCACCGGGGAATCCGCCCATACTGCGCACATGACAGGGACTCGAGATCATTCATGATGGCCAGTGACACCAGCGAATCACTTTTCCCCCGGCCCGACACGGCAACGGGCGCGGAGACTGACCGCACGACCGGAATCCTGCCCTATCAGGCCATCAAGGACGCGATCGCGAACCGCGAAATTCAGTCCCAGGCGGAGATCGGCGAGGCACAGATTCAGCCGGCCAGCCTCGATCTTCGCCTTGGCCCCGTGGCCTACCGGGTGCGCACCAGCTTCCTGCCCGGCAAGAACGCGACGGTCCAGCAAAAGCTCGACGCCCTGGCCATGCACGAGGTCGATCTGAGGACCGGCGCCGTCCTGGAAAAAGGCTGCGTTTACATTGTCCCCCTGCAGGAGCACCTGCATCTGCGCAAACGCATCTCCGCCCTGGCCAACCCGAAAAGCTCCACCGGCCGCCTCGACATCTTCGCCCGCCTGATCACCGATTACGGGACGGAATTCGACCGGGTTCGCGAGCGCTATCAGGGGCCGCTGTACGCCGAGATTTCGCCGCGCACCTTCAGCGTTCTGGTGCGCGAAAATTCCCGCCTGGTCCAGCTTCGCATTCGGCGTGGATCGCCGCCGTCCAGCGATGCCGCCCTGCGGCGCCTGCACGACTCGGTCGGCCTGGTGGATGCCGAACCCGGCCAGGAAGATATCAAGAACGGCCTGGCCATCACCGTCGATCTTGCCAGCGACAGCGCGTCGGGCGTTGCCGGCTACCGGGCGAAAAAGCACGCGGGGCTGATCGACATCGACCGGGTCGGCCACTACGACCGGGCCGACTTCTGGGACCCGATTCGGGCCGATTCGGACAAGGGCCTGATCCTCGATCCCGGCGAGTTCTACATCCTGGCCTCGCGCGAGACGGTCACCGTGCCGGTCGATCACGCCGCCGAAATGATCGCCTATGACACCCTGGTCGGCGAATTCCGCGTTCACTATGCGGGCTTTTTCGATCCGGGATTCGGCCTTGCCGAAACCGGCGGCAAGGGCACCCGCGCCGTGCTTGAGGTGCGCTCCCACGAGGTGCCGTTCCTGATCGAGGATGGGCAGACGGTCGGCCGCCTGGTCTACGAACAACTCACCGCGACGCCGGAGAAGCTCTACGGCGCCGGCATCGGCTCGTCCTACCAGCGCCAAGGCTTGGCGCTCAGCAAGCACTTCAAGCCCTAGGCCACCGGCCCATAAATGGAGAAACGACCCCGCCGGCGCTGCCGGCGGAGTCCACGTACTCTACAGAGACTTGCTGACCGATCCGCTCATGGAGCTATCGCTGATGCTCCCATTCTGCGGTGTCCGAAAGGGCGACACTTTGCCACCAGAACCGATAGACCCGGATTCCAGACGGCGCACACCGCCTTCGAAGAAAGCGCCGGCCTCCATCGTCAAGCTCTCGTGTGTGATATCGCCGGTTACCTTCGCTGTCTTGGCCAACACCACCGCGCTAGCCTTGATCTGACCGACCACGTTGCCGGAAACCCGTACGGTCTCGGCGACCACGGAACCCTTCACGGTGGCGCGCTCGCCGACAGTCAGTAAACGGCTGTCGATGTCACCCTCGACCGTGCCGTCGACCTGAATATCACCGTTGCTTTTCAAATCGCCGACGATCTTCAGATCGGCGCTGATAATAGACGGAACGCCGCCGTGCGTTGTGCGGCCATCCGTCGCGCCGTTTGCCACCGGGCTTGTGCTGGTGGATTTACTGTCCTTGGAAAACATCATTGCCTGCCTTCAGCTTTCAAGGTTGCTCTAAATACCCGCGGCCAATTCGAAATTCTGGGTATCGCCCCCACCGAATTCGGCCGCTGAAAGATCATCGTGCCCTTTCCAAGGTTAACGCGGGATTAACGAACCCCGCCGCCCTGGCGCTCGGCATCCGATGACACGCGGATTTTACAGTCTCCAGTGGTCAGCCAGGCCATCGAGGGCCAGGCGCAGAATCGCCAGCCCGGCCTGCGGCGCGTCGCCGCGGGCCGCGGCCCAGTCGCGTGCCGCGGAATCGCACAGGCAGACGTGCACCAGGATGCCGGACAGCGTTCCCATATCGCGAAGAACCTGGGTCACGCGGTGGCGTAGCTCCGCCTCGCGGTCCGAGATTTCGGACTGACCGTGGACGCGCACCGCATAGAACGCCGTCACCCGCTGCTCCCCGCCGGCCGCCCGCCAGGTTCCGTAAAGTTTTCGTCCCGCGTCGAACTGCCGTTGCGAAATTTGTTTTCTGGCGAAATACCGATCCAGCATGCTTTGCGTCATGACGCGGCGGCAAGAAATCCCCGCGCGTTCGGTCGGCTCGGGGCGGATGATGTCGCCATGCTGATAGCGTTCCGCCGGACCTGCGTCGGCAACGGCGCGGTGGCTTGCCAGCGCCGGCAGCGCCAAGTCGGCACGCCGCCTAGCCATCGGCCGCTTCCGCGGGTTGTGTCAAACTAGCCCGGACGGTCTCGTACAAAAGCCGGAAGTCCGGATCGTTGCGAAGTCGCCCGGCCGCCTTCCGGCAGCCGTAATGAACTGTTGTATGGTCACGTCCCAGAAAATGACCAATCGCCGGCAGCGAGGCGCCGTCACACAACTCGCGCAGCAGGTACATGGTCAGCTGCCGCAGCGGCGTGAGCCGCCGCCCTTGGCTGGCACCCGCGATCTCATCGCCACTCACATTCCCGGCCCGGGCAACCGCTGCAAGCACTTCGGCCAACAGAAGACCGTTTGATCGGCCACCGCTGCCGTCGTCACCACAGCCGTCCACGGCATCCGAGGCGACTATCTTGGCCTCACGATTCGGCTCCACCCGGCGTGGGATCACTCCCGCTTCCACGGCCTCCCGTTCGCTGAGCCCCAGCGCCCGCCGAATGCCGGTATTCGACATGCCACGGGCCCGCATGAACCCGATCTGGGTCGTTACGGAGGCGCGGCGACGCACCAGGCGGGCTTTCCCCTCGCTCCCCGGAATCTCGGCCCCCGGAATCTCGGCCCCCGGTATCTCGACGCGGGCTGGATTCTCGATGCGATCCGGACTGGGGCGATCCGGACTGGGGCGATCCGAGCCGGGAAAACCAGGTTGCGGCACCGCCACGGGCTTTGGGAAACGCAAGATCATGCTTGACATGTCATGCATTATGCGCATATTGCATGGTTAGTCTAGCCATCAAATGCGATAAACGCATTTTTACTGGGGAAGATGAGGCAAAAATATGCGCCTCATACATGGAGAGTGGGGTTCCTATGAGCCGTAACAGCCGCGAGGCGGACGGCATGGCCATGCGCGTTCGGGGCTTGCGAAATTCGCTGGGCTTATCGCAGTCCCGGTTCGCCGAGGAGATTGGTGTCGATCAATCCAACGTCTCCCGCTGGGAGAACGGGGCCATGCCCGAGGATATGCACATCATCAAAATGGCCGAGTTGGCCGGCGCCCACCCGGCTGAATTCCGCTATGGGGCACTGCCCGAAATCGAGCCACCGCCGGCGGCAAGCCGACTGGTCCCGGTTGTCGGCTACGTCGGGGCCGGACAGACGGTCTTTGCCCATGACGATCATGCCATGGGCGGCGGCCTGGAAGAGGTCGAGGGCCCCGAGGGGGTCGGCCAGGGCACCGTCGTTGCCGTGCGAATTCGCGGCGACTCGATGCACCCCATGCGGGACGGCTGGCTGCTGTTCTACCGGCGCGATCAGGAGGGAGTGCCCGACAACTGCCTCAACCGCCTCTGTATCGTGAAGGTTGCCAACGACGGCCCCCTCCTGGTGAAGGAACTACACCGAAGTTACCAGCCGAACCGCTACCTGCTGGCAAGCTGGAATGCGCCGCCAATGGAGGACGTCGACCTCGAATGGGCCGCCACAGTGCTCTCGATTCGGCCCTAGAGTACGCCGTCCCTAGAGCACGTTCGTCCCATCGCCTGCCGATATCCCAAGCTCTCGTCTTGACCTGTCTCATAGATTTATGCGCGATGCGCATAGTGATTCTTGAACATGCCTCATATCAGGGGATAGCGGTCAATGACACAGCAGGAAGCACCGATTTCCGACCCGCCCCTGGGCGCCGATGCGCACCGCTACGTGCGCCGGCTCCGCACCCTCTCCGAGCGATTGGATCAGCAGGCCGCCTTGGTCCGTAACGGCGGCTATGACACCAGCGCCGAGCGACGGGCCGGCCGCCTCGCTGACGATGCCTTTGCCGTGCGTTGGGCGCTGCGCCAAATTTGCGCCGAATCGGAATTTCTGAATCAGTTCTTCACCGCCCTGGAAAACACCGGCGGGTCATCCTAACTCCCCGACTAGTTCTCCGTTTCACATCGTTTGAGTTTGCCCGGCCTTACAGGTAACGTCCCTCAATCGCCCCAGAAAACCGGAGCCACCCAATGAGAGAACCAAGTCGGCACATAGACGCCGGCCAGACATTGCGCTACTCGGCGGAAACTCAGGACGAGGCATACCGCACCGGCGCCTACGATTTTGTCGAAACGCTCGCCATGGCGCCACGCTTAGGCGCAATTGCCGCCTATGTCGGACACCTCGGCGCGCGGCGCGTCCTCGATCTTGGTTGCGGGACCGGGCTCCTGCTCGCTTATCTGGACCCAGCGATCGCCTATGTCGGCATGGATATCTCACCGACAGCGATCGACAGCGCTCGGGCGCGCTTCAAAGACCGGCTAAACGCCTCTTTCCACACCGGCGCGTTTCGCGACTGGCAAAACCCGGAAGGCGACATCGATTGCCTGGTCTGGGCTGGAATCGGCCGAACCTGGACTCGTGGCGGACGCAAAGGCCACTTTGAGGATTGGCTGGAGATTCTCGAACTAGCTGAAGGCGCCCTAACGCCCGATGCCTTCATCCTGCTTGAAATGGTGGTGCCACACTGGGCCAACATGGCGCCACTGGTAGAGAACCGCTACGACCACCTGGCCGGCTGCGTCATCGACCACGGGGTAGATGACCACCGCGCCCAGCGTGCTATTCGAGTCTTCCGGCGACGCGGATAACCGGGACACCCCATGACTGAGTCAGAGCACCCGTTCCTTCACCGCACGTCGGTCACTCAGGACCTCGAATCGGTCCGCCAGGTCATCGCCGACGTCCATCCCCTCTTTGGCGGCGACAACGCGATCTCCGTGACCTCGCGGCCGAACGCGGATCAACCGCTGCACGATCAGATTGGCTGGCTGTCCGAGGACGTGCGCGAACGGGATTTCCGTGTCATCAACCCGGAATTTCGCGGCACCGCCATCGAGGCGTTGCTCAACAAACTGCCTTTCGAATTCGGCCGCACCCGCATCATGCGCATGCCTAAGAAAAGTTGCCTATCGATTCACTGGGACACCTCGCTGCGGTATCACTACGCGGTTGTTACCAATCCGGCTTGCTACCTAATTTGCGTCGACGACAACCTCGGCCATTTCCACCACGTCCCCGCCGACGGCTTCCTTTACGAGATGGATGCCCGCCGCACGCACACGGCAATCAACGCCAGCCGCGAGGAACGCATCCACTTAGTTATCTGCGACGCCAAGGACGAAGGACTGACAGACGGTCGCCCGGCGGAGCACGCCCATCTAGCCATGCCGCGCTAGCGGGATAGAGCGCGACTCCGGCAACAGTCGGGCGGCCCCTGTTTCCCCAGAGATTGCGCCAATGGCTAAAGTCGACCCATTTCGGCCCTTCGTGTTCTGATACTGAAGAGCTGGTTTTGAGCCTATATCGGACCAAGAAACACGGTTTGATGCAATGAGCGGCGAGAATAGCCAAAGCTCAGTGCGGTAATTTCTTACTCCCTGAAGCAGGTTTTTGAATCCGCTTTTCGTCTTCGACCCACCAATCGTGCATCGAGAGAAAAACCTCTTTCAGCGCCAAGGCGCGCGGTGTCGCAGAGTATTCAACGCGAGGTGGGACTTCAGCGTAGACCTTGCGTTGCACGAGGCCGTCGTTTTCCAACGCGCGGAGCTGATTGGTCAGCATCGTCTGTGTAATGCCGTCGATGCGACGCCTAAGCTCATTGAACCGCCGCATACCCTGAAAAATTAAAATTTGCAGGATGATCAGCTTCCACTTGCCGCCGATGAGCTGAGCAATGTTCGGCATTGGGCAGATACCTTTGACCACAGGAATCGGCTGCTCTGACTCGCGCTCGCGCGATTTGGTTTTGATGGCCATCTATACCTCCTAATTCATACTAAGTATCGAAAACAGTACTATATACGAAACATCTGCCTACTTGCGAAGTATTAGCAAAGCCATATTTTATTCTAAAGCCTGAAGATTGGCGAGTGAGAGGCGCCGCCGATGGCCGGGCAAAATGACCAACGAACGGCTACGGGCGTGTTTCGAGACCTACAGCGCGACCGCCTAGGCCAGGTGCGCCACACAGGACGCTAATTAAGGGAACTCGCAGATGACGCGATCGATAATGAATCAAATGACGACGAACGCGACTTTCAAGAAAGTTCGATTTTTGGGGTGGGGCATGCTGGCTGGCTTTTGCCTCTCATTGTTCCCTGCGGTTGCGTCGGCTGACGAGTTCGTAAACTTGCCGCAAGACCTTGAGATCGAACTGGCGCTAAGCGCTTTACCACAGGATTTGCAAGACGGGGCCGCGGTCTATGTCCGCGACGCCCAAAAGGGGTTTGTGCTCTATCGAAAAGGAACGAACGAATGGACGACGTTTGTTGCGCGAACCAGCGTGCGTTTCTACGAGGCGGAGTGGGACTACGAATATCCGAGCGATCAGTTGATCCCGATAGCCTATGACAAAGTCGGCATGGGCCATCACGTGATCCCCTTCTTTGATATCGAGCGAATGCGCATCAATGGCGTCTCGGCCAAAGAAGCCAAAGAAATATTACGGCAGCGTTTCCGTGACGGCACCTACAAAGCGCCAAGACAAGGCGGCACCTCTTACATGTTCGCGCCAATACACCGCGCTTACATGGAGCCTGCAAAGTCTGATTTGATAGGGACGGTCAGCTTTCCGCACCACATGCCTTACGCCCCTCATGTGAATCCAGCAATGTTGGGTTCAATGGACCCACACGGTCGCTCCGGCACGTTGGATTATGGTGGCGCTGACACGGGGGCACACGGTTATCTCTACTTCATGGTGCAACAAGACCAAGCCGACGCGATCCGTACGAAATATGCGGACTTGCTCACACGCCTGTGCAATCTGCATGCAAATTGGTGTCTGCCAAAAGCACCCTAAAGCCTTGGAAATATGGGAGAGAAAAGCTAATGGGAATTACTGTATACGCCGTTAGCGGTGCGCCGCGCGCGTGGCGCGTTCTGTTAGGCCTGACATTCAAGGGTATTGACTATGACATACATTACCTTGAGGCGTCGAAACGTGAACACAAGTCAGAGGCATATCTCAAGATAAACCCACGCGGCAATATTCCTGCTCTCGTCAGGGATGGTCAGACCATTCGTGACTCAGTCGCCATATTGGCATGGTTGGACCGCGCCTATCTTGATTCTCCGCTGTTCAGAGCCACTGCCGATGAAGCTGCCGTCATCTGGCAGGTCACAATGGAAAGCTGCGATTATCTACGTGATGCGGCTGATGCACTGTTGAGGCCACTCTTCTTCGGCGGTGCAACGGAAAAGACACCGGAACTGATCCAAGCGGCGGGGACGATGCAGAAGGAACTCGGACATTTGGAAACGCAGCTCGGTACGCACGATTTTCTCGCTGGTGGCAAGCCGACCGCCGCCGATGCTGTCTCTTATCCGGAGGTCCGCTTCATTCAACGCGCCGCTGAAACACAGACCGGCCTGATGGCAAATCTAGGTTTTGAAGCGTCATTTGCAAGTTATCCACACATTGTTGCCTGGAAACAGCGAGTCGAAGCAGTCGAGGGGTTTGAGAAAACCTTACCGCCGCACTGGAATGCGTAATATTAACGTCCGTTCATGGCCAATCTCCGCCATTCGGGAGCTATAGCTGACATATGGCTCGGAGCCTGATACCTGGTATCCGATGACAGAAAGCTTCGAGGCCGCTCTACTTATACGGATCCGCGGCGTCGCGCAGGCCGTCGCCGAAGAAGTTGAAGGCCAGGATCAGCACGATCACCGGCACCACCGGCAGCATAAGCCAGGGATAAAGTGCGACCACGTTGATG
>JAJFGP010000030.1 GCA_021776055.1 Kiloniellaceae bacterium
AGAGTTGTGCGTCGAGGCGGCGCGCGGCCGGGTGCCGGTCATTGCCGGTACTGGCTCCAACTCCACGGCGGAGGCGATTGCTTTCACCCAGCATGCCAAGAAGGCTGGGGCGGATGCCGCGCTGGTTGTGACGCCCTATTACAACAAGCCGACTCAGGAGGGGCTCTACCAGCACTTCAAAGCTATTCATGATGCGGTTGAGGTCCCGATCCTCATCTACAATATTCCCGGCCGCTGTATCGTGGACATGAGTGTCGAGACCATGGCCCGTTTGGCCAAGCTGCCGAACATCGTTGGGGTCAAGGATGCCACCAACGATCTGGCGCGGCCACCGAAGACGCGGGCGGCATGCGGCGAATCCTTCACGCAACTAAGCGGTGAAGACGGAACCATGCTGCCGTTCCTGGCCCAAGGCGGGTACGGCTGCATCTCGGTGACCGCCAACGTGGCACCACGGCAGTGCGCCGATATGCATGAAGCGTGGCAGCGGGGTGACGTGGAAACCGCCAGCCGGATCAACGATCGCTTGATGCCCTTGCATCAGGCGCTGTTCGTGGAGCCGAGTCCGGCGCCGGTGAAGTATGCGGCCAGTGTATTGGGCCTGTGCGAGAACAGGGTTCGGCTGCCTATGGTTTGTGTGCAGCCGGAGACCGAGACGACGGTGCGCGAGGCGATGATCCACGCCGGCCTGCTCAACTAGAGCATGACCTTCCCAAATGGTTGACGATGCGCGGCGGGTGATCGCGCAGAACCGCAAGGCACGCCATGAATACTTCATCGAGGATACCCTTGAGGCGGGCCTGGTTCTCACCGGCAGCGAGGTAAAATCGCTGCGCCAAGGGCGCTGCTCCATTGGCGAATCCTACGCTCAGGAAGAGAACGGCGAGCTTTACCTCCGCTCCGCCCACATCGCCACCTACGACGCGGCGAAGCACAATAATCACGAGCCCTTGCGGCCACGCAAATTGTTGCTCCATCGGCGCGAGATGTCCCGCCTGGTTGGTCAGATTCAACGCGAGGGCTATACGGTCGTGCCCTTGTCCCTCTACTTCAACCCGCGCGGCATTGCCAAGATTCAGCTTGGCCTGGCACGCGGCAAGCGGAAGGTGGACAAGCGCCAAACCGAAAAGAAGCGTGATTGGCAGCGGCAGAAAGCACGCTTGATGCGTGAACGAGGCTAGCGCCTAGCCAAGCTTATTGCGCAGCAGGGTGAATACGTCCGCGAACATCGCTTCGGTCAGGCGTCCGGTGTTGGTGTTGTAGCGGGAGCAGTGATAGCTATCGACCAGCAACGGGCTGTTGGACACCTCATGCAACGCCCCGTGCCCGAACGGGTAGAGGGATTTACGGCAACCCAGCGCGCTCAGGACCGATCCGTGCGAGACGGTGCCAAGAGCCAGTATCGCTTTCAAGTGCGGCATCGAACGCATCTCATCGATTAGAAAGCTGCGGCACGTGCGGATTTCTGCGCCGATCGGCTTGTTCTCCGGTGGCACGCAGCGCACGGCGTTGGTAATCCGGCAATCAACCAGCGTCAAACCATCGTCCGGCTCCCGGCCATAGTCGCCGCGCGCAAATCCGAAGCGGACCAAAGTGGGGTAGAGCAGGTCGCCGGCATAGTCGCCGGTGAAGGGCCGCGCCGTGCGGTTGGCACCCTTTAGGCCCGGCGCCAATCCGACAATCAGCAGGCGCGCCTCGGCGCTGCCGAACGAGGGCACTGGCCCGTTGTGAAAATCGGGATAGGCGTCCTGGTTGGCCGCTCGAAAGGCGGCCAGACGGGGGCATAGTGCGCAATCATGGGTCGGGGCGGCGGATGCCGGGGCGGCGGACATTTGAACGATCCTAGGCCGGCTCTTCCTCGTAGAAGTCCGGATCGTCGTCCTCGCCGTAGGGTTCATCGGCGGGGCCGCGCGGCCGGGATCGCGGATGGTCGGCGGGCAAGGCGCGCTCGATCTGCTCTCGCAAATCCTTCAGATCGATAAACACATCCGATTGGCGGCGCAATTCGTCGGCGATCATGGACGGCTGCGAGCGCACGGTGGAGACGACGGTGACGCGCACGCCCCGGCGCTGCACCGCCTCGACCATGCGGCGGAAATCGCCGTCGCCGGAAAAGAGAACGATATGATCCAGGTGCTGCGCCATCTCCAGAACATCGATGGCCAGCTCGATGTCCATGTTGCCCTTGATTTTGCGCCGCCCGGTGGCATCGGTGAACTCCTTGGTCGGCTTGGTCACCATGGTATAGCCGTTGTAGTCGAGCCAATCGACCAAGGGGCGGATGGGCGAGTACTCCTGGTCGTCGATCAGGGCCGTGTAGTAAAAGGCGCGGATCAGGTTGCACTGGCCGGAAAAATGATCGAGCAGTCGCCTGTAGTCGATATCGAACTCCAGGGCTCGGGCGGTGGAATAGAGATTTGCGCCGTCGATAAATAGAGCGACACGCTCCTGCGGATAGAAATTCATGAGACCCTCAATGCAAAATCAAAATGTGTAATACACTGGATATGGGTTCTCATTTATACCCGCGGTGCGCCCTGACAAGGGGTATCGCGACCGGGGGGACGATTTCATGATTTTGATTGCCCTCGGCGCCAACCTGCCTAGCCCGCAACATGGCACGCCGCGGCAGACCTGTGAGGCGGCCCTGGTGGCATTGGCGGCGGGCGGGGTTCGTGTGCTGCGGCGGTCCCGCTGGTACCGAAGCGACCCGGTTCCGCCATCCGGTCAGCCGTCCTTCGTCAACGGTGTCGCCGAGGTGGCGACCGATCTATCCCCGGCCGACCTCCTGGCGCTTTTGCACCGGATCGAGATGGCGTTTGGCCGGACCCGGCGGCAGCGTAACGAGGCCCGGCTGATCGATCTCGATCTGCTGGCCTATGGCGACCGGATCAGCGCCGCCGGGGAGGTGCCCGAATTACCGCACCCCCGCCTGGCCGAGCGGGCCTTTGTGCTGCTGCCCCTGGCGGAGCTGGCGCCGGACTGGCACCATCCGGTCAGTGGCCAAAGGGCCGCCGATCTGGCGGCCCGCTTGCCGCCGGGACAGTTGGCGGAGCCCCTGGACTAAGCCCTGGGGCAGGGACCCGGCAGGCCTGGGAATCGCTTGCCTTCCCTGGGCCCCGTCCATATATTCCTGAAGACTCACACCGGGGATTCTCAATCCCCCAAGTAATTCCGGAGATTTGCAGCAGATGGCGCGTGTAACGGTTGAAGATTGCGTCGTTAGAATTCCGAACCGCTTTGATCTTGTCATGGTGGCATCCCAGCGGGCGAGAGACATCTCGGCCGGAGCGCCGCTGACGGTGGATCGTGACGACGACAAGAATCCTGTGATCGCCTTGCGGGAGATCGCTGAAAAGACGGTCGACAACGAGGTCCTGCAGGCGAGCCTGATTCAGGGCCTTCAGCGCCACGTGGAAATCGATGAGCCGGAAGAAGAACAGTCCGAGTTCGATATCGCCGGTCTTGAGATGGCGGTCGGCGCGGGCCAGTCCGTTGGCGCCGGAGCCTCAAGTGATGACGAAGTGGGCGAGGACAGCGAGACGGCCGAGGATGGTCCTGGGGCCGACATCGGGGCCGACACTGCGGGCAGCGACGAAGAACAGGCCTGACGCCGGCATAGCCGGCGCCGCGACAGACCGTTGCCAGGCGGCGCGACGGCATAGGGCCATGGGCCCGGACCTCATTTCATCGGATTATGCTCTAGGGCAGGCGAGGGCGGCAGCGACATGCCGCGTGACCGCGCCATGATGCGTCAATTCGAACTGGTCGAACGGGTCAAATCGTATGATTCGGGCGCGGACGAGGACGCGCTCAATCGCGCTTATGTCTATGCGATGAAGCTGCACGGATCGCAGAAACGCGAGTCCGGTGACCCCTATTTCTCCCACCCGATCGAAGTCGCCGGCATTCTCACCGATCTCAAGCTCGACGATAAATCCATCATTACCGCTCTACTGCACGATCTGGTCGAGGATACCGAAACCTCGCTGGAAGATATCGAAAAGCTGTTCGGCAAGGAAATCGCCCGGCTTGTCGATGGCGTGACAAAGCTCACCCGATTGGAGCTGCAATCGGAGCACACCCAGCACGCCGAGAATTTCCGTAAGCTCGTTCTGGCCATGTCGGAGGATATCCGCGTGCTCCTGGTCAAGCTGGCGGACCGGCTGCACAACATGCAGACCTTGCACTATATCAAGTCGCCCGAGCGGCGCCGGCGCATTGCCCGTGAGACCATGGACATTTACGCCCCCCTGGCCGAGCGTATCGGCATGCACCGCTTCAAGGACGAGCTACAGGACCTGGCATTCGCGGAACTGAACCCGGATGGGCGGGCTTCTATTCAGGCGCGCCTCGAGTTCCTGAAAGGACGTGGTGACGAGCTGCCGCCGCTCATCATCGATCAGTTGCGCCGCGGTCTCGCCAACGATGGAGTCGATGCGTGGGTGTCGGGCCGGATGAAATCGTCGCATTCCATCTGGAACAAGATGCAGCACAAGAACATCGCCTTCGAGCAACTCGCCGATATCATGGCCTTCCGGGTCGTGGTCGGAGACATCGGTGAGTGCTATCAGGCACTCGGCTCCCTACATAGCCAATATCCAGTGGTGCCGGGCCGTTTCAAGGACTATCTCTCGACACCCAAACCGAATGGCTACCAGTCCTTGCACACAGGCTTGATCGGACCCGAGCGGCAGCGCATCGAGGTGCAGATACGCACCCGCGAGATGCATGATGTGGCCGAATTCGGTGTCGCCGCCCATTGGAAATACAAGCACGGCGATATGAAGGTAGACGGCCGGCAGTACCGCTGGTTGCGCGAGCTTCTCGATATTCTCGAACATGCCTCGAACCCGGAGGAATTTCTCGAGCACACCAAGCTGGAGATGTTCCAAGACCAGGTGTTCTGCTTCTCGCCCAAGGGCGATCTGATTGCCCTGCCGAGAGGGGCGACCGCCGTGGATTTCGCCTATGCCGTTCATTCCGAGGTCGGGGATACCTGCGTCGGCGCCAAAGTGAATGGCCGGATTATGCCGTTGCGCGGCGAGCTACAGAACGGCGATCAGGTGGAGATTCTAACGTCCAAGGCGCAGACGCCGTCGCCGGACTGGGAAAAATTTGTCGTTACCGGCAAGGCCAAGGCGCGCATCCGCCGCTTCGTCCACATGAAGGAGCGGGATCAATACAGCGAGCTTGGCCGGAACATGCTGCAGAAGGCCTTTCGCGAGGAAGGCTACGATCTGACCGAGAAAGCTCTCGACGGCGCGCTCAAGAAGTTTCGCGCCGATAACACATCCGATCTATGTGCCAGTGTTGGCCAAGGTATCCATACGGCGCGCGAGGTGTTGGTTGCCGTCTTTCCCGGGGTCAAGGACGCGGAAAAGCCGCGCCGCATGTGGCCGTTCGGGCGAACCCGGCCGGCGGCAGGCAAAAACAAGCAACCCGGCGTGCCCATCAAAGGGCTCATCCCCGGCATGGCGGTGCACTTTGCTCACTGTTGCCACCCATTACCGGGCGAGCGGATTGTCGGCATCGTCACCACCGGCAAAGGTGTCACCGTACACACGATCGATTGCGAGACCCTGGCGACGTTTCAGGATGCCCCGGAGCGGTGGATCGATGTGGCCTGGGAGGTCGGTGACGGAACGGAACCGCATACCGGCCGCCTGAAAATCGTCATCGCCAACGAGCCGGGCAGCCTTGGCGATCTTTCAACCATCATCGGTAAGAATGAGGGCAATATCAGCAACCTGAAGATTGCCAACCGGTCCATCGACTTTTTCGAGATGCTCGTCGACGTGGAAGTGCAGGACGTAAAACACCTGACCAATATCATTGCGGCGTTGCGCGCGGCACCGGTCATTATCTCGGTCGAACGGGCGCGTGGCTGATGTTTAAACGCCGGACGCCCTTGCCCTTGCTGCGCCGTATCGTTGCTGTCCTTTGGCCGAGCGCCGGCTGGCGCCGAGCAACCGCGTATGTGGCGCACCGGGTCCGCCGCCTGCCGGAAACGCCTTACCGCGTCGCCGCCGGGTTTGCCTGTGGGGCCGCCATCTCGTTTACCCCCTTCATCGGATTCCATTTCGTCGGTGCCGCCCTGCTGGCGCTGTTACTGCGGGGCAACGTCGTTGCCTCGGCGATCGGTACGGTGGTCGGCAATCCGTGGACATTTCCCTTCATTTGGGCCTGGATCTACAGTCTTGGCCGTTGGCTGACCGGTGGGGATGTTATCTCCAACCTTCCCAATGTGCTGAGCTTGCACTACATTTTCGATCGGCCGTTCGAAGTGTTGTTGCCCATGAGCATCGGCGGTCTGCTCACGGCGGTGGTGGCTTGGTTCGCCTTTTTCTGGCCAATTCGCGGCGCTGTCGTGGAATATCAGCGGGCTCGGCAGTGGCGTATTCGGCGTCGGGCCAAAGGCCGGCGCGGGCATCCCATACGCGAGACCGTAGCCAAAGTGGCCGCCAAAACGGCCGAGGAGGACGAATGAACATGCAACACCTACGCCTCGGTGTGAACATCGACCATGTGGCAACGATCCGGAATGCGCGCGGCGGTGGTCACCCGGACCCGGTGCGCGCGGCCCGCATGGCCGCCGCCGCCGGGGCAGACGGGATCACCGCTCATTTGCGCGAAGACCGGCGCCATATCTCGGACACTGACATCGATCGGTTGGTCAAAAGCATAGACTTGCCGCTCAATCTGGAGATGGCGGCGACCGACGAGATGTTGGCGATTGCCGTACGCCATAAGCCGCATGCGGCCTGTATCGTGCCGGAAAAGCGGCAGGAAGTGACTACCGAGGGCGGCCTGGACGCGGCCGGGGGTATTGACCTGTTGCGGCCGTATTGCTCGGCGCTTGCGGATGCCGGCATGCGCGTCTCGTTGTTCATCGATCCGGAAGTGCGGCAACTGGATGCCGCCAAGGCGCTGGGGGCGCCGGTGGTGGAGTTGCACACGGGTGCCTTCTGCGAGGCCTTCATCGAGGACCGCGACGGGGCACCGGTCAAGGCGGAGTTAGAGCGCATCAAGGCGGCGGCGGCACATGCGGCGGACTTGGGGCTGGAATGCCACGCCGGTCACGGGCTGACCTTCGATACGGTCGGGTATGTGGCGGCCATCGACAGTATCGCCGAGCTGAACATCGGCCACTTCCTTGTCGGCGAGGCTATCTTCTGCGGCCTGGACAGCGCCATCAAACGGATGCGCGCCCTGATGGACCAGGCGCGCGCCGAAGGCGCCGGCGCCCGCAGCGCCTAGTACCCATGATCGTCGGCCTTGGCAACGACCTGATCGATATCCGCCGCATCGAAAAGACGCTGGCGCGTTTCGGCGCCCGCTTTACGGAGCGGGTCTTTACCGACCTCGAGCAGACCAAGTCCGACCGCCGGGCCAACCGGGCTGCCAGTTATGCCAAGCGCTTTGCCGCCAAGGAAGCCTGCGCCAAGGCGCTGGGGACCGGGGTGCCGCGGCGCGGCGTTCATTGGCGCGATCTTGGTGTCGTGAACCTGCCCAGCGGCCAGCCGACCATGGCCCTAACCCAGGGCGCCGCCCGCCGCCTGGCCGAGATCACGCCCGCCGGGATGACCGCGCGCATTGACGTGACCCTGACCGACGACTATCCCTTGGCCCAGGCGATCGTCATCATCTCGGCCGTGCCGGGGTCGGCAGAGTGATCTGTTCGACCCTTCGCAGCCTTGCAACAATTCACTAGATTACAAGAGATTACATGGAATCTTTAATGGCTAAAAAGAATGCGGGCACCCTCTGGGAGACGGTTCGCACCGTTCTCTACGCGGTAGCGATCGCCATCACGATTCGCATATTTGCCTACGAGCCATTCAATATTCCCTCGGGTTCGATGATTCCGACCTTGTTGGTCGGCGATTACCTGTTCGTTTCCAAGTTCTCCTACGGATACAGCCGCTATTCGCTGCCCTGGGGATTGCCTTGGATCGAGGGACGTATCTTGGCGGACCAGCCGGAGCGTGGCGACGTGGTCGTTTTCAAGCTGCCCAAGGACAACAAGACCGACTACATCAAGCGGCTGGTGGGCTTGCCCGGCGATACCATTCAGGTGGTCAAGGGCATCCTGCAGATCAACGGCACGCCGGTGCAGCGGGAGAAGGTCGAGGAGATGAAGGTCCCGATCCAGGGCGCTTTTTTCACCCAGGTCACCGAGTACATCGAGACCTTGCCGAACGGCCGCAAGCATCGCATCTGGGAACGTAGCGACGAGGAAATGCTGGATAACACACCGGTCTATACGGTGCCGGCGGGCCACTACTTTGCCATGGGGGATAACCGCGACAGCAGTCAGGACAGCCGGGTTACCTCCGCGGTCGGGCCTGTCCCCTTCGAGAACCTGGTCGGCCGCGCTGAATTTCTGTTCTTCTCACACGACGATAGCGCGCGGTTGTGGGAGATCTGGAAGTGGCCGTTCGCCATCCGCTACAGCCGTCTTGGCGATGGAATCGAGTAAAGCCGAGACGGATCTTGCCGGCTTGGCGGAGCGCCTGGGGCATATTTTCGCGGAACCAGATTTGCTGCGCGAGGCGCTAACTCACCCCAGCGCCGCTGTCCGCCGTCCGGATGGGACAGGCGACAGCAGCTATCAACGCCTGGAGTTCCTGGGCGATCGGGTGCTTGGCCTGGTGGTCGCCGATATGCTTCTGCACCGGTTTCCGAATGAGGCGGAAGGGCTGCTGGCCCTGCGGCATGTGGATCTGGTGCGCCGGGAAACCCTGGCGGATGTGGGCCGCCGTCTGGACCTTGGCCAATACCTGCGCCTGGCCAAGGGAGAGGAGGCCGCGGGCGAGCGTGACAATCCGGCGCTGTTGTCGGATGCCTGCGAGGCCGTCATCGGCGCCTTGTACCTGGACGGCGGGCTATCGGCCGCGCGCGCGGTGATCGAGGAGCACTGGGCGCCCATGCTGGAGGCGACGGGCCATCCGCCCCAGGATGCGAAAACGGCCCTGCAGGAATGGGCGCAAGCGCGCGCCCTACCGTTGCCCGACTATCAGGAAGTCGACCGAACCGGTCCGGCCCACGAGCCCGTTTTCACCGTGGAGGTACACTTGGAGGGCCAACCGACCGAGCGCGGGGAAGGGCGATCCAAGCGCCTCGCCGAGCAAACCGCGGCCGAACGGCTGCTCAATCGTCTCGGTGCCAATGTCTGATAATGATGCCGGGCGAACGCGCTGCGGATTTGCCGCCCTGGTCGGGGCGCCGAATGCGGGAAAATCGACGCTGCTGAACCGCCTGGTGGGCGCCAAGATCTCCATCGTCACCCACAAGGTGCAAACCACCCGCAGCCGCGTGCGGGGTGTGGTTTTGGACGGCAACTGTCAGCTCATTTTCGTCGATACGCCGGGCATCTTCACGCCGAAACGCCGGCTCGAACGGAGCATGGTGGCCAGCGCCTGGGGCGAGACGAAAGACGCGGACGAGGTGGTCCTCATCGTCGATTCCACCCGGTCCGGGATCGGCGGCGATACGCGGTTGATCATCGATGGGCTGAAGGCGCGCGGGCGAACCGCCATCTTGGTGCTGAACAAGGTCGACCTGTGCAAGCGCGAGCGGCTGCTGCCGCTGGCCGCCGCCTTCGAGGCAGAGGGGGTCTTTTCCCGTACCTTCATGCTCTCGGCGCTCGGCGGCGACGGGGTCGAGGATCTGCGCCACTACCTGGCCGAGCGCATGCCCGAGGGGCCATGGTTGTTCCCCGCCGACGCGCTATCGGATTTGCCCGAGCGGCTGCTCGCCGCCGAAGTAACGCGCGAGAAGCTGTTCCTCAATCTGCATCAGGAGTTGCCCTACTCGCTGACCGTCCAGACAGGCGACTGGCAGGACTTCGACAATGGCAGCGCCCGCATCGAGCAGACCATCACCGTGCTGCGCGATTCCCATAAAGCCATGTGCCTGGGCAAGGGCGGGCGCACCATCAAGGCGGTACGCGAGGCCGCCCAGGCCGAACTGGAAACCATCCTAGGCCGCAAAGTGCATCTTTTCCTGCTGGTGAAGGTGCGCGAAAATTGGCTGGAGGATCGCGCCCACTACCAACACTGGGGCCTGGATTTCGACGCCTGAGCATGGGCGGGCGGCACAGCGATGCATTGGACTGACAGCGGAATCGTTCTTTCGGTACGGCCGCACGGCGAATCGTCGGCGGTAGTGCAGATGCTTACCCAGAATCAAGGCCGCCACGCCGGCTTGGTGCGTGGCGCCCAGGGCAAGCGCCTGAGCGGGGTCTACCAGCCCGGCAACCTGGTTTCTGTGCGCTGGTCGGGGCGCCTGGCCGAGCATTTGGGCAATTTCGAGTGCGAACTGGTGGAAAGCTATGCGGCACGGGTGCTCGACGATCCGCCACGCTTGGCGGCCTTATCCGCCGCCGCCGCGGTGTCGGAGCGGGCCCTGCCCGAGCGTGAGTCGCACGCGGCTTGCTATGAAGGGTTCCTGGTGCTGCTCGAAGCGCTTTCCGGCGAGCATTGGGCCGAGGTTTATGTGCGCTGGGAGATGGCGGTGCTGGCCGAGCTTGGCTTTGGCCTGGATTTGAGCGCCTGTGCCGGTGGCGGGGCCAACGATCAGTTGGCCTACGTCAGCCCGCGCACGGGCCGCGCCGTCTCGCTGGCCGCCGGCGAGCCTTACCGCGACCGGCTGCTGCCGCTACCCGGCTTTCTCGGCGGCCGGGGCGGTGGCGGTCCGGACGAGGTCGCGCAAGGCTTGGCGCTGACCGGCTTCTTTCTCGAACGCCACGTCTTCGCCCCGCACCACCAAGCACCTCCCGCCGCCCGGCAGCGCCTGGCCGAACGCTTTCCGGTAGTGCCGTAGTTCGAAACTTTACGTGCTGAAAGCACGAAGCGGACCCGTTTGTCGGCTTATCCGCCGCAAGCGGTCATCGTTTCGCGGTGGTCATTGAGTCCGGGATTTAGCCAACAACGGACATTCCGAATAGATACGACAGTGTAGACGGTCCAGGATACAGCACTTAGGCTTATCATAGGAGAAGACACTGTATGAGTGAACGGTCGAAAACGATGCGTGGCGTGTGGCTCACCGGGCATGGTGACTTCGATATGCTTGAGGTGCGCAGCGATATTCCTGTTCCCATTCCAGGCCCGCGCGACGTGCTTATTCGCGTAGCTGCGGCGGGCGTTAACAACACGGATATCAACACCCGGACTGGTTGGTATTCGAAGAATGACAGCGCCAGTAAAGACGCAAGTTGGACCGGCGCGCCTATTCACTTTCCACTCATCCAGGGCGCCGACGTTTGTGGGCGGATCGTTGCGGTTGGCGAAAGTGTCAGCATGGACCGTGTCGGTGATCGGGTTTTGGTCGAGCCGTGCATCAGGGAAGCGAACGGAAAAGAGCTAGAGAGCCCCTGGTATTTCGGATCGGAATTCGATGGAGGATTCGCCGAATACACAACGGTTGCATCGCGGCACGCCCACAAAATTGAAAGCGAACTGAGCGACACTGAACTTGCCTCGTTTCCGTGTTCTTATTCCACAGCGGAAAACCTCCTGACACGGTCAAAAACAAGCCCGGGCGACCGGGTTCTCGTCACCGGCGCATCGGGTGGCGTTGGGTCTGCGGTTATTCAGTTGGCGAGGGCTCGTGGGGCACGGGTCATTGCTGTAACAAGCCCTGCGAAGTCGGAAGCTCTGCTCAGTTTAGGGGCCGAGCAGACGCTCGTACGAGATGACAGCGTTGTCGAGAAGCTTGGTCGAGACAGCATCGATGTCGTGATCGATCTGGTTGCAGGACCGCAGTGGCCTGAGTTGCTCGACTCGCTCTGTCCAGGAGGACGCTATGCTGCGGCGGGCGCGATTGGTGGGCCTATTGTCGAACTCGACATCCGGACGCTTTATCTGAAAGACTTGAGCCTGTTCGGCTGCACGGTTTTGGGGCCTGAGGTGTTTCCCAATCTGATCGAACACATTGAGCGTGGCCGTATATCCCCTGTTGTGGCCGAGACTTATCCACTTGAGCAGATCGCGGACGCACAGGCCGTTTTCATGTCAAAGAAGCACATTGGAAAAATTGTGCTCACAATCTTCCGAGCCACGACCGGACCTGAGGGCATTCCGGACGCGGCTGGAATGTGGCGGTGAGGACCGACTCGTGCCAAGACCAGTCGAACGATTGATTCTAGCGAACGCCTACTATGCGGACAAAGCAGCCTCAGTACTGCCGACAATCCAAGGCCATACTAGAAAACCTAAAGGAACACGCAGGTTCAAATTCGCAACATCCGTTTGTGTCGCTTCGCGTGCTAGCGGCGCAGTACCGATGATCGTGCACCAAGGTCTGCCGTTGGGCGCACGGCAGGCGTGATCCGCTGTAACGCTGCCGTTCCTGGCGCTCCTTCGGCGGATTCTCGAACTGAAAGACTGCCCGGTTGCCGGCGTCCGTGACACGCGGGTGGATTTGGCTCAGATTTAGGAATGAGCCCTTCCACGCCAGGCAAACATATCGCCGTCATCGGCGCCGGTATTATCGGCGTGTGTAGCGCCCTGAGCCTGCAGCGCGAGGGGTTTCGCGTTACCCTGATCGACCAGGGAGAGCCGGGTGAGGGCGCTTCGTTCGGCAACGGCGCCGTTATCGGTGACGAGGCGGTGGTGCCGGTTGCCACGCCGGGTGTCCTTTGGCGGGTGCCGGGCATGCTCGCCGATCCCCTGGGGCCGTTGGCCATCCGCTGGTCTTATTTGCCGCGCCTGACGCCGTGGTTGCTGCGCTTCGTGGCCGCCAGCGGCGCACGGCGGGTCGAAGAGATCTCCATCGCCCTGGGCGGACTGATGGATGGGGCGTTGGCCGCCTACACGCCGCTGCTGGCGCAGGCCGATGCCAAGGACATGATTCGCCGCACCGGCTGGGTCTGCGTCTATGAGAGCGAGGCGGGCTTCCGCCGCTACCAGCCCATGCTGGAGTTGCAGCGGCGGCGCGGCGTTGCCCTGGAAGTGCTGGAGCCCGAGGCTTTGCGCCAGCTCGAGCCGTCCCTGGCGCCGATCTTTACCCAGGCGGTGCTGTATCCCGAGGTCGGTCATTCGGTGAACAGCTTTCGCATGGTTCAGGTGCTCGCGGGCGCCTTCCAGAGCAACGGCGGTGCCTTGCACCGGGCCGCGGTGCGCGGTTTCGACACCGGGCCCGAGGGGCCGCGCGCGGTGCAGACGGAGGCGGGGCCGCTGCCCTGCGACGGGGTGGTGGTGGCCGCTGGGGCCTGGTCGAAGCCCCTGGCGGCGGACCTGGGCGCTCCGGTGCCCCTGGAGACCGAGCGCGGCTACCATGTGCAGTTCCCGGAGCCTGGCATCGCCCCGCGCCTGCCGGTGTACTCCACCGAGCGGGCCTTTGTGGCCACGCCGCTGGAGGTGGGTCTGCGCTGTGCCGGCACCGTGGAGCTGGGCGGCCTGCAGGCGCCGCCCAATTGGGCCCGCGCCGAGGCCCTGGCCCGGCATGCCCGGCGCTGGTTTCCGAATTTGCAAACCGAGGGGGCGACGCGCTGGATGGGATTCCGCCCCTCGATGCCGGATTCCCTGCCGGTTATTGGCCGTTCACCGCGCTTTCCCAACGTTTTCCTGGCGTTCGGCCATGGCCATAGCGGCATGATTCTGGGGGCCCGGACCGGGGCCCTGGTGGCTGCTTTGGCGGCCGACCGGGACCCCGGATTGGACATGACTCCCTACCGGGCGGACCGGTTTTAAGAGAGTCTCAAGGTTTCCTGGCCCACTTTCCTCGAATCCGCTAATCCTCCACAAGTTTCGAGGCGTCCATGGGTCAAGCCGTTATGCCCCAGCCAATTGGTGAAATTCGCGACGTGCGCCTGCCGAAGGCGTTGGAAGAGCGCTATCTGAGCTATGCGCTCTCGACCATCATGGCGCGCTCGCTGCCGGATGTGCGCGATGGCCTGAAGCCGGTTCACCGGCGGCTGCTCTATGCCATGCGGCAGCTTCGCCTCGACCCGAACTCCGGTTTCAAGAAATCCGCCCGCGTGGTCGGCGACGTGATGGGCAAATTCCATCCGCACGGCGACCAGTCGATCTATGACGCCATGGTGCGCCTGGCCCAGGACTTCGCCCAACGCTATCCGCTGGTCGACGGCCAGGGCAACTTCGGTAACATCGACGGCGATAACGCCGCCGCTATGCGCTACACCGAGGCGCGGCTGACCGCCGTGGCCGCCGCCCTGATGGAGGGCATCGACGAGGATTCGGTCGATTTCCGCGCCACCTACGACGGCGAATCAGAGGAGCCGGCGGTCTTGCCGGCTAATTTCCCCAACCTGCTGGCCAATGGGGCCCAGGGGATCGCCGTCGGCATGGCAACCTCGATCCCGCCGCACAATGTGGCCGAGATTTGCGATGCCCTGACGCACCTGATCAAGACGCCGAAGGCGACCATCGGCAAGCTGGTGGAACTAATGCCCGGCCCGGATTTCCCCACCGGCGGGATTTTGGTGGAAAGCCGCGAGTCCATCGTCGATGCCTACAAGACCGGGCGCGGTGCTTTCCGCCTGCGGGCGCGCTGGGAGTCCGAGACGGCCAAGGGCGGTGTCTACCAGATCGTAGTCACGGAAATCCCGTTCCAGGTGCAGAAATCGCGCCTGGTGGAAAAGATCGCCGAGTTACTCAGCGCAAAGAAATTGGCCATGCTGGCCGACGTGCGCGACGAGTCGACCGATGTGGTGCGTCTGGTCCTGGAGCCGAAAAGCCGCAACGTTGATCCCGAAGTGCTGATGGAATCGTTGTTCCGGCAGACCGATCTGGAAGTGCGCATCAGCCTCAACATGAACGTGCTGGATGCTACCAATACGCCGCGGGTCATGGATTTGCGCCAAGTCCTGCGTGCCTTCCTCGACCATCGGCACGAGGTTCTGCTGCGCCGGTCGCGGTTCCGCCTCGACAAGATCGCTCAGCGCTTGGAGGTTCTCGAAGGCTACCTCATCGTCTACCTCAATATCGATGAGGTCATCCGCATCATCCGCGACAAGGACGAGCCCAAACCGGCCCTGATGCGCCGCTTCAAGCTGAGCGACATGCAGGCCGAGGCCGTCCTCAACATGCGCTTGCGGGCCTTGCGCCGCCTTGAGGAAGAGGGCATGCGCACGGAGCACGCGGCCCTGAGCGCCGAGCAATCGGACCTGAAGAAGCTGACCAAGGACGCCAAGAAATCTCTGGAGGAGGGAGGCCGGGTCTGGGCCGCCATCGGCGAGCAGATCAAGGCCATGAAGGAGGCCTTTGGTCCGAAGACCGAACTGGGCCGCCGGCATACCGAGCTGGGCGATGCCCCCTCGGAGGTGATTGTCCCCCTCGAGGCGGTAGTCGAGCGCGAGCCGGTAACCGTGCTCTGTTCCGCCAAGGGTTGGATTCGCGCCCTGAAAGGGCATGTGGAGGACCTCTCCGATGCCAAGCACAAGGAAGGTGACCGCGCCCGCTTTACCTTACAGGCGCAGACGACCGACAAGATCCTGATCTTCGCCACAAACGGCCGCTGTTATACGATTGGCGCCGACAAGCTGCCCGGTGGGCGCGGTTATGGCGAGCCGGTGCGGTTGTTCATCGACCTGCCGAACGACCAGGATATTGTCAGCCTGTTCGCCTATTGCCCCGGCCAGAAGCTGATTGTCGCCTCGACGGACGGGCGCGGTTTTGTGGTGCCTGAGGACGAGATCGTGGCGCAGACCAAGAACGGCAAGCAGGTCCTCAACGTCGCCGCCGATACGGAAGCCGCTATCTGCCGGCCGGTCGAGGGCGACATGGTGGCGTGCATCGGCGAGAACCGGAAACTGCTGATTTTCCCGTTGGACGAGGTGCCGGAAATGACCCGGGGCCGGGGCACGATCCTGCAAAAATTCAAGGATGGCGGATTGTCGGACGTGAAGACCTTTGTCCGGGCCGAGGGCCTGACTTGGTCAATCGGTGCCGGGCGCGTGCGCTCGGAAACGCAATTGTCCGACTGGATCGGCAAACGCGCCGCCGCCGGCCGCCTGCCGCCGAAGGGATTTCCCAAGGCCAACAAGTTCGGCTAACGGCAGATATCCACAACCTTTAATCGATAGTGGATGATCCGGTACCCGTGGTCGTATAATGGGCCATGAACCGAGTCCTTCTCGCCGGTCTGGTCTGGCTGCTTGCCAGCGGGGTTTTTGAGTCTACGGCCGCTCGCGCGGACGAGCGCCTGGTCCTGTCGTATGAGCTCTGGAAGGGCGGATTCCACGCATTAGACCTGGAAGCGGGGCTGTTACAGGGCGGCGAAGACTACAGCGTCAAATTCGCTGCCCGCACACGCGGCTTCATCGGTTGGATATTTCCCTATCTCCTCGAAGGCGAAGCGGACGGCAAGTTGGCCGGGGCCGGCCCTCGGCCTAATCAATTCGCAACCCTGGCGCGGTCTGGCGATGATGAGAGCCGGCGTGCCATTTCCTATCTTGAGGATGGGTCTTTGCGCACCTGGAGCGACCCGCCACGCACCGCTGACGAGGATGAGGAGGCGGTGCCGGCGCAAATGCGTGAGGACACCTTGGATCCGGCCAGCGCTATCCTTGCGGTGATCGATGCGGTTAGCCGGCAGGGTCAGTGCACCGGGGCCTATCCTGTTTATGACGGGGCTCGCCGCTATGACTTGAACGTCAGCCTTGTTGGCGAAAGTCCGTTAGCGCCAAGCCGCTATAACACCTATAGCGGCCCGGCGACGCTGTGCAGCGTGGCTGTCAACAAGCTGTCCGGTTTTCGCGACAAGGCGAAGAGAGGCGGTGTGCCCACCATTATCAAGGTTTGGTTGGCGCCAGTCGCCGGCGCGAAACCCGCGGTCCCCGTCCGTCTCGAAGGCAAAAGCGATCTGGGGAACCTGATGATTCATCTGGTTGACGCCAAGATTGAGCCCGACTCCGACACGGCTGCGCAACGGAGATCGGCCGCCCGCTGAGCCGCCCAATCTGGATTTGCGTGCATCGCGCGCTTAGCTTATTCAATTGCGTTATCGGTTGGCGTCGATGCCGACCCACCTGTTGTTTCATTTCCGGGGGAGGATGGGATGTTTTCGCTAGCTGCCAATAGAAGCACTTTGGCCATGACTGTATGGCCGGTGGCCGGCGACGACCGTCCGGCCGCGCGGGTTGCGCGCCACGCTGTTTTGGCGGTGATAGGATCGCTGCTGCTGTGGGCATCCGCCAAGGTCCATGTGCCATTCTATCCGGTGCCCATGACCATGCAGACCTTCGTCATCCTGGCGCTCGGCATGGCCTACGGCTGGCGGTTGGGCGCGGCGACCGTGCTTCTTTACTTGGCCGAAGGCGTCCTGGGCCTGCCGGTGTTCTCCGGGACGCCGGAAAAGGGGTTGGGCCTGGTCTATATGGCCGGCAGCACGGGTGGTTACCTGTTCGGCTTTATCCTTGCCGCGGCCGCCTGCGGTTGGCTGGCCGAGCGCGGATGGGGCCGCAGCATGGTCACCACAGGGGTGGCCATGATTATAGGTAATATATTGATTTATATACCGGGATTGCTCTGGCTTGGCACTCTGTTCGGATGGGATAAGCCAATCCTGGCTTGGGGTTTGACTCCCTTCATCCTGGGAGACGTAGCCAAGGTGGCGCTGGCAGTGGCAGTTTTGCCCTTGGCCTGGAGATTTGCCACCCCGCGGCGTTAGCGGCACTAGAGCATAATCCGACCAAACGGAACCGAGCTACGGCGCCAGCGTGTGCCAACCGTCAGGCCCGAGAGCTTCCAAGGGCCGAAACCGCGTCTTGTACGACATTTTCGGCGACTGCTCGATCCAATAGCCGAGATAGACGTAGGGTAAGCCGGCGTCCCGCGCGGCCTGGATGAGCCAGATGACCATGTAGGTCCCCAGTCCGCTCCGGGCCAGCTTAGGGTCGAAGAAGCTATAGACCGCCGAGGGGCCGTCGGGCAGCCAATCCGCCAGGCACGCGGCAACCAGCACGCCGTCCTCGTTGCGGAATTCGACCATGCGCGTATCGATGCGCGTGTGCTCGACCATGCCGCGATAGTCGGCAAAGGTCATGCCCTCCATCTCGCCGTCGTCGTGCCGGGCGTCGATGTAGTGGTTGAACAGTTGATATTGCTCAAGCGTCGCGCGCGCGGGCCGCAGTTCGGCGCACAGCGGGGCGTTCATGCGCACCACGCGGCGCAGCGAGCGGCCGGGGGTAAAGGCGCCTGCCGCCACCCGAACCGGGATACAGGCCGAACAGCCCGAGCAAGCCGGCCGATAGGCGAAACCATGGCTGCGGCGGAATCCGGCGCGCGATAACACGCCGTAAAGGGCCGATCCCTGTGTGTCGCCAAGCTCGGTGATCAGCTTGCGCTCTCGCCGCCCCGGCAGGTAGGGGCAGCTGGATTCGGCCAGGACATAGTACCGCTGTACCGGCTGACTGGGCTCGTGCGGTGCTTGATTGCAAACAGTAAAGGCTGGGCCTTGTCGCATGACGGCGGCGATTATCGCAGCATGACCTGGGGTCAGGCCAGACTCCAATTCCAAGCTGCGAATTCTAGTTTACGTCTGGCCCGGATCCCGCCCGCCGCAGCACGATCGTTCCGGCGAGAGTGTCGTGCAGGGTTCGCTGGCGGTCGTTGAAAAGGGCGACGATGAGGACCAGGGACGCGGTCAGGCCCACGCTGAGGTAGAAGAGCACCGTGGCGAGAAAGGCCTGCACGTATTCCGGCTGCCTCCCCGTCAGGCTCCACATCTCCAAGTCAAAGAGGCGCATACCCGGCGTTGCCCCTCGACTGCCCAAAAAATAGGTGTGGTAGCACACCGGAATAAGCCCGATGACAATGATACCGACCGGAATAAGCAGACCGAAGGTCATCGCCCCCAAGATGCCAAAGGCCACCCAGGCGGCTGTGGAGAGTATGGCGATCGCCACCACATCGGCAACGTAGGCGAGCACCCGGCGAATAAGCAAACCCTCGTAAAGGGCTGGTTTATCCTGTGGGTGAGGTGGCCCATCGCTCCAGTCGGCGGCACCGAGCCGGAGACTGGGTAGGCTGCTGCTATGGTTGGCCATCGGGGACCCCATCCTAGAAAAGACAGATGGTATGCAGATAGGGGTCTGAGGTGCCGATGGCAAGCGCACTTGGCGCCCGGCCTGGGTCGAGCGATTCTATTGAGCCGAGTCGGGGACCTGGCCGGGAACCTGGCCCGACTGGATGCGCAAGTCCGATGCGCCTGGCGCCCGCGTCCCTGGCTCGTTCCGCAGGAGAATAAAAGATATGCGGCGGTTGCGGGGCGAGTTCGGGTCGTCCTCGTCCAGGTGCTCCTGGTCGGCGCGGCCGGCGACCGCGGCGATGCGATCCTGCGGTAGTCCAGCCTCGATGAGGCCGCGCCGCGCTGAGTTGGCACGATCCGTGGAAAGTTCCCAGTTTGTATAGCCGTCTGAGTTTTGGAAGGGCACCGAGTCCGTGTGACCCTTGATGGAGACCCGCTGCGGCATCTGTTTGATCACGTCGACGACGAGGGCCAGCAGCTTCTTTGTGTGATCGAACATGTCGGCGCTACCCGAGGAGAACATGGATTCGCCGGCTTCGTCGACGAGCTGAATGCGCAGACCTTCCTCGGTTTCGTCGATGATCAGGTTGTTGACCATGCTGCGCAGCTCCGGGATATTGTCGATGGCTTGGCGTAGGGCCTGCTCGGCGGCGGCGAATTGCTCCTCTTCCCGTTGCGAGAGGAAGGCTTCGAGGGCCGTATCCTCTTCGGGTTCCTGTGCGCCTTCGGCGACGCCGCCAGGACCCGTCTCATCGGGCGCTACGGTCTCGTCGGGATCGCCGGTGTTATCCCAATCCGGCGGGGTGGCCGGTATCTCGATCGCCACGCCGACGGGCGTTTGATCGTTCGGCTTAGCGCCTTCCTTGCTGAACGTGCGTCCGCCCATGATGCCGCCGGAACCACTCGTCGACCGCGAGACGCTGGATGGGGCGAAGTAGTCGGCGATGCCCAGCTTCTGCTCGTCGGTGGTCGCCTGGAGCAGCCACAACAACAGGAAAAACGCCATCATGGCAGTCACGAAATCGGCGTAGGCGACCTTCCAAGCGCCACCGTGGTGGGCGTCGTGGCCGCCTTTCTTCACCCGCTTGATGATGATCGGGGCGGTTTTGTTGTCTTCTTTTTCTTTTTCGGCCATGGACTATGCGCCTGGGTTCAAGGCGCCGATCAGGCGGCGACCGGAGGCAGGGATTCGAACGATTCTTCCAACTCGCTGAAACCGGGGCGGACATCGGTAGAGAGGGTCTTGCGCGCGAACTCCACTGAAATGGCTGGCGGGTGGCCGGCGATATGGGCCAGGATGCCGGCCTTCATGCACTCGTACATGCGCCCATCCGCCTCGATGATGTTCTTAAGGGCGGTGGCAATGGGGGCGACGAATCCATAGGCCAGATAGATACCCAGGAAAGTTCCCACCAGCGCCGCGCCGATCAAGCCGCCAAGGATCTCTGGCGGCTCGGTGATTGAAGCCATGGTCTTGATGACCCCCAGCACCGCCGCCACGATGCCCAGTGCCGGCAGACCATCGGCCATGGTCTGGAGGGCGGAGGCAACGGCCAATTCCTCCTTGTGGTGCGCGTCCAGATCCTGGTCCATCAGCGCCTCCAACTCGTGCGGGTTCTCGCTGCCCATGGTCAAAAGGCGCAGGTAGTCGCACAGGAATTGCATCACGTGGTGATCGGCCAATATCTTGGGGTAGTTGGCGAACAGCTCGCTTTCTTCCGGCTCCTCGATGTGCTTCTCGATCGCCAGGTTGCCCTTGCTGCGCGCCAGCTTGAAGATCTGGTAGAGCAGACTAAGCACCTCCACATAGCCGTCCTTGCCATGTTTCGGCCCCTTGACGACGCGGCCAAGACCCGCGCCCGAGCCTTTAAGGATTGTCATGGTGTTGCTCGTAAGAAAGGCGCCGACAGCGGCGCCACCGATGATCACGAGCTCGAAAGGCTGGAACAGAACAGCCATCTTCCCGCCCATGGCCATGTAGCCGCCAAAGACCATGACCACCACCAAGACGCTTCCGATACCGACTAGCATTTTCCGCCCGCAAACCCTTCTAAATCAACGCCCGCATTGTGCGGATTTGGAGTTAAGAAGGATTTAACCAGACTAACCGGGGCTTTAAGCCGGGTTGGCGGGTTGGGCGGTGGCTTACTTCAGGGCCTGCTCCAGATCGGCGATCAGATCGTCCGCCGCCTCGATGCCAACGGATAGGCGGATCAGGGAATCGCTGACCCCCAGACTGGCCCGGATATCGGCCGGGATGGAGGCGTGGGTCATGATGGCCGGGTGCTCGATCAGGCTTTCGACGCCGCCTAGGCTCTCGGCCAGGGCAAAAACCTCGACCCGCTCCAGGAACCGCCGGGCCTCGGGAAGGCCGCCCTTGAGAATGACCGTGACCATGCCGCCATAGGAGGCCATCTGGCGCTTGGCTAGGGCATGCTGTGGGTGGCTGGCCAGACCCGGATAGTAGACTCGTTCGACCTTCGGGTGTGCCTCCATATATTCGGCTATGGCCTGAGCGTTGCTGCAATGCCGCTCCATGCGCACCGCCAAGGTCTTCAGGCCACGCAACGCCAGAAAGCTGTCGAATGGACCCTGTACGGCGCCCACGGCATTCTGTAGGTGGGCCAGGCGGTCGACCAAATCGGGGTTTTCATTGACTACCAACACACCGCCGACCATGTCGGAATGGCCGTTCAGATACTTGGTCGCCGAGTGCATGACGATATCGAATCCCAACTCCAACGGGCGCTGTACCCACGGGGTTGCAAAGGTGTTGTCGCAGGCGGCCAGAATGCCGCGACGGCGGGCAAAGTTGGCGATTGCCTCCAGGTCCGCCAGCTTGAGCAGCGGGTTGGTGGGGCTCTCGACCCAGATCAAGCCGGTATCCGGCCGCGCCGCGGCCTCGATGGCCGACAGGTCGGATAGATCGACGAAGCTGAAGTTATGTCCGGCCGAGCGCCGGCGGACGTTCTCGAACAGCCGGTAACTGCCGCCGTAGATGTCGTCCACGGCGATCACGTGGCTGCCGGCATCCAAAAGCTCCAGCGCCGTGGCCATGGCCGCCATGCCCGAGGCGAAGGCGAACCCGGCGCTGCCACTTTCCAGATCGGCCACGCAACGCTCATAGGCCATGCGCGTCGGATTTTGTGTCCGGCTGTACTCGTAGCCCTTATGGACACCAGGGCTTTCCTGGACGTAGGTCGAGGTGGCGTAGATGGGTTGCATAATCGCGCCGGTGCTTGGGTCCGGCGACTGGCCGGCGTGGATCGCTCGGGTGGCGAACTGTGGTCGATTTTGCCCCCGGGTCTTGTTGCTCATTTCGTTCATCGCATCCGCCGCCGTAAGTGGTTGAGTAAATCGATTCGGGTAATCAGGCCGAGAAAATGACCATCGTCAACGACCATGGCCACGTAGCCGTCGTCGAAGATCGGTAACAAGGATTCGATCGGTTGATCGGCCGTGAGCGTCTGAACACGTGCCGTCATGGCGCTGCTCACCGGTTCCTTGAAATGCGCCTCGTCGCCGACCACGGCAAGCAGGATATCGCTCTCGTCGATGATGCCCACCGCCTGATCGTCACCGTCAAGGACCGGAATCTGCGAAATGTCATAGAGCTTCATGCGCCCATAGGCGATCAACAACGTATCGTCGGGCCGGACGGTGACCGTGGCATGTTCGGCATGCCGGCGGGCAATCAAATCGCGCAGATCGCCATATTGTTCGCGTTCGATGAAACCTTGGTCGAGCATCCAATAATCGTTGTACATCTTCGACAGGTATTTGTTACCGCTGTCGCAAACGAAGGTGACGACGCGCTTGGCTTCGGTCTGGGCCTGGCAGTGGCGCAGGGCAGCCGCGATCAAGGTACCGGTGGAGGAGCCGGCGAGGATACCCTCCTTGGCGAGCAATTCGCGTGTCGTCTGGAACGCCTCGCGGTCGGAAACGGTATAGGCCGTCTTCACCGCCGTCAGATCGGCGACCGGTGGCAGAAAATCCTCGCCGATGCCTTCTACCAGCCACGAGCCCACGTCGGTGCTTAATTCGCCGGTCGCTACATACTCGGCCAGGATAGAGCCTTCCGGATCGGCCAGGACCATCTCGGCCTTCGGCGCCACCTTGGCGAAATAACGGGCTAGCCCGGTGATGGTCCCGCCGGACCCGACGCCGCAAACGACGGCGTCCAGGTTATGGTCCATCTGCTCCCAGATCTCCGGCCCGGTGGTCGTCTCGTGGGCGTATGGGTTGGCCGGGTTGGCGAACTGATTCACATAGAAGGCGCCGGTCTCCTTGGCGATACGCTCGGCCATGTCCTGGTAGTATTCCGGATGGCCCTTGCCCACGTCCGAGCGGGTCAAGAACACCTCGGCGCCTAGCGCCTTGAGGTGGAAAATTTTCTCCTGCGCCATCTTGTCGGGCACGACGATGATCAGTTTCAGGCCCAGTTGCGCCGCCACCAGGGCCAGGCCCAGGCCGGTGTTGCCGGCGGTCGCTTCGATCAGCGTACCCCCCGGCTTGACCGAGCCGTCGCGCAGCGCCGCCTCGATCATGGAACGGCCGATGCGGTCCTTAATCGAGCCGCCCGGATTTTGATTTTCCAGCTTCAAGAAAAGCTTACAAGGCCCTGTATCCAGGTGCTTTACCTCGATCAACGGCGTGTTACCGATGCTCTCCATGACGGACTTGAAAACCGGTGCGGCCACGGTCGCTCCTTGCGTTGCCATGTTCTTGGATATTTGGCCGCTACACTGACGCCCGCAAGTCCTATGGGCAAGCCTTACGCGGGCGGTACGGGGGCTGGTGGCACCTGTCCCTCGTCGGAGCGGGCCGAGAGGACACGGGTCGGGAAGCCGCCTGCCTTGAGGCTTTCAACGATCTCCTGCACATGCTCGCGGTTGCGCGTCTCGATCACCGCGTCTACATCCGCCTGCTTGGCCGGGACGTCGTAGAACAGGCGTTGATGATAGACCTCGATGATGTTGCCGCCGGTATCGCCGATGAGCTTGGTCACCTGGGCCAGGACACCGGGCCGGTCGACGATACCGATGCGTAACCGTGCCATGCGCCCGTCCCGCACCAAGCCGCGGGTGAGCACCCAGGAGAGCAGGCGAACGTCGATATTGCCGCCGCCGATGACCACGCCGACCCGGCGCCTGGCGAAACGCTCCGGCTCTTTCATGATGGCCGCGATGCCGGCGGCACCGGCCCCCTCGGCGACCACTTTCTGCTGTTCCACCAAGACGTGCACGGCACTCTCGATCAACGATTCTTCCACCAGGATGATGTCCTCGACCAGGCGCGCGATGATTTTGCGGGTCAGTTCGCCGGGATTCTTTACGGCGATACCGTCGGCCAGGGTCTGCCCGCCGGCTGTCGGCGCCAGCCCATGCACGGCCTGGTACATCGAGGGGAAGAGGTCCGCTTCGACACCGAATATCTCCACATCGGGCTTCACCGACTTGACCGCGGTGGCGATGCCGGAGATAAGGCCACCGCCACCGACCGGCACCACGATCATGTCGAGGTCCGGCGCATCCTCCATCATCTCGAAGCCGATGGTGCCCTGTCCGGCGGTGATCTTCGGGTCGTCGTACGGGTGGACGAAGGTCAGGCTCTCCTTCTCGGCCAACTCACGCGCCGCGACCGCCGAGGCATCCAATGTATCGCCGATTAACATCACCCGCGCGCCGAATTCACGGGTGCGCTGAATCTTGCTGAAGGGGGCAAACTCGGGCATGACGATGGTCGCTGGAATCCCCAGGCGGCGGGCATGATAGGCGACCCCTTGCGCATGATTCCCGGCGGACATGGCGATGACACCGAGCTTGGCTTGCTCCGGGCTCAGGCTCTTCAATTTGACCAGGGCGCCACGGTCCTTGAACGAGCCCGTGTATTGCTGGCACTCAAGCTTGAGGTACAACTCGCAGCCGAGTGTCTCCCCCAGGCGCGCGGCCGGAACGAGCGGCGTCCGCACCACCTCGCCCTGGATGACCTTGGCGGCGGCTTTGATATCGGCGGCGGTCACAGTCATGTTTTCAGCCTCGCCCCTTGATTGAAACTGGCGGATCGCTACGGCATAAGCCGCAGCGTTTGCATCGGGGTTGTCGTATCACCGACAAGTTTTAGATAGACACCGTCGCGCCAGCGCGTGACCAGGTCACCATAGTGTGGCGATAGCGGGTTGCCGGATTGCCCGGTGGCGATCATGAAACGCGAGTTGTCGAGATCCGCCAGGTCATAGACGGCGCGGTAACCCGGCCCCTGCACATCCTCGAATAGATCGCCGGAGGCGCTGGCGAAGCTGACCCCACCCCGGTTGACCGTATAGCTGCCGCCGTCGCTTTCCACCGTATAGGCGAAGAACCCGCCGAGCACTGGAATCCGGCTTAGGACGGGATGATTGAATTTGGCCCGGTGCGCATCTCCCCAACGAAGTTGGCCGATGGCCTTGGGGAAGCGCAGCGCTAGTTTGTTAAGCGCGGATTCAAGGGCGGCCACCAGTTGGGTCTGGCAATCTTCCGCCGGCTCGGTTGCCACGTCGTCGCACCATGCCTGGCCGTCGCTCAGCACGCGACGCAAAATATCGACCTTTGGCCGTTGAAAGCGGGCGAAGTCACCATCCAGCTCGTCCGCCAGCAAGCTCTGATTCAACTCGTGCAGCCAGGCGTAAAACAGGAGAGGGGCAGGGCTGTCGCGGCGCATGCCGCCGTCCCAATTGGCGAGGATATCCAGCGCCTCGCGGCCTCGATCGGTCTGCGGCTGTGCCTGTAGCAGGAAGGGCAGCAATGCGCGGGCGGCGAGAGATATCACGTCTTGCTGGATGGCTTGCGACCCTTCGACACTAGTCGATGCCCCGTCGGTCTTGTCCAGAAAGTCCTGGATGCGTTGCGCCCGGTAAGGGGGAGGCCAATCGGCGGTCAGAAAATAGGGATAGTCGTCGGGGACGATCTTGTTGTTGGCGACGATCACCCGCTGCGCCGGAGGGTTCACGCGCATCGGCAGATCGGCGAAGGGGATGAATCCATCCCAGTCGAATTCGCCGCTCCAGCCCGGCACCGGCAGGCGGCCGTTACCGCGCTTGCGTATGGGCACTCGTGCGGGCGCCACAAAACCGATGGTACCCGAGGTATCAGCATAGACGATGTTCTGCTGTGGGCTGTGAAAGTCTGCGGTGGCGGCCTGGAATTCGTCCCAACTGCGCGCATGATTGATGGCGAACAGGGCCTCGGCCGTGCGGTCGTCGGGGCGCAAGGCGGGCCAGGCGAGGGAGAGAACGGCGTGATCTCCCTCGGCCTTGCGCGCGGCATCCGCTGCTTCGGCGACCGCATCCGAAATGACCGGACCGTGTCGTGTGGTGCGCACGGTAATGATGTCCGGCTCCTCGCCGAGAATGGTGATAGTTTCCTTTCGGGTTTCAAAGGCTTGCGCGCCCGTGGGCGTCACATAGCGCGTCGGATCGGCGGGGTCGATCCGCTCGACGAACAGGTCTTGGGTATCGCTGTGAGTGGTCGTGAAGCCCCAGGCGATGCGGCCGTTGTGGCCAGCGATCAGGAAAGGAACGCCGGGTGCCGTCGCACCGGCCCAGATCCGCTCGGGCGTTTCGATGCGGACCAGGTACCATTGTCCCGGGGCGCTTAGCGCCAGGTGCGGATCGTTTGCCAGCAGCGGTTTGCCACTGGCAGTTAGGTCGCCCGAAAGAACCCAAGAGTTGGAGGCATCCTTCGGTGCTAGCTCCCACGGCAATATCGACGCCAATTCACGTAAGGGCAGACCGTCCAAATCCGCCGCGATGCTGGCAAGTGCGACCGGTCCGTCCGCCGGGTACCCCGGCCACAGGTCGGCCACTTGCTCCGGCGTTAGGTGGCGGGCCACGCGGGCGCGGAGGATTTCCTCGGTCCAGTTGCCCGACAGTTGCAGCGCCATCAGCCGTCCCCACACCAAGCTGTCCGCCGGCCGCCAGGGCTCCGGGCGGTAGCGTAGCAACTGGAATTCGAGGGGCAGGGGGCCACCGGGTTCGGCGATGAAGGCATTGACGCCCTCGGCATACGCGTCGAGCACCGCGCGCAAGGCCGGCGAGGCTTGTTCGACGTTGGCCTCGGCGACGTCATACAGGCCGAGGGTGCGCATGAAACGGTCGAGACGGTGGGTCGCCGGCCCAACCACCTCCGAGATACGGCCGGCCCCGCTGCGGCGCGTGAAATCCATCTGCCACAGGCGATCCTGGGCATGCACATAGCCCAACGCGACGGCGGCGTCCCGTTCGCTTTGTGCGCGGATAGTTACTATCCCATCGGCGTCACGAAGCACCTCGACCGGTGCCTCGAGGGCTGCGATCCGCAGGGAGCCCTCGGTCTGCGGCAACGAGCCGCGCAGCCAGACATACGCGCCACCGGTGCCGAACACGAGTAACAGGACGAGGCCAGCAAGGATGCGGGCGAACCACACGATTATGGGTCTTGTGCGCACTCTTGATCCTCTTGCCCGTGCATGTGCGGCGACAGACTACTCCGGCGGACCAAAAATGAAACGGGATTTGCGCCCTCTAAGCGTCGGTCAGCATGCCGCCATATGTCTTGCGCAATAGGCTCTTCTGCACCTTGCCCATGGCGTTGCGCGGTAATTCGTCGGCGAAGAAGACTCGCTTGGGGATCTTGAACCCAGCCATTTCGCCTTTCAGCTGGTTGATAATGCTGGTGTCGGTAACGTCCGGGTGTCCGTCGGCGCGTACGACGACGGCAGCCACCGCTTCGCCGAAGTCCGGGTGGTCGAGACCGATGACCGCCGATTCGACGACGCCGGCGATGCGGTCGATGTTCAGTTCGATCTCTTTAGGATAGATGTTGAGGCCGCCGGAGATGATGAGGTCCTTGGCACGGCCCACGATGTGTATATAGCCACGCTCGTCGATCTTGGCGACATCACCGGTGATGAAGAAACCATCGGCGCGAAATTCGGATGCGGTTTTCTCAGGCCGTTGCCAATAGCCGGAGAAGACGTTCGGCCCGCGCACCTCAAGGACGCCGATCTCGTCCACGGGCAGCACGGCGCCCGCGTCGTCTGCGACACGCACCTCGACCTCGGGAAGGGGCAGGCCGACGGTACCGGGACGGCGCTCACCGTCCAGCGGGTTCGAGATGTTCATACCCGTCTCGGTCATGCCGTAGCGCTCCAAGATGCGGTGACCGGTGCGCGTCTCGAAAGCGTGAAACGTCTCCTCCAGAAGCGGCGCCGAGCCGGAGATGAAGAGCCGCATGGTGCCGCACGCAGCGCGGTCGAAGGCCGGGTTCGCCAGCAACCGCGTATAGAACGTGGGTACGCCCATCATGACCGTCGCGCGGGGCAGCAGGCGGATTACCTCGTCGGTATCGAACTTGCGCAGGAACAGCATCGCCGTGCCGTTCAGCAGGACGCAGTTGGTCGCCACGAACAGGCCATGCGTGTGATAGATGGGCAAGGCATGCAGCAGCACATCATCCGCCTGGAAACCCCAAGATTGATGCAGCGACAGGGCACACGATCCGAGATTGCGGTGGCTGAGCATGGCCCCCTTTGGTTGACCCGTGGTGCCGCTGGTATAGAGGATGGCCGCCGTATCCTCGGGCGCCCGAGGTACGCAGCCAGAGATTGGTTCGAGCTCGGCTGCGAGTACGGGCCAAGTGCCCCCACCGTCCTCATCCAAGGTCGACACATGGGCGACACCGGCGCTGTGCGCGACCGGCGCGAGCGCTGCTTCGGTCTCGGATCGGCAAATCAAGAGGCGGGGCGTTGCGTCGCCTAGGAAGTAAGCGATTTCGTTAGTAGTATACGCGGTGTTGAGGGGCAGGTAGACCGCTCCGGCGCGCAGGCACGCTAGATAGAGGAAGATTGCTTCCGGCGATTTCTCCACCTGTACCGCCACGCGCTCGCCGGGGCCAACACCCGTTTGCACGAGCAACTGGGCATAGCGACCTGAGATGTTTTCCAGATCGGCGTAGGTGTAGACGCCCCCCTCAGCGGTCTCGATGCAGGGGCGGTTGCGGTCGGCGGGGAACCGCTGACTAAGGAGATCGTAGAGATTACCCACTACGACGCCGTGGCTTGCAGGTAATGCGGCGGCAGCATGGAGACGAGGTCCGTGAACACCTCACCTTGCACCGAGACGTGGGCGCGCATCGCTGTCGCCGCTTGTTCGGCGTCTCCCGCTAGAATGGCGGCAACGACCGCCTCGTGCTCGGCCAGCGAATTCGCGACCCGGCCGGGCTGGTGCAACTGGAAGCGCCGATAGCTGGACAGCCGGTTGCGCAAGGCCCGCGTCGTCTCCTCCAGATAGGCGTTGCGAGTGCCGGCATAGACCACTTCGTGGAAGATCCGGTTCGCTTCGTAGTACTGCTCCGGATCGCGTCGGCGCGCCAGATCGACGCACGCCTTGTGGGCGCGCTGGAGGGCTTGGCGTTCGGCCGGGGCCATACGGCGCGCCGCGTAGCGGGCGCACAGGGCCTCCATATCCGCCATGACCTCGAACATTTGCAGAAGCTGTTGCACCGTGATGGCGGCGACCACCGCGCCTTGCCGTGGCCGCATCTCGATCAGACCGGCCGAGGCGAGTTGCAGCAGCGCCTCGCGCACCGGCGTGCGGGAAACGCCGAAGCGTCGCGCCAGCCCGCTTTCGTCCAGGCGTTCGCCCGGCAGCAGGGCGCCGGAGAAGATCTCCCGCTCCAGGCGTTGGCGCAAAGCATCCGCCCGCCGTCCGGAATCTTTTTGCGTCAGGCCGACTTGATGACTGGCATCCGATGCCATGATCTATCCGTTCCTCAGCGATTGCCGAACCGAACAAGTATAGAGGTATGCGCTATGCGATCACAAGAATGCAAAACATCAAATTTTGTATACAAGCCTAGACAGGTTAATAACCGGCGTGTATCGTCAACGCATAAGAACATGCGACCACTGCCCGCGACAGCGCAGGGCGGGGTAATTCCATCAGGGAGGAAACGATGATGGGTACGATTTCCAGACTGTCTGTTCTGTTGACCGGAATTGCCGCGGCCGCTGCAATTGCCGGAACGGCGGCCGCGGCGGAGATGACGCTACGCGCCTCGCACCAATGGCCGGCGGGCAAGGGCGATGTCCGCGATGAAATGGTGCAGATGATCAAGACCGAGGTCGAGGCGGCCAAGGTCGGTCTGACCATTCAAGTTTTCCCCGGCAAATCGTTGTTCAAGCCGAAGCAGCAGTGGGAGGCGATGGTCAAGGGTCAGCTTGATATCTCGGCATTCCCGCTCGACTACGCCAGTGGCAAGCATCCGCAATTCAGCGCCACGCTGATGCCGGGCTTGGTGAAGAACCACGAGCACGCCAAGCGCCTGAACGATTCGCCTTTCATGGCCGACATCAAAAAAATCATCAACGATGCGGGTGTCGTCGTGATTTCCGATGCCTGGTTGGCGGGCGGCTTTGCCTCATCGAAGAAATGCATCCTGGATCCCGCGGACGCCAAGGGGCAGACCCTGCGGGCGGCCGGGCCGGCTTTCGAGCAGATGCTGGTGGCGGCGGGTGCCTCGATCAACGCCATGCCAAGCTCCGAGATCTATACCGGCATCCAGACGGGTGTGCTGGACGGTGCCAACACCAGTTCCGGCAGCTTTGTCTCGTATCGCATCTACGAGCAGGTAAAGTGCCTGACCGAGCCGGGTGCGAATGCCCTGTGGTTCATGTACGAGCCGATCCTGATGTCGAAGCAAAGCTGGGACAAAATGGATGACGCGCAGAAGGCGGCGCTAACGGCGGCCGGCCAAAAGGCCGAGGATTTCTTCTTCGGTGCCGCGCAAGGTCTCGATACCAAGCTGGTGGATACCTACAAGAAGAATGGCGTCGAGGTCGTCAGCATGAGCCCCGAGCAGCAGGCCAAATGGGTCGCGCTTGCCAAGGGATCGTCTTATAAAATCTTCTCGGAAAAGGTTCCGGGCGGTAAGGAGCTGATCGAGAAAGCCCTGGCTGTCGATTAGTGTCGGCGTAATACATAGACGGCCGCCGGTGGTAATGCCGGCGGCCGTTCGTTTGTTCGCCCAAGAGTCTTCGTGATGACAGTGTTTCTCAAATCTGTGCGCGGGCTATCCAGGCTCTGCGGGGCGATTGCCGCGGTGCTGTTGATTGCGGCCGTGCTGGCCGTGTGTCATCTGGTGTTCGTCCGCTACATTCTGGGGGTGTCCGCGATCTGGCAACACGAGTTCGTGACGTTCAGCCTGATCGGTGCCACGTTCTTCGGCGGGCCGTATTTGGTTCTCAGCCATGGCCACGTCAACGTCGACTTGCTGCCCATGTACCTGGGCCGGCGCGGGCGGCTGGCGCTGGCCTTGCTCGCCTCCGTGCTGTCGTTCGCCTTTTGCCTGATCATCGCCTGGACGGGCTTTGAATGGTGGGCCGAGGCGTGGAGCAATGGTTGGCGCGCCGAAACTGTATGGGCGCCGCCGTTGTGGATTCCGTATCTGGCCATGCCGATCGGCGTCGGCCTGATGGCTTTGCAATACGTCGCCGATATTCTGGCGCTGATCACCGGGCGCACCACGCCTTTCGGCTTGAGCGACGGGGATATATTGTGAGTCCGCTCAGTCTTGGCATTCTGGTTTCCGTCGTCACGCTGGCGGTGCTCATCACCGGCGCGCCGGTGGCATTTTCGCTTGGGGCCGTTGCCATCGGTTTTCTCCTCGTCTTCGATGGGTTTGGCGCGTTGTCGATCATTCCCAACATCTTTTACGGCGGGCTCGACAATTTCGCTTTGCTATCGATCCCCATGTTCATCCTGATGGGCGGTGCCATCGCCTCGTCGCGCGCGGGCTCGGACCTGTATGAGGCGCTGGACCGCTGGCTCTATCGGGTGCCCGGCGGCCTGATGGTCTCCAACATCGGCGCCTGTGCCATTTTTGCGGCGCTGTCCGGTTCGTCTCCGGCGACCTGCGCCGCCATCGGCAAGATGGGCATTCCGGAGATGCGTAAGCGCGGCTACCCGGCCAGTGTCGCCACCGGTTCGATTGCCGCCGGGGGGACGCTCGGCATCCTCATTCCACCGTCGATCACCATGATCGTCTATGGCATTGCCACCGAGACCTCCATCGGCCGTCTGTTCATCGCCGGGCTGTTGCCGGGTCTGATGCTGACCGGTTTGTTTATCGCCTGGGGCCTGTATTCCGCGCGGCGCGAGGGTTATCGGTTCGCGGCCAAGGCCGGCGTCCACTACACCCTACGCCAACATCTGGAGATCCTGCCACGGGTCGGTCCGTTTCTGCTCATCATTGCCGGCATCCTGTGGGTGCTCTACGGCGGCGTCGCCACGCCCTCGGAAGCGGCCGGGGTCGGCGCCATGTTCTGTCTGATTCTGGTGGCCGTCATTTACCGGGTATTCCGGCCGGTCGAGTTGTGGAAAATCCTGCGCTCGGCCATGGGCGAGTCGGCCATGATCATGATGATCATCGCCGCCGCGGCACTGTTCAGTTACATGATGTCGTCTCTGTTCATCACCCAATCGCTGGCCATGTGGATCGGCGAACTTGAGGTCAATCGCTGGGTGCTGATGGGCTTCATCAATGTGTTTCTGTTGGTGGCCGGGTTTTTCCTGCCGCCGGTGGCGGTAATCCTGATGACCGCGCCGACCTTGCTGCCGATCGTCGAGGCGGTTGGCTTCGATGCCATCTGGTTTGCGGTCGTCTTGACCATCAACATGGAGATTGGCCTGATTACCCCGCCGGTCGGCCTCAATCTGTACGTTATCAACGGCATCGCGCCGGACGTGCGGCTGCAGACCATTCTATGGGGGGCCTTGCCGTTCATGGGCTGCATGGTGGTGGGCATCATCCTCCTGTGCATTTTCCCCGAGATCGCCCTGTGGCTGCCCGAGGCCATGATGGGCCGGTCTCTCTGAGCTTTTGCCGGGGTTGGCGGATATCTAGGAATTTTATCCGCACTGGCTTCGCGATGGTTTCATAAATACATGTTATTCGTGGCTTTATGGTCAGCGGCCAGTGGCGGATATGACGGAACAGAGTGAAACCTTCTTCGCCCGGACCCTATCGAACCTAACGGGGGTCTGGCGCGATATCGCGCAAAGCGCGGCGCGCAGCGTCGGCCTGAACGGTCACGCGGTGGCGACCGATCTGCGGGCGTTGATGGCAGAGTGCTTGGAGGCGCGCGGGGGCGAGGTGTCCGCCCGCATGCGCGCCGCCGAGCTGGGCAAGACCTATCTGGAGCTGGATGCTGCCGGCCGCCGCCGGTTCCTGGATATCCTGGCGGAAGAGTTCGCCGTGGACGAGACGACGCTGGCGGCCGCGGTTACCCAATATCAGGCGGCGGAAGACGCGGAGGAGCGACTGGCGGCGGGGGCCGCCTTGCGCAAGGCCGCGGTGCCGCGCCGGGTCCGTTTGTTGACGCAATTCAACGCGCTACCGGAAGGCGTTAAATTTCTAGTGGATCTGCGGGCCGATTTGCTGGCTTTTGCCGACAAGACCCTGGCGCTGCGTGGTCTAGACGAGGATTTGCGCGAGCTTTTGACGTCGTGGTTCGATGTCGGCTTTTTGGATCTCTATCAGATCACCTGGGAATCGCCGGCGGCCCTTCTGGAGAAACTGATCGCCTACGAAGCGGTTCATGAGATTCGCTCCTGGGACGATTTGCGCAACCGGGTCGATTCCGACCGCCGGTTGTTCGCCTTGTTCCACCCGCGCATGCCCGACGAGCCGCTGGCCTTTGTGGAGGTAGCCTTGGTCAAGGGGATCGCGGACAGCGTCCAAGCCTTGCTCGACGAGCGGGCACCGAACGCCAACCCCGCCGATGTCGATACGGCCATTTTCTATTCGATCTCGAATACCCAGCGCGGATTGCGCGGCATTAGTTTCGGCGATTACCTGATCAAGCGCGTGGTTCAGCGGCTGACCAAGGAACTGCCACGGATCAAGACCTTTGCAACCTTGTCGCCGGTGCCTAGATTTTCCGCCTGGCTGAACAATTGTCCGGCTGAAACGGTCATCCAAGCCATGAACGAGGTTGAGCTTGGTGGCGTGTGCGCCCTGGGTGGTATCGACGACCCGGTGGCGGCGTTGCGTGCCGTCCTGGCCCGCGCTGACTGGCCGAGTGACCCGGTTATTTGCAAGGCTCTCAAGGAGCCATTGCTTCGCCTGGGCGCGCGCTACATGTTGGAGCGGCGTGAGAGTGGGGAACCCATCGACCCGGTGGCCCGGTTCCATTTGAAGAACGGCGCCAGGCTGGAACGAGTAAACTGGCTTGGCGACGTATCGGAGCAGGGATTGCGCCAATCCGCCGGGCTGATGGTGAACTACCGATACGATCTTGACGAAATCGAAGCGAACCACGAGACCTATATGAAGGGCGGGCGGATCGCCATGAGCGCCGAGGTGCGGGCGATGACCAAAGGCCTGCCGGGCCGCGTTAGGTTCGGCTGACGGCGCCGGAAATCGGATACCAAGCATGGCAAAGGCCAATTCGAAACAGCGATTTGACGACGTCCGCGCGGTAGCACAAGCGTTGCGGCCGAGCTATCCGGTCTATTGCTTGCGCCCGGACCTGTTGGCGGAAACGGCCAGGCGGTTCATCAGTGTATTTCCCGGCACCGTGCTTTACGCGGTGAAGTGCAATCCGCATCCTTTGGTGCTCGACGTTCTCTACAAGGCCGGCATTCGCCATTTCGACACGGCATCGCTGCCGGAAATTGCCCAGATCTGTGAGACGTATCCGGAGGCGCACGCTTACTTCATGCATCCGGTGAAGGGGCGGGCGGTAATCACCAGCGCCTACTCGGTCTACGGTATCCGCCACTTCGTGGTCGACCACGAAAGCGAGCTTACCAAGGTCGTGGACGAGACCGGGGGGGAGGACTTGGTCATCGTCGTGCGTGTGCGCACACCGACGGCCGCGCACACCCTTTACGATCTATCGTCCAAGTTCGGGGCCACGCCGTCGGAGGCAGCGGCCCTGATGCGCGCGGCACACGAGCGGGGCTGCAAGGTTGGCTTGGCCTTCCACGTTGGCTCGCAGTGTATCGATCCAAGCTCCTACGGAACGGCGCTCGCCTTGGTGGGAGAGACGATCGAGATGGCGGGCATCAAGCCCGTGTGCCTGGATGTGGGAGGCGGTTTTCCGGCTGCCTACGTGGGACGGTCGGTTCCGCCTCTGGAAGATTTTATGACCGAAATTCGGAACGGGCTGAAGCGCTTAACGCTTGATCCCACGGTCGATATTCTGGCCGAACCGGGCCGCGCTCTTGTGGCCGATGCCTGCTCGCTTCTGACTCAGGTGCAACTGCGCAAGGACGACCGCCTCTACCTCAACGACGGCATATACGGCAGCCTGTCCGAAATGATGCAGGTCGACGTTCGCCAGCCGGTGCGGGTCATCCGCCTGAGCGGGAGTGTTTCACAGGATCTCCAGCCATTCGTCCTGAACGGCCCGACCTGCGATTCCCTGGATGTGCTTCCGGGAACCTTCGATCTGCCGGCCGACGTGCGGGAGGGGGACTGGATCGAGATCGATCAGGTGGGCGCCTATTCCAACGCCCTGGCGACACGCTTCAACGGGTTCTTTCCGGAGACCTTCGTTGAGGTGCACGATGCGCCGCCCGCCGCCGCTGCCGCGTGACCGCCCCATGATCACCCCGGCTCGCGAGGGGTACGTCCGCTGCCTCTCTGCCGCCGGTTTTCACCGCATGGCTTATGCCGAATGGGGCCCGCCGGACGCGGCGCGGACGGTCGTTTGCGTGCACGGTCTGACCCGATGCGGGCAGGACTTCGAGGTGCTTGCATCGGCGCTGGTCGAGGATGGCTGGCGCGTCGTCTGCCCGGATGTCGTGGGGCGGGGTAGTAGCGATTGGCTAACCGACCCGACGTCCTATGCCTACGCCCAGTATCTGGCGGACATGACCGCGCTGTTGGCGCGTCTGGCGGTGGAGCGCGTTGCCTGGATCGGCACCTCCATGGGCGGCTTGATCGGCATGATGCTGGCGGCACAACCGGGGAGCCCAATCGAGCGGCTGCTGCTCAACGACATCGGCCCCTATATCCCAAAGGCGGCGCTGGCGCGGCTGGCCACCTATGTTGGGACCGACCCGCTGTTTCCCGATATGGCCGCCGCCGAGTGGTACGTGCGCGACGTACATGGACCCTTCGGCGACTTGGGTGACGATGGGTGGCAGCGGCTGACAGAAATCAGTGTCACAGCCGCCGACGGTGGCGGTTTCCGCCTGCATTATGATCCGCGTATCGGTGACGCCTTCCGCCAAGGCCCGTTGGAGGACGTCGACCTGTGGCCAATCTGGGATCGCATTGCCGCCCCCACACTCACATTACGTGGGGAAAACTCCGACCTTCTGGCGCCCGAGACAGCGGCACAAATGGGTCAGCGTACCCAAGTGATTGAAATCCCCGGCTGCGGTCACGCCCCGGCGCTGCGTGCGGCGGACCAAGTGGCGCTGGTTCGAGAATGGCTGAACGCGGGTTAGGCGCCGGGCGAATCCTGTTATTCTTGCCTGTGCTCCGAGGAGTTGCCGATGGCAATGGCACAGGAGGATAAACATCATCTCATGGACGCTTACACGCCGGCGCAAATAGCCTTGCTGGTCGAGCGGGGCGGGGTGGCCAAGGTCCGCCTGACAGCCTTGCAGACGGCGACGCTCGGTGTTCTCGCCGGCGCCTTCATCGCTTTCGGCGCGATGTTCTACACGCTCACCATCACCGGCAGCGACCTAGGATTCGGGCCCTCCCGGTTGCTTGGCGGGGTTGCCTTCTCCCTCGGCTTGATTCTGGTTCTTGTGGGCGGCGCGGAGCTTTTCACCGGCAACAATCTGATCGTCATGGCCTGGGCCGAGCGCAAGGTCTCGAGCTGGCAGCTTTTGCGTAACTGGGTCCTTGTCTATTTGGCCAACTTCGTCGGTGCTCTCGGGGCGGTGGTGCTATTCTATCTGGCTGGCGCGCTGGACCTTAGCGGCGGCGCGGTTGGGCAAACGGCGGCGCGTATTGCCGAAAGCAAGCTGAGCCTTGATTTCAGCACCGCGTTTTTTCGCGGCATCCTGTGCAACACGCTGGTCTGCCTGGCCGTTTGGCTCAGTTTCGCGGCCCGCAGCGTAGCCGGCAAGATTCTGGCGATCATCTTCCCGATTTCCGCCTTTGTGGCCTTGGGCTTCGAGCACTCGGTCGCCAACATGTACCTGATCCCCATCGGTATGCTAGCGAACGGCAGCGGCATCGACCTAGCCGCGCTGCTGCGCAACCTTTTGCCGGTCACTCTTGGGAACATCGTCGGTGGGAGCGGTCTTGTCGCGCTAACCTATTGGCTCGTCTACTTGCGGCGTCCGCCGGTCGAGAATCGCTAGCGTATCGGGTGTTCGGGTCCGCGGCCGCGGTAGGCATCGACGAACGCGGCGGCCGTGGCGGGATTGAACGGATCGAGCCGAAGCACCTTGCGCCAAGCGGTCATGATGACCGCCTTACCGATACCGGGGCTGGGGGTGACCACGACGCCGTCCCACTGCCCGCCGTATAGCCCGGCCCAATCCTTGAGGGTGGCCATGACATCGTCGCCCGGTTCGTCGTAGTAGATGACGACGTTGCCATGCTCCAGCGCGTGCACGATCTGGGTCGGGCGCTGCGATCGGGAGTGAAAGCCGGTGGTCGTCCAGGTGGACTCGTGCGGCCCGGTGGTTGGGAACGGCGTGTCGTAAACTTGCGTCTGTCCGAGTGCCAGGTGGGACCGGCCCAGGTCCGGCAGGGTTTCGATGTTTTGCAAGGCAGATTGACCCTCAGCGGCCAGGGCCATGAAGCGACTCTCGATTTGGTT
>JAJFGP010000004.1 GCA_021776055.1 Kiloniellaceae bacterium
TTGGTGGGCGCACAAGGACTCGAACCTTGGACCCGCTGATTAAGAGTCAGCTGCTCTACCATCTGAGCTATGCGCCCTGAGCGTCGTGCTCAGTCGGAGCGCTAGATAGCAATTGTGGGCGGGTTTGTCGAGGGTTGCCGGGTTGCCTCGGTGACTTAAACCTCGATACCGAGGCCGCGGCGCGAAATGCGTACATCGCGGTGGATGTAGACCGAGATCAAAAGCCCGATGGTGGCCATAAGGGTGAGCATTGCCGTGCCGCCGTAGGAGACCAGCGGCAGCGGCACGCCGACCACCGGGACCAGGCCCATGACCATGGCTATGTTGATGAAGACGTAGAAAAAAACGTTACAAGTCAGCCCCATGGCCAGAACGCTGCCAAACTGGTTGCGGGCGCGCAGGGCGATTGCTATGCCGTAAGTTAGAAGGATGGCATAGAGCACCAGCAAGATCAGGCCGCCGATCATGCCGAATTCCTCGGCCAGCATGGTGAAAATAAAATCGGTCTGCTTCTCGGGCAGGAAATTGAGGTGGCTCTGGCTGCCCTGCATGAAGCCCTTGCCAAACAGGCCGCCGGAACCCAGCGCGATCTTCGACTGCAGGGTGTGATAGCCGGCGCCCAACGGATCGTTTTCGGGGTTGAGGAAGGTCAGCACGCGCTGCTTCTGATACTCGCGCAGGAATTGCCAGGCGATCGGAATTGACCCCAGTGCCGCAATGCCGACCACGGCGAACTTCCACAATCGCACACCGGCGCAGAAGAAAACCGCCGCCGCGACCATCAACAGCATCATCGCGGTGCCCAGATCCGGCTGCTTTAGCACCAAAGCCGCCGGTGCCAACGTAATGGCGATCGGGAGAACCAGCGAGGTCGGGCGAGAGATATCTTCCAGCGCCATGCCGTGGAAACATCGGGCCAAGGCCAGGACCAAGGCGACTTTCATGACCTCGGAGGGCTGTAGCTGGATTACCTTGAGATCGATCCACCGTTGCGCGCCCATGCCGCTGACGCCGAGGAATTCGACCGCGACCAGCAGAGCCAAGGCCACGAAATAGATGGCGTAGGCATAGCGGAACCAGATCCGGATATCGATAACGGCGACCATCAGAAGGATCAAGATCCCGGCGCCAAAGCGCATCAACTGCCGCGATGCCCAGGGATCGATGTTGCCGTTGGCGGCGGAATACAGCATGGCGATGCCAATACCGGAGATCAGCGTGGCCAGCACGATCAGGCTCCAGTTGATCTGCCAAATCTTTTCGCGCAGGGACATCTCGTTGTTGCGCAGGGCAGCCAACCGGTCGACAAAAAATATCCGCTGACGCTGCGCCATAACCGCCTATCCTCGCTTCACCAGCTGACCGCCCACCAGGGCGATGGGCGGTGTACCGGATGGGTCACGCCGCTGCGTCTCGATCAGGATGTCGCGGGCAATCGGCGCCGCCACCTTCGAGCCACCACCGCCGTGCTCGACCACCACGGCAATGGCATAGCGCGGCGCATGAACCGGCGCATAGGCAACGAACAATGCGTGATCGCGCCGGCGCCAGGGCAAATCCTCGTTCTTGGTGACGCCGGCCGCCCGTTCCGCCATAGTGATGCGGCGCACCTGGGAAGTACCGGTCTTCCCTGCCATCTCCCAGCCTTTCTCCTTGATCCGCGCCCGATAGGCGGTGCCTCTGGGATTGTTGGTAACCAGATCCATACCGGTCTGCACGACCCGCAAGTGCGCCGAGGGTATGTCCATGTCCGGAAATTCATCGGGAAGCTCGGTCCCGTCTGGCGATTCGACTTTCTGCGCCGCATGAGCTTGGCGGGTAAGGCGCGGCACCACGGCCTTTCCGCCGTTTGCCAAGCGCGCCGTCATGACCGCCAATTGCAGCGGCGTCGTCAGCACGAACCCCTGGCCGATGGCGCTAATCAGCGTTTCACCGAGCTGCCAGGGCTCGCCAATTTTCGCTAGCTTCCAGTCTCGGGTTGGGATCAGGCCGGGGCGCTCACCTGGCAGATCAATACCCATGGCAGAGCCTAGGCCAAAACGTCTCGCCATCGCCGACATACGGTCGATGCCGACGCGCTTCGACAGCTCGTAGTAGTACACATCGCACGATTGCTGCGTCGCCTTATACATATCGACCTTGCCATGGCCGCCCTTCTTCCAGCAATGGAAGCGAGCATTGCCAAGCTTCATGAACCCCGGGCAAAAGACCTCGAAATCAGGGCTAATACCTGATTCCAAGGCAGCTAAGGCCACAACCGGCTTGTAGGTGGACCCCGGCGCGTAGTGTCCAGCGATGGCCTTGTTGGTGAGCGGTGTCAGTGGATCCTTGACAAGTTGGTTCCAGACTTCGTTGGTCAAGCCGACGTTGAACAGGTTCGGGTCGTAACCGGGGGTCGATGCCAGTGCCAACAGATCGCCGGTATGTATGTCCATTACGACCGCCGCCGCACTGCGCTCGGCTTGCAGGCGTTCGTGGGTGTAGGTCTGCAAGGTGGCATCGACGGTCAGCACCAAATCCTGGCCAGGATTGCCGTCCTCACGGGACAATTCGCGGATCACCCGACCGACGGCATTGACCTCGAGTTGGCTGGTGCCGGCGGCACCGCGCAGCGTTCCGTCGTACTGTTTCTCGATCCCTTGCTTGCCGATGCGAAAGTCGGGCAACTCGAGCAGCGGGTCACCCGTCAATTCAGATTCGGAGACGGCCGAGACATAGCCCAGGATGTGGGTCAATTGCTCGTTGTACGGGTAGTGTCGGGTCTGGCCGACCTCGATGTTGACACCGGGTAGATCGGGCGCGTTGACCTCAATCCGGCTGACTTCCTCCCAACTCAGATAATCGCGGACCATAACCGGCACGAACGCCCGCTTGTGGGTAACATCGCGCATCACCCGCTGGAAATCGTATTCGGACAGTTCGATGACCCGGGCCAGCCTATCCAGCGTCTGCCCGACATCGCGCGCTTGCTCGCGCACCAAAACGACGCGGTAGTTCTGCTGATTGGCGGCCATTGAGGTGCCATACCGGTCGACGATACGGCCGCGCGGCGGCGGCAGCAGGCGCAGATTGATGCGATTGTCCTCCGCCAGCATCTTGTAGCGGTCGGACTCGATAATCTGCAGGTAGTACATGCGTGCCGCCAAGGTCGAAAACAAAACGGCCTGGCCGCCCCCGAGCAACAATGTGCGCCGGGTAAATGTCTTGGATCGTTCGTTATCTTCGTGGATTAGTGCCATGACGCTCTCGCCACCCCCTGCCCTAACGCACAAAGCCGCGCTGGGTCTGAACGAACAGCCAGGCAAGACATGGATAAATTGCGACCGTCGTCAAATACTGAAAAAACAACGGCCACGCATCCAAAACGAAACCGGCAATCATGCTGCTGAACAGCCAAGCCAACAGTTGCGCGCCGGCAGCAACGATCACGAAAATTGCCCAAACGAGCATGAAGGAGGCGTTGCCGAAAACCCGGCGTTGCGCGGCGACCGCCAGCCAAACCAGTAACAGCACCATGGTGCCGACCCCAAGGTACGCGCCGCTAAGCAAATCCTGAATGACACCGATCAAAAATACGGCCCAGGCGGGCATCAGGTCTGGCCGGTGGATGACCCAGAAATAGATCGCAATTAGCCCAAGAGAGGGGACGACCGCCGATAGCCCAGGTACCTGGAAAGGGACCATCGCCAGAACGACCAGAAACAGGGTGAAGGCGAATGGCGACATGCCGCGCGCGGCAACATCGAGACGGGTCCACACATTCTGGTTCACCGTGCCGCCCCCGATGGCACCCGGGCCTGGCGCGGCGATGCGGGCAGCAAAATGCCCGGCAACTCGTAGTCAACAAGGCGCACATATTCCATATGGGCCCAGCTTACAAAAGGCTGAACGCGCATCGCCGTTTCATCCACCAGGACCACGACACCGACCGGCAGGCCGGGTGGAAAAACGCCACCGTGCCCAGATGTCACCACTTGGTCGCCCTGCCGAATCTCCGATCCCGGCGTCAAATACAGCAATCTCGGCTGGTTCGTGTTATCGCCCGCCAAAATAGCCCGATCACGGGCCTTCCCGACCAAGATGGGGACCCGGCTGTTGATATCGGTGAGCAAAAGGACACGGGCCGAGCGTTGACCAACCTCGGCAACACGGCCGGCCAGACCATCGCTGGTGAGCGCCGCCTGGCCTTTGGCAAGGCCATCGCGAGATCCGCCGTTGACCAGCACTGACCGCACGAAGGCACCGCCCGGATCGCCAATCACCCGCGCTGTGACGAAACGCGTCCCCGGTTCCACCGTTAAACGCGATAATTCGCGTAGCGCCGCGTTCTCGGCTTCCAGCTTTTGCGCCGCCGTCTGCCAGTTGCGCAGCCGCTCGTTGTCGCGGCGCAGTTCGGCATTGTCGGCGCGCAGCTCGGTTAATTCCTGCGCCTGCTCGACCATGTCGCCGATGGTATCCACCGGGCGCGCAAGAATCTCCAGGACCGGCGCCATGGCGTCCGTTACCGTCGTGCGGACGCGTTCAACCAACAGGGTATCGGCTTTGCCCAGCAACATCAGGGCAAAGGCGGCAACGACCAGGAAAAGAAAGGCGAAGCGTTGGGCCCACGCCCGTATCGGCGCGGCAACGTGCAGGGCTTGACCCGAGGATTTCTTCACAGCGCCTCCCGACCGCAGGCCCACTCAACAAGGCCCGGCGAGCGATATCGGCCTCTTAACGCCACCTTAATTTAATAGGAAAAAGAGTTAAACAAAGTCTGAACGCCCCTGGTCTAAACGCCCCCAATCCAACTTAGTACATCGATATCAGGACGTTTTTGAGCGTCTTCATCTCTTCCAGGCAGCGACCGGTTCCCAGCGCCACGCAAGAGAGCGGATCGTCGGCAATCGACACCGGAAGGCCGGTTGAGGCCCGCAGCACATAGTCCAGATTGCTCAGCAATGCGCCGCCGCCCGTCAAGACGATGCCCTTGTCCACGATATCGGCGGCCAGTTCCGGAGCCGTGTGCTCCAGGGCGACCTTGACCGCCTCGACGATAGCACCCACCGGCTCGGCCAGGGATTCGGCGATCTGCCGCTCGGAGATGATCAACTCCTTCGGCACGCCGTTCATCAGATCTCGGCCTTTGATTTCCATGGTCCGGCCCTCGCCGTCCTCAGGCGGACAGGCGGAACCGATTTCCTTCTTGATCCGCTCGGCGGAGCCTTCACCGACCAGCAGGTTATGGTTGCGCCGGATATAGGCGATGATGGCCTCGTCCATTTTGTCGCCGCCGACCCGGACAGAGCGGGAATAGACGATACCGCCGAGCGAGAGCACGGCCACCTCGGTGGTGCCGCCACCCACGTCGACGACCATGGAGCCGGTCGGCTCGGTCACCGGCAAGCCGGCACCAATCGCCGCCGCCATCGGCTCCTCAATGAGGAAGACCCGGCGCGCCCCGGCGCTTTCCGCCGATTCCTGAATGGCCCGGCGTTCAACCGCCGTGGAGCCGGAGGGCACGCAGACGATGACCTGCGGGCTGGCGAAGCTGCGCCGATTGTGCACCTTGCGGATGAAGTGCTTGATCATCTCCTCGGCAACTTCAAAGTCAGCGATCACGCCGTCACGTAACGGGCGAATGGCCTGGATGTTGCCGGGGGTGCGGCCAAGCATGAGCTTTGCCTCGTCGCCGACGGCGAGCACCTGTTTCTTACCTTTGACTTCGGCGATGGCCACAACGGAAGGCTCGTTGAGCACGATACCGCGGCCCTTCACGTACACCAGGGTGTTCGCAGTGCCGAGGTCGATCGCCATGTCGGCGGAGAGTATACCTAGCAGACCGGAAAACATGGAACGTCTCTGCCCCTCGATAGTTAGGTTTACGTCACAGCCGGGTCGACATCATGCCGACCCGGCTGTGACCGGTTCAATAGTCTCGTATCAAAAAATCTCGCCCGCTCATGCCGACAGCGCGGCCGGAGCCGTCCTCTGGCGCTTGAGCAGCAACTTGTTCAAGGCGTTTACGTAGGCCCGGGCGGACGCAACCAAGGTATCGTGATCGGCCCCCTGGCCATTGACCGTCCGGCCTTCCTCTTCCAGGCGCACCGTCACCTCGGCCTGTGCATCCGTGCCCTCGGTAACCGCATGAACCTGATAGAGCTGCAATTTCGTCTGGTGCGGGAAAATCTCCCGGATCGCCGAAAAGACGGCGTCCACGGGCCCGTTGCCTTCGGCTGTCGCCTTTTGCGTCTGCCCATCGACTTCCAGCTCCAATTCAGCGGTCTGCGGCCCTTTCGAGCCACATACCACCTGTAGGGACAGGAAGCGGATGCGATCGTTCGTGCGCACCACGGAATCATCGATCAGGGCCAGGATATCCTCGTCGAAGACATCCTTCTTGTGATCGGCCAGGTCCTTGAAGCGTTGGAAGGCGTCCTCAAGGGCATTGTCCGACAGATCCGGATACCCCATTTCGGCCAGCTTTGCCTTGAAGGCATGGCGGCCGGAGTGCTTGCCCATGACCAGGGTCGACTGGGTGAGGCCCACCGATTCCGGGGTGATGATCTCGTAGGTTTCGGCATTCTTCAACATGCCGTCCTGATGGATGCCCGACTCATGCGCGAACGCATTGGCGCCGACGATGGCCTTGTTCGGCTGCACGGTAAAGCCGGTAACGGCCGAGAGCAGGCGCGAGGCCTTGGTGATCATCTCGGTCTTCACGCCGGTATGATAGGGCATCACGTCAGAGCGGACGCGCAAGGCCATGACGACCTCTTCCAGCGCCGCGTTGCCGGCCCGCTCGCCGATACCGTTGATGGTGCACTCCACCTGGCGAGCCCCGGCGCGTACAGCCGCCAGCGAATTGGCGACCGCCAGACCCAGATCATTGTGGCAGTGGACCGACAGAACCGCCTTGTCGATGTTCGGGACACGATTGCGCAGCATCTCGATTAAGGCAAAGAACTCCTCGGGCACGGTGTAGCCCACCGTATCCGGGATGTTGATGGTCCGGGCGCCGGCCTTGATGGCCGATTCCACGCAACGGCAGAGAAAATCCTTCTCGGTCCTGGTGCCGTCCTCGGGCGACCATTCCACATCGTCGCACAGGTTGCGCGCGTATGAGATGCTGTCGACAACCGCCTGATGGACGGCCTCCGGCTCCATCTGCAGCTTGAACTTCATATGCAGCGGGCTGGTCGACAGAAAGACATGGATGCGTGGATGTTTAGCCGGCTTCACGGCTTCCCAGGCGCGGTCGATATCCTTCGTGGTCGCCCGCGCCAGGCCGGCAACGGCTGATGTTTTGAGTCGCTTGGCAATCTCATGCACGGCCTCGAAGTCGCCGTTCGAGGCGATGGGGAACCCCGCCTCGATGACGTCGACTTGCATCTCTTCAAGAACCGTCGCCACGCGAATCTTTTCCTCCAGGTTCATCGAACACCCAGGCGACTGCTCGCCGTCACGCAGGGTGGTATCAAAAACGGTGACGCGATTAGCGTCGTTCTCAGCGACTTGTTTGGTCTCGGCGCTCATGGCTCAACTTCCCTCCAAATTCCGGTAACCGGTTTCAGCTCGGTTCTTCTGTCATGCCCCTGATCGCTTGCCGCACACGTGCGGCTGCCGCGCTCAGGGGCACCTAAGGAGGAGAGCCTTGTCGCCGGTAATGGGGGAATGGCCGAGAGACAGCAACCGCACATGCGCGTATGCCACGGCCGCCTTGGCGGTCATGGGCAGATACGCATTATGTTCGGCCGTTCTCGGCATGGTTTGCTAACCTGAGTTCGCGTCCTGTGCCAAGCTTCGCCTGCCAACGGCCTGCGGAAGCTCGGGAAACCATAGTCTTATCTACCCTCGCAGGGAATGGTTAACAATACCTAACTTTCCCCACCAATACCAAGTCTCGCTAGTATTGACCCATATCATGGTGGCGATTTGCCACTAGATGCGAAGCTGCGCGGCGTTTAGGGTTTTGGAGAATCTACCCACGGGAGCGGACGGTGACCGACATTCTTGCTGCACTGCGACAGGACCATCGAAACATGGGCCAGCTGCTTGACGCCATCGAGCGGCAACTCGCTCGCTTTGACCGCGGCGAAACCCCGGACTACGACATCCTGCAAGGCGTTCTCGACTACTGCCTGACCTATCCCGACCTTTATCATCACCCGAAGGAAGATCTGGTCTACGCCCGCATGCAGCGGCGCGACCCGGCCTCGGCCGAGGCTCTGGGCGACCTACAGGCCGAGCACCGCACTCTAGGCGAGATAACACGCCGTTTTGCGACTACCGTGCGCAGCATCCTTCAGGATCTGGAGGTGCCGCGCGAGACCTTCGACCGCACTACTCGAGAATTCCTGGATAGCTATCGAGCGCATATAGGAATGGAGGAAAGCGTCATCTTCCCCGTCGCGGAAGCTGGCTTAACCGAGGCAGACTGGGCGTCCATCGAGGCGGAGGCAAAGGCGCAAAGCGATCCGCTATTCACCGCCAAGGGCGAAGCCCAGTACGCTGCCCTGCGCGCCGACATCCTCGCCTGGGCCAAGGAGGACGGCTAACCAGTGAGATCACCGGGTCGTCATCCCGGAAGCCGGTTTCGTCGAAATCTTTGATTTCGTATCGAAATCAAGCTATCCGGGATCCAGAGAAACGTGTACGGAACCAGCGGCCATAGATCCCGGATCTAACATTCGCCACCCAAGAACCCTCGGTTCTTGGGCTCATATAATGTCCGGGATGACAGGATAATCTTCCATGTATCCCTGCCGCCTTAGTTTTTGGTCTTGTCCACCAATTTGCTTTCACTCAGCCACGGCATCATGGCGCGCAGGCGGCCTCCGACTTCCTCGATCGAGTGCTCGGCCCAGCGGCGGCGCGTGGCCTTGAAGCTGGGCTGCCCGGCGTTGCACTCGTTAACCCAGTCGCGGGCGAAGCGGCCGGATTGGATGTCCGCCAGAATGCGCCGCATCTCGGCGCGGGTTTCCTCGGTAATCACCCGCGGACCGCTCACATAGTCGCCGTATTCGGCGGTATTCGAGACCGAATAACGCATGCCGGCCAGACCGCCCTCGTACATCAGATCGACGATCAGCTTTACCTCGTGCAGGCACTCGAAATAGGCCATTTCCGGCGCGTAACCGGCCTCGACCAGGGTATCGAACCCGGCGGCAATCAAGGCGCTCAAACCACCGCACAAGACAACCTGTTCTCCGAAAAGGTCGGTTTCGCACTCTTCGCGAAAAGTCGTCTCGATGGTGCCGGCGCGGCCGCCACCGATGGCGCTAGCGTAGGACAATGCGATCTCGGTCGCGTTGCCGCTGGAATTCTGGTGCACCGCCAACAGGCAGGGCACGCCGGCGCCACGCGTGTATTCCGAGCGCACCAGATGGCCGGGACCCTTGGGGGCGATCATGAAGACATCCAGATCGGCGCGCGGCTCGATCAGGTTGAAATGCACGTTCAAGCCGTGCGCGAACACCAGCGCCGTGCCCTGACGCATGTTCTGTTCCAAATTCTCGCGGTAGATCTGCGCCTGTAGCTCGTCCGGGGCGAGCAGCATGACCACGTCCGCCCACTTCGCTGCCTCGTCGGCGGTCATCACCTGCAGGCCAGCATCGGTCGCTTTCTTGGCGCTGGCGGAGCCGTCGCGCAGAGCCACCCGCACCTCTTTGACGCCGCTATCCCGCAGGTTGTTGGCGTGAGCATGGCCTTGGCTGCCATAGCCCACAACAACCACCTTCTTGCCTTTTATCAGGTTCACATCGGCATCACGATCATAGTAGACACGCATTATGGTGTACTCCCCAGCTCTGCACCGGTCCTGTTGCGGACCGCCGCGTCAATTTTCCTAGACTTTAGAATCCCTTTGGACCGCGGGCGATGGCGACGACGCCGGTGCGGCTTACGTCGACGAGACCCAGCGGTCGCATCATATCAATAAACACATCCAGCTTCTCGCTGCTACCGGTCACCTCAAAGACAAAATGCTGCTGGCTGGAATCGACCACGCGGGCGCGAAAGATGTCCGCGATGCGTAAGGATTCGACGCGCTTGTTGCCACGCCCACTCACCTTCACCAGAACCAGCTCGCGCTCGACGCACGGCCCCTCGCGGGTCAGATCGCTCACCCGGTGCACGGGCACAAGCCGATCCAGCTGCGCCTTGATCTGCTCCAGTATCTGCGGCGTGCCCGATGTGATCACCGTGATACGCGACAAGCCTTGCACCGGATCGACCTCGGAAACGGTCAGGCTTTCGATGTTGTAGCCACGCCCCGAGAACAGGCCGATGACCCGCGCTAGAACACCCGGCTCGTTGTCCACCAGCACCGCCATGGTGCGTCGTTCGATTGTCTGGTCTCTAGGCACCATTGGCCGCGTTCCATTGTCTTTGATCGAGAGGGGTCGGATGGCCGGCTACGGCACCGGCGAAGCGTCCTAAACGAGAACCATCCCCTCCTCGGAGATCGGCTTGGAGGCCTTGTCTTCCGGGCCGAGCAACATCTCATAGTGGGCGGCGCCCGAGGGAATCATCGGGAAACAGTTTTCCGTCTGATCCACCATGCAATCGAAAACCACCGGCCGCGGCGACTCGATCATTTCCATGATCTTGTCGTCCAACTCGCCCGGTTTGCTCGCGCGCAACCCAACAGCGCCGAAGGCCTCCGCAAGCTTAACGAAATCCGGTAGCGAGGCGGTATAGCTCTGCGAATAGCGGCTGCCATGGAGCAATTCCTGCCACTGGCGAACCATGCCCATCCATTGATTGTTGATGATGAACACCTTCACCGGCAGGTCATATTGCGCCACCGTCGACAACTCTTGAATATTCATCAGGATGGACGCTTCGCCGGCGATGTCGATGACCAGCGCCTCTGGGTGTGCCACCTGCACGCCGGCTGCCGCCGGCAAGCCATAGCCCATGGTGCCCAGGCCGCCCGATGTCATCCAGTGGCGCGGCTTTTCGAACTTGTAGAACTGGGCCGCCCACATCTGATGCTGACCGACCTCGGTCGTGATGTAAGCGTCACGATCCTTGGTCAACTCATAGAGCCGTTGGATCGCGTGCTGCGGCTTGATGATCGATTTCGAGTTCGCGAATTTCAGACAATCGCGCCCACGCCATTCCTCGATCTGTGCCCACCAGGCTTTCAACGCCTTCTGGTTCAGCTTGTTACCGCTGCGTTTCCAGGCCTTCAGCAAATCGTCCAGAACGTGTGCCACGTCGCCAATAATCGGCAGATCGACCACCACGTTCTTGTTGATGGAGCTGGGGTCGATGTCGATGTGAATTTTCTGCGAGCGCGGTGAAAACTCGTCCAGCCGGCCGGTTACCCGATCGTCAAAACGGGCACCGACGTTGATCATCACGTCGCAATTGTACATGGCCAGATTGGCCTCGTAGGTGCCGTGCATGCCGAGCATGCCCAGGAACAGCGGGTCGCTAGCCGGCATGGACCCCAGGCCCATAAGAGTGCTGGTGACCGGCGCGCCCAAGGCGCGCGCAAACCGAGAGAGCAGCACGCTTGCCTTATCACCGGCATTAATGACGCCGCCGCCCGTGTAAAACAGCGGCCGCTTGGCCTTGGCGATCATCTGCACCGCCGCCGAGATAGCTTGTGACTCGGCTTTGACCTGGGGTCGGTAGCTTTGATGCTTGACGTCCTCGGGGCCGATGTAGCTGTCGCTCTTGGCCTGCTGCACGTCCTTGGGAAGATCGATCACCACCGGGCCCGGCCGGCCGCTGCGCGCCACATAGAAAGCCTCGTGGATGACGCGTGCCAAGTCGTCGACGTCTTTCACCAGATAGTTGTGCTTGGTACAGGGTCGGGTAATTCCGGTCGTATCGGCCTCCTGAAAAGCATCGTTACCGATCAGGTGCGTCGGCACCTGACCGGTAAGGCAGACCACCGGAACGGAATCCATCAGGGCATCGGTTAGGCCGGTTACCGCATTCGTCGCGCCGGGGCCGGAAGTGACCAGCACCACGCCCACCTTGCCGGTGGACCGGGCATAACCCTCGGCCGAGTGCACGGCGGCCTGCTCGTGCCGCACCAGGATGTGGCGCAACGCATTCTGCTCGTGCAGCGCATCGTAGATTGGAAGGACAGCGCCGCCAGGATAGCCGAAGATGACGTCAACGCCCTGATCACGCAGGGCTTTGAGCACGATTTCCGAGCCGTTCATTTGCGGCGAAGCCATTGTCCTATCCTCACCCGAGGTTATGTGATCCTGCCACCGACTGGCCATTCATCCGGTGCGAGCGCAAAAAAACCGCGCTGCGCAGCCGTTTATCGGCGGCGAAGAGCGCGTACCCTAGTGGCTCGTTAACAGCCGGTCAACAAGAACTGACGAATATTCCGAAAGTTTTCCGGCCACAGACTTTCCGAATATTGCTCATCTACGACGATGGCATCGGGATGGTCCGGCAGCAGTTGGGTGCGCAGCCATGTCATCTGCCGCTTCGCATAATTGCGCGTTTGCTGTTGGGTTGCCGCGATGGCAGCGTCCAACGCCAGATCCCCCGCCAGATGGCGGCCGATCGCCGAAACACCCAGCGCCTTCATGACCGGTAACGCGGGATCGAGATTCAGGGCGGCAAGAGCCCGCACTTCATCGATGGCCCCGGCATCGATCATGGCGGTCACCCGGGCATCGCATGCCGCATAGAGCGCGGCGCGTGGCGGCAGGCAGACGATGGTGCAAAACCGGTAAGGCGAACCACCGGTGCCGTCACCTTGCCAGTCGGCAAGTGACCGGCCGGTCGCCTCCAGCACTTCCCAAGCGCGGACCAGGCGCTGCCGGTCGCTGGGCCGCAGCCGAGCGGCCATGGCCGGGTCACGGACGGCCAGCGCCGCGTGAAAGGCTGGGCCGCCAAGCTCCCGGTGTGTGGCCTCAGCCGCGGCCCGCACCGCCGCCGGAACCTCGGGCATATCCGCCAGTCCCTTCTCCAGGGCGCGCAGATAAAGCCCGGTACCGCCGACCACGATGGGAACCTGACCCGCGGCATGGCAGGCATCGATCTCGCTGACCGCCAAGGCGCGCCAACGCCCCGCCGAGCATCGCTCGGCACCGGACAGGGCGCCGTAGAGACGATGCGGCGCGCGCGCCCGATCGGCCTCGCTTGGCCGGGCCGTGAGGATGGCAAGCTCGCGGTAGATTTGCATGGAATCGGCGTTGATGACCACGCCACCAAGCGCCTCCGCCACATCCAGCGCCAGACGCGACTTGCCGCTTGCCGTTGGACCGGCGATCACCAGAACCGGCGGCGCGTTCGCATTCGTATCGTCTACCCTGGGCATAGTCCGGGCTTGTCCTTTCCGCCGGCGCCCCTCTATATCGGGGCATGGACCAAGTCCTTACTCTGATCGCCCCGACCGGCTCAAGCGCCCTGACCGAAGCCATGGTTGCCGCGGCCGCGAGCGCCGTGACCGAACTGGGTGGCCAACCGGGCTCAACCGACTGGTTGGACCCAGGCACCGCCTGCGACGTGCCCTTCGCCGGCATAGACGCGAACAAGGTCGAAGCGACCATACGCGCGCGCCTTGCCGATGCGCCGCTCGATCTGGCCGTTCAACCGGCGGCGGGCCGGCGGCGGAAGCTGCTCATCGCCGATATGGAATCGACGATCATCGGCCAAGAGCTTGTCGACGAGTTGGCCGAGATCGTCGGCGTGGGATCGCGCATCGCCGAGATCACCGCCCGCAGCATGGCCGGCGAGCTGGACTTCGCCGCGTCTCTGCGCGAGCGGGTGGCGTTGCTTGCCGGCCTGACAGTGGAGGTTTTGGATCAGGCTGAAAGCCGCATAACCCTTAATCCGGGCGCCCGGGAATTGGTGCAGACCATGCGGGCGCACGGCGCGTACACCGCTCTGGTCTCCGGCGGGTTCACGCGGTTTACGGAGCCGGTGTGCAAAATCTGCGGCTTTGACGAGGCACGTGGCAACACGCTTGTGATTGCCGATGGCCGGCTAACCGGCAAGGTCGGTGAGCCCATCCTGGGCCGCGAGGCAAAGGCGGCGGCGCTGGGTGAGCTTGCCGAGCGGCACAATCTGACACCGGAGCAGGCTTGCGCGGTAGGCGACGGCGCCAACGATCTGGAGATGTTGCGGACGGCGGGACTGGGCGTCGCGTACAGGGCCAAGCCCATCGTCCGCGACGCCGCGCGCTTTCGCATCGATCACGGCGACCTAACCGCGCTGTTATTCCTCCAGGGCTACCGCCGCACCGAGTTTACCAGCTAGCTACTGGTGATTGAAGCTCACCCCCCTCCCAACCTCTCCCCATCGAGGGGGGAGGGCTGGGGTGGGGGTGATGCTCGCTTTATCTAGAGTTGAGTCTTAGCTCTTGGCGATGCGCACGGCGACCCACTGGAAGTCGCCTTCGCGGAAGACCAGCAGGGTTACGACCCGGTAACCCTCGCTCTTGGCCTTCTTGACCTGATCGGCGACCTCGGCTGGGGTCTTCACCTGCTCCTGATCGACCTCGACGATCACATCGCCTGGACGCAGGCCTTTTTCGGCGCCGGAGCCTGTGGCATCGACGTCGGTGATGACCACGCCATCGGTCTTCTCGGCCAGGCTAAAGCGCTCCCGCAGCTCGGGCGTAATGGCACCGAGGGCCAAGCCGAGGTCGGGAATATCACCGCTATCGATGGTGGAATCGGGTTGCTCCTCGGCGAGAGCGACTTGCTCCTCGCTTAGCTCGCCGAGATCCACCTTGAAGGTTTTTCTCTCGCCTTTGCGCCAGACGACGACGTCAACCGCTTCGCCGATCGGGGTTTCGGCAACCATGCGCGGCAATTTGCGCATATCGGGGACGATCCGGCCATTGAACTCCAGCACAACATCGCCTTGCTCGATGCCGGCGGCTTCCGCCGGGCCACCCTCGGTCACCGAGGCAACCAGAGCGCCGTGCACGGATTCGAGGCGCAAGCCTTCGGCGAGCTCCTCGGTTACCGTCTGGATGCGCACACCCAGCCAGCCGCGGCGCACTTCGCCGTGTTCGCGCAGTTGGGCAACGATGTTCTTGACCAGCGACGAGGGGATGGCGAAGCCGATACCGACCGAACCGCCCGACGGCGAGAAGATCGCCGTATTGACGCCGATGATTTCGCCGTCAATGTTGAACATCGGACCGCCGGAGTTGCCGCGGTTGATCGCCGCATCCGTCTGAATGAAATCGTCGTACGGTCCTGAATTGATGTCACGCTGGCGCGCCGAGACGATTCCCGCGGTCACCGTGCCACCCAAGCCAAAGGGATTACCGATGGCGACCACCCAGTCGCCAATCCGGGTTTTTTCCGACTTTCCCCATTTGGCGGCCGGCAAGGGCTTGTCGGATTCGACCTTGAGGAGGGCCAAATCGGTTTTCTCGTCGCGCCCGACGACCGTCGCCTGAAGCAAGGTATCGTCGTGCAAGCGCACGGTGATTTCGTCCGCCTCGGCGATGACGTGGTTATTGGTGACGATGTAGCCGCTCGCATCGATGATGAAGCCCGAGCCAAGAGAGCTGGCGCGCCGCTGCTCCTGTGGCGGCGGCTCGCCGCCCCGGCGCTCGAAGAACTCCTTGAAGAACTCCTCGAACTCCTGACCGCGCTGGCCTTCGACGACCTGCGTGGTGGCGATGTTGACGACCGTCGGCAACAGCTCCTCCGCCAAGTCGGCAAAGCTATCCGGCGCCGAGCGCGCGTGCGCCGGGCCGGTGGCCAATGCCACGGCAAGAGCGAGCAAAACGAAGGCGCCGCCTGTGAACCAACGAGGGCCTGTGAACCAATGGGCGTGCGAGGAACCGCGCGGTACCGCAACCGTCTGCGTGGTGCGGCGAATTTGTGTCTGTAATTTTGTCACGTTCGGGGTCTCCATGACTTGGCGCCGTTCCGGGGGGAAACGGAGGCCGTCTGTCGAACCAATGTCAGTCCTAGTGCGATTTGGTAGATATTTCGTTCTTGTCAAGCCGTGCCCAGGTTTCTTGCCCGGCGGGTCGGGAGTTTCGCCTGGGAAAAGGGCCGAAGTGTGGCGGACTTCCGGTCCGCGGTTCAGCCGCGTAAAAGCCAAACGCAGGCAACCCCGACCACCGCTACCGCCAGCCCCCCCAAACGCAGGACATCCGGCGAAATTTGCTCCAATTGGGCCAGAAACTGGCGCAATCTAAGCGGGAACAAGGCTAGAGCCAAACCTTCAATAACTAGCACCATGGCCAGGGCGGTCAGCAAATCGGTCATGGCTCGGTCTGCCCGCGACCCGCCAGCGCAGGGCGTCTACGCCAACCGAAAAAGCCCGATCACTTCTTCGTTCCCGGCGCCACCGAGCCGAAGAAATCAAAAAACTCGCTATCCGGCGAAAGAACCATGTAGGTGCTCTGCCCGGTGAGTGAGGCCTCGTAGGCCTGCATGGAGCGGTAGAAATTGAAGAAGTCGTCATCCTGGCCAAAGGCTTTGTTGAGTATGGTTGTGCGCGCGCCTTCGCCCTTGCCACGCTCGATCTCCGCCTCGCGCTTCGCTTCGGCGCGGATAACCGTGGACTCGCGGTCCGCCGTGGCGCGGATACGTTGCGCCTGTTCAAAGCCCTGGGCCCGGAATTCCGCCGCTTCGCGCTCGCGTTCGGACTTCATGCGGCCGTAAACGGCCTGGCTGATTTCTTCCGGGAAATCGGCGCGGCGAATGCGCACGTCGACCAACTCGATGCCGAAACGACCCGCCTCGGTGTTCACCGTTTGACGGATTTGATGCATGATTTGCACGCGCTCTTCCGAAAGAACGCTGGCCAGGGTCGCATTGCCCAGCACACTGCGCAGCGACGCATTGACGATCGGCCCCAGACGCTGGCGCACGCCGCCCTCGGTGCGCACAGTCTTAAAGAACTCGAGCGCGTCGATAATGCGGTAACGGGCGAAGGCGTCGACCAGAATACGCTTCTGGTCGGCAAGCAAGATGCTCTCCACCGGCGGATCCAGATTGAGAACGCGCTTCTCGTAATATTGCACGTTCTGGAGCACCGGCAGTTTCCAGTTTAGACCCGGATCAGTGACGACGCGGATCGGCTTGCCGAACTGCAACACGATAGCCTGCGTCGTCTGATGCACCGTGAACGCGGCGCTGGAAAGGCCGATACCGGCGAGGATGACGATCAGACCGATGATCAGTGACAATTTGCGGCTCATGTCTTACGTCCCCGCTTACTGCACGGTCGAGCGGGCAGGATCGGCAGAACGCCCATCCCCGCCGCCTCGACGTAGCTCATTGAGCGGCAGGTAGGGCACCGCGCCTTGACCCTGGTCCATGATGACCTTGTCGATATCACCCAGGACATTTTGCATAGTTTCCAGATACATGCGCCGCTTGGTCACTTCCGGGTTGTCCTTATAAGCCGTATAGACCGAGAGGAAGCGCTGCGCCTCGCCTTCCGCTTCATTTTCCAGCCGCTCGCGGTAGCCCTGAGCCTCTTGGATCATGCGTTGAGCCTCGCCGCGCGCCCGTGGCAGCACATCGTTGCGGTAAGCGTCCGCCTCGTTGCGCAGACGGTCCAGGTCTTGGCGGGCCCGCTGCACATCGTCGAAAGCATCGATGACCGGCGCTGGCGGCAGCACATCCTGGAGCTGCACCTGAGTGATCTCAATGCCGGCCTCGTACTCGTTGAGCATGTTTTGCAAGAGAGTCCGGGCTTTCGCCTCGACGTCTTGGCGCGCTTCGGTCAAGGCCGGCTGGATGTCGGTGCGGCCGATGATCTCGCGCATGGCGCTTTCCGCGGCGATTTTCACGGTTGCTTCCTGATCGCGAATGTTGAACAGGAACTTGCCAGCGTCCGCGATCTTAAACTGCACCGTGAAATCGATGTCGATGATGTTCTGATCGCCGGTGAGCATGAGGCTTTCCTCAACCACATCTCTGCGTTGGCTGCGGCTACGGTCAGCGCCCACCGATCTGAATCCGATATCGATGGCCTGAATGTTCTCGACACTCGGCGTCTCGACCGTTTCGATGGGATAGGGCAGATGCCAGCGCAAGCCAGGTTGGGTGGTCGTCACCCATTTGCCGAACTGCAGCACGACGCCCTGTTCATCGGGCTGGACGCGGTACAGACCGGTCGCCATCCACAGCACAAAAGCGATGATAAGAATGGCGCCCAAACCCATGCCGCCAACACCGCCACTGGGCAGAAATCCCTTGAAACGGTCCTGCCCGCGCCGAATGATCTCTTCCAAATCCGGCGGTTTCTGACCACCGCCGCCACCGCCACGGCCCCAGGGACCGCCGCCGTTCGAGCCACCGCCGCTTCCACCGCTACCGCCGCCGCCCCATGGGCCACCGCCGCCGCCTTTATTTTCCCAGGGCATTCTTATCTTTCCCGTTGTCTTTCGCTAGGCGCCTAGTTCCAATAACCTGCGCGGGGCCTTATATCACGTATGCCACGCGGAACCAGCGGAAGTCTTCCGCTACCATCACCGGCCAAATGCACGCCCTGATCGCCATATTGGCAGGGGCACAGGGTTTTCAAGGATGAGCCAGGTATGAGCCAAGTCACCGAACAGCAGATCATCGCGGCGCTTAGAACCGTGATCGAGCCGGGAAAACAAAGAGATATCGTGAGTCTGGAGATCGTCTCGGGACTGGTCGTAAAGGACGGCAACGTCGGGTTTGTAATCGAGGTCGACCCCGCCGTCGGCGCAAAGATGGAGCCCTTGCGCAAAGCCGCCGAAAAGGCGGTTTATGACCTGCCCGGCGTCGTTTCGGTCACTGCGGTGCTGACCGCGCAAAAATCGGCGGGCTCCGCGCCCGCTCCCGATTCGCAGCCCGCCGGCCGGTCAAGCGGTGCCACGGCGGCCAAACCGCTGGTCCCGGGCGTGCGCTCCATCGTCGCCGTGGCCAGCGGCAAGGGCGGCGTCGGCAAATCGACGACCTCCGCCAATCTGGCCCTGGCCCTGAGCACCCTGAACCTACGCGTCGGCGTGCTCGATGCCGACATCTACGGGCCATCGCAGCCACGCATGCTGGGCATCAGCGGCCGGCCCAGCTCGCCGGATGGCAAGATCCTTACGCCGCTGGAAGGTTACGGCGTCAAGTGCATGTCCATGGGCTTTCTGGTGGCCGAAGATACGCCGATGATCTGGCGCGGGCCCATGGTCACCAGCGCCTTGCAGCAGATGCTGCGCGATGTGGCCTGGGGCGAGTTGGACATCCTGGTGGTCGACATGCCGCCCGGCACGGGCGACGCGCAACTGAGCATGTCGCAGCAGGTGCCCCTGACCGGCGCCGTCATCGTCTCGACACCACAGGACATCGCCCTCTTGGATGCCCGCAAGGGTTTGAATATGTTCCGCAAGGTGGATGTGCCGGTGCTCGGCATCGTCGAGAATATGAGCACCTTCCTCTGCCCCAACTGCGGCCACGAGACGCAAATCTTCAGCCACGGCGGCGCCCGCCGCGAGGCGGAGAAATTGGGTGTCGATTTTCTCGGTGAGCTGCCCCTCGACATCGAGATCCGCGAAACCTCGGATAGCGGCCGGCCCATCGTCGTCTCGAACCCGGAGAGCGCGCATGCGCAGACCTACGTGGCCATCGCCCGCCAGGTCTGGGACAAAGTTTCGATCCGCCTAAACAGCAGCGACCGCCAAGCCCCCAAGATTGTCATGCAGTAGGCGGGCCTACTCTCTTCTTGCGAAATGAACCTGTCGATCGAGGATCACTGCAGGCTGTGGAACCTCACGCCATCTGGCGTGCAGTTCGAAAGCTACACAAGCATATTGCTGCCTGTCAGGGCTGACGGAAATAGGTGTATTCTCAAGGTCTTCAAGCCAAGCAGCGACGAGACCAAAACTGCCGGACTCATTACGTGGTTCGGTGGCCAGGGCAGCACGAAGCTGCTGCGCAGCGACCAAAGCGCGCAACTTCTTGAGTGGATCGACGGCCCCCATTTATCCGACCTGGTTCGCGATGGCGACGACGTTTTAGCAACAGAATTGCTGGCCGAGGTCATCGGCAAGCTTCATATGCCGCGCCCCGATATACCGCCCGACCTGGTGCCTATGGAAAAGCTTATGGAACCGCTGCTTGCTCGGCGGCAGTGTGGCGACGACATTCAGAGCGCCGCCGCAGGGCTAGCGGCTGACCTCCTGGAAACCACGCAAACGCGCCAGCCACTTCACGGGGATATTCACCACGACAATATTCTACGGCATCGGGAGCGCGGCTGGCTCGCTATCGATCCGAAAGGATTGTTTGGCGACCGTCATTACGATCTTGCGAATGCGTTGTGCAATCCCTGCCGGTATCCGGAAATCGTTCGTGTGCCAAAACGCGCGCTTGCCCACGCGGAAATTCTGGCCGACCGCCTAACTCTCGACCTGCAGCGGACGCTGTCCTTTGCATTTTGCTATGCCTGCCTGTCCGCTATCTGGTGCGAACAAGACGGCGACGATCCAACTCACGCGCAACAAATGGCCCGCATATTTTCAGGCATTCGGCAGAGCCGCTAACCTGATAGCTACTTGCAGCTACTCGGCGTTAGGGTGCCATCAAGGCAACCGGCGGCCCGGTCCATGGTGCCGGAGACGGTGCCGGATAGCTGACCGATAGCCACCACCACGACCAGGGCGACCACCGCCGTCAGCATGGCGTACTCGGTCGACGATATGCCGGACCGATCACGCCACAGCGCCCCAAAAACGGTGTGAATGCCTGCCATGCTGTCCCCCCAAATTTTCGTATCGCGGCACATGGAAGCATAACACAGTCCGGCCCAAATCAATCAAGAACCGGGCGCCAGTCAGGCCTCCCGGCCGAGCGCCGTCATTAACTCGGCCCATTCCCGCTTCGAGAGCCCGGAGTCTTCTTGCACAACCGCCTCGCCGGCAAGCAGGCGGCGGACGATTTTGAGCGCCGGACCGGACAACCGCGCGCCGTCCATGGCGTTCTTGGCGAACGACTCATAGGTCGCTGGCACCCAGCGTTTGACCGTTTCCAGCATGGCATCGGCATAAGCCCGGATTTCATACTGGGCGTGCGGATCGGCGCGCAGGGACAGGAAATGCAGAAGATTGTGCAAATCGCACTTCCAATACCACTGGGTATAGATATTGAGGGGCAGATTCATGCGCGCCAGTTCGCGCGCCAGGCCCGGCTGGTCCTCGTCGATGATGCTGCCGTCTTCGCGCTGGTTCAGCATCTCCTCGTAGTGCTCATAGGTCCGCGCCGAGTCTTCGCGCAGAATTTCGAGGACTCGGGCCGCCTGCGCGCCCTCCAGCACCTCGCCGCGCCCCTGCCGGTTCGCTTGCGACTGAGCCGCCAGATGCTCCGGCGCCGGAATGTAGAACTCCCTATCGAGGACCGAATAGCGCGCCGAATATTCGTTCACATTGGCTGTGCGGTGGCGGATCCATTGGCGCGCGACAAAGATCGGCAGCTTCACATGGAACTTGATCTCGCACATCTCGAAGGGCGTCGTGTGCCGATGGCGCAGCAAATAGTCGATCAGGGCCATATCGCCGCGGGTCTGCTTGGTCCCCTTGCCGTAGGAAACACGGGCTGCCTGCACAATCGCCGCATCATCGCCCATATAGTCGACAACGCGGACAAAGCCGTGGTCGAGCACCGGTAGCGGCTCGTAAAGGATCTCCTCCAGGGCCGGCACGGTGGCCCGCCGGGTGGCCGTCCGGCTCTCGCGCTGCTCGCGCACCTCGGCCTCTTGCGCCTCGTTGAGAAGGCGCCGTTGGATCCCGGATTCGGGCCGTGGCGTGTCGTTGTTGCTCTTTCGCGATGCACTCATGCGCGTAAGCCTACCTTAGTTTGATGGTGTTTGCCGACCCCTGCTCGGCCGGGGGCCGTCTGAAATCTGTGGATTATGGTTAGCAGTATATGAACGGGCCACCGATTCGGCGACCGTCATCCCATTCGGCAGGGCTTTATTTGGTAACTGGAAATGCCTATATTGGGGATGTCGGGAAACCGACTATGGCGCTACACGGGCATGTGAAATAAGCGCTGCGGACCCGGGGGCAGTACCCGGCGCCTCCACCAGTTTCCCCTCCTTCGCCCTATGGGCTTTGGAGGGCATGTCCTCCGGAGCCTTGGCGAAGGAGGACCACAGACGGGGGCGAAATAGGATCGACGCGCGTGGTAAAGATATGTTCGGCACCCGGCATGGTACCGCCGTTATCGGGCCATCACATAGTTGCAAATGACAACTACAGTGAGGCTCGCCTCGCTGCTTAAGTGCAGCTGGTAAGCCAAAGTCTTAAGTCCTAAGCCTTCACAAGCCTAGGCGGGGTTCGGGGCGCACCTGGCAACAGAAGCGCCCCACTTCAAAAAATTGACACAACCAATCGCGAAACAAAGCGGCGCCTTGGGCTCGACGGCGGCGGCGCAGGGGGGTACGGTGCGGGCATGGCGGAAAACGAACTCAGATACGACAGCATGGTCGAGGAGGCGCTGCGTGGCGTCGTCGGCAAAGCCCTCACCCACGTCGCCAAGCACGGCCTGCCGGGAGAGCACCACTTCTACATCACGTTCCGTACAGACGATCCGGGCGTCATGGTCCCGGATCACTTGCGGCAACGCTATCCCGGCGACATGACGATCGTTCTACAGCATCAGTTCTGGGGGCTGGACGTCGGCGCCGATAAATTCTCGGTGACTCTGACCTTCTCGGACGTGCCGGAACAGCTGACCGTGCCCTATGCCGCGGTCGTCGCATTCGCCGATCCCTCGGTCCGCTTTGGGCTGCAGTTCGACGTGGCCGATGGTCAGGGCAAGGCCAGCCCCGGCGAGGTACCGCAAGACTCATCGTCCGAGCCAGCCATTGGCGGCGCCAATCAATCGACCCCTGGCGAATCACCCCCCGAAGACGCAACGCCAGCTGCCGCCGACAGCTCGGAAAACGTGGTTCCGCTGGATTCCTTTCGCCGCAAATAGATTAACCCACCAAGCGCGCCGGAACAGTGGGACCGTCATGCTTGCGTCCAAGTCCGACACACTTCCCGATTTTCTCTTCGATGGCCCGGCCACGGCACCGATGACGGTTGCCTTGGCGCACGGCGCCGGAGCACCGATGGACACAGGTTTCATGAATTCGCTGGCCGCTGATCTGGCGGCGGCAGGTGGCGGCCGCTGGCGCGTCGCCCGCTTCGAATTTCCGTACATGGCGGCGCGGCGCAGAGATGGCCGACGCCGGCCACCGGACCGGCAGCCGCGCCTTCTCGAGTCTTGGCGCGCCGCCATTGCCGCTCTGGGAGCCGGTAACATCGTCATCGGCGGCAAATCCATGGGCGGGCGCATGGCCAGTTTGGTGGCCGACGAGTGCCGGGTCCAGGGCTTGCTCTGCCTGGGCTATCCTTTTCACCCGCCGCGCCAGCCGGACCGATTGCGCACGGCGCATCTGGCCGACCTGGCAACGCGAACGCTCGTGGTGCAAGGCACACGCGATCCCCTGGGTGATGCCCCGGAGGTGGCCACATACCCGTTGTCACCAGCCATTCGCGTACACTGGATCGAGGATGGCGACCACGACCTGGTGCCGCGCAAGAAGAGCGGGCGCGACAAGGACATGACCTGGCGCGAAGCAACGGATGCCGCTGCAGGGTTTCTAGATGAGGTAGAGGGGGCGCGATGAGCAAGGACCGGACATTCGTCGATGGTGTGCTCGGGCTGCTGCTGCCCCTCGGACCGGCCCGGGCGCGCGCCATGTTCGGCGGCTGGGGTATCTATATGGACGATACGATGTTCGCCTTGATCGCCGACGACGTGCTGTTCCTGAAGATCGACAGCGAAACCGAAGCCAAGTTCGCCGCTGCCGGCGCACAGCCCTTCGTCTTTTCCCGCAACGGCGAATCGATCACCATGTCTTATAGGACGGCGCCCGACGGTTCGCTCGACGATCCCAGCGCCCTATTGCCATGGGCGGAGATGGCGCTCGCTGCCGCCCAGCGGGCGCGCAAGGGCAAAAAGAAAAAGGGCGGCAAACGCAAGGTGGCCAAAAGGAAATCCCCATGAGCAAACAGACAAAAACCCGCGCCGAAAGCGACACCATGGGCGAGATCCAGGTGCCGGTCGATTGCTATTGGGGCGCCCAGACGCAACGCTCGCTACAGAACTTTCGTATCGGCGGCGAACGCTTGCCGCCGACCCTCATCAAGGCCCTCGGCATCCAAAAGCTGGCCTCGGCGCGCGCCAACATGGCCTTGGGAGCCCTCGACAAAAAATTGGGTGAGGCCATCTGCACCGCCGCCGAGCAAGTGGCGGCCGGCGAGCTTCTGGATGAGTTCCCGCTGGTGGTCTGGCAGACCGGCTCCGGCACGCAGAGCAACATGAACGCCAATGAGGTGATCGCCGGGCGGGCCAACGAGATGCTGGCGGGCCAGCGCGGCGGCAAGTCGCCGGTGCACCCCAACGACCACTGCAACATGAGCCAATCGTCCAACGACAGCTTCCCGGCAGTTATGCACATCGCCGCCGTTCAACAAATTCAGGGCGAGACCATTCCGGCGCTTGAGCGCCTGCACACGGCGCTGGATGCCAAGGCGAAAGCCTTCGCCCAGATTGTCAAGATCGGCCGCACTCATTTGATGGATGCGACACCGCTGACCTTGGGCCAGGAGTTTTCCGGATACGCCGCCCAGGTCGAGCGCGGCATCGGCCGTCTGCGCGGCGCCTTGCCCAACCTCTATGCCCTGGCGCAGGGCGGCACGGCGGTGGGCACGGGCCTGAATGCCGCCGCCGGCTTCGCCGATTCCTTTGCCAAGGAAGTAGCGACCATCACCGGCCTGCCTTTCGTCAGCGCCGAAAATAAGTTCGAGGGTATCGCCGCGCACGATGCCATCGTCGAAGCCTCCGGCGCTCTCAATGTGGTGGCCGTCTCACTGATGAAGATTGCCAACGACATCCGCCTGCTAGGCAGTGGTCCGCGCTGTGGCATCGGCGAACTGCGCTTGCCGGCGAACGAACCCGGTTCGTCGATCATGCCCGGCAAGGTGAACCCGACCCAGGCCGAGGCCCTGACCATGGTCTGCGCCCAGGTCATGGGCAACCACGTGACGATTACCGTAGCCGGCTCGAACGGGCATTTCGAACTCAACGTGTTCAAGCCGGTGCTGATCTATAACCTATTGCAATCGGCCAAGCTGATCGGTGATGCGTGCGATAGTTTCACGGACAACTGCGTGGTCGGCATCGAGGCTGACGCCGGACGCATTGCCGAGTTGATGCGCAGTTCGTTGATGCTGGTCACCGCCCTCAACCCGCACATCGGCTATGACAATGCCGCCAAGGTGGCGAAGAAGGCCTATGCCGAAAGCACTACCCTGAAGGACGCTGCGGTATCGCTTGGCTTGCTTACGCCCGAGCAATTCGACCAATGGGTCAAACCCGAAGATATGCTCGGGCCGCGCGGCAAGGATTGACGCGGCCATGGGTCAGGCGGTTCGGAAGCGCTCGGTGACCGTCGCCGGACACCGGACCAGCTTCAGCATCGAAGAAGCCTTCTGGCAGCGCCTGAAAGCATTCGCCGCCGCCGATGGCATTTCCCTGAACACCTTGATCGAACGCATCGACAAGGACCGCCAGGGCAATCTGTCGAGTGCTGTTCGCGTGTATGTGTTGGAGCGTGTGGCCGCCGGCGGTGGGAATTGAGGCAATCGCTAGAGTCCTGGTTCAGAAGTTGAAGGGATTGAAACTTCATTCGTCATTCCGGATCGCAAGGCTCACGCACAAAAATTCACTGATTTTTGGGTTCGCCTAACGTCCGGGATGACAACCGGGAGGAATCGCGCGCTAGAACATAGCCCGGTTTTACTTCGGCAAACCCTTGAGCAAGCCCTTCAGACCTTCCTTGATGATGTCCTCGGGCTTGATGGGGGCCGGAGCTGTTGGTGCCGGCGGAGCGTCGGCAGGTGGCTGCACCTCTGGCGCGGTTGGCTGACGCTGAAACGGCTGGCCGCTGATGCGCGGGTTTGGTTTGTCCAAGGGTCCGCGCAGCTCGGCGGTCAGATAGGGTGTGGTCGTATCCTGCGCCCGGAAGACATCGGTCCGCGTATCGATCTGCCAGGCCGGCAGGGCGATCGTGCCTTGCGTCAAGGCCGTCGCCTCGTGGCCGTCTACCTTCGTATCGTCGGTGCTGACGATACCCTTCTCAACCGTGAATGTGCCCTTTAGCGCCGCCGGTGTGCCAGCGAAGGCGCCGACCAAGACGTTGGTGGTATCGGTGACCCCGCGAATCTCCTTAACCTTGTCACCGAGAATGCCGAGCACGACGGCGCCGACTTCCTCTTCTGCCTTGCGCTTGACGGTGAGCGTGCCGCTCAGATCGCCCTTGCCCGCGAGGGAGCCGATCAGCTCCGCTTCGCTCTTGCCTTGCGCGGTGAGCGATGCATTGAGGTTCAGCGGCCCGCTGATCCGGTCGCTGTCGGCCAGGTCCTGCACCAAGCGCCCCAGGTTCATCTCTATAGCGGTCACCGCCAACGCCGCTTCCAGGCCCTCGCCGGCCACGATCTTGCCGCTCACCGACAGCGCCCCGTCATAGAACGTGCCGGTCAGCTTGCGCAGATCGAGGACACCGTCGGCCAACCCGGCATCGAGAACCGCATTGTCGAGACGCAGCGTATCCATTACCAGGGCCTGCGCCTGCAGCTTGACCTCGGCATCGACCATCCCAAGCGCCGAGACATCGATTGGCTCTGTCGACCAACGTTCCGTTTTGCCGCTGGCCGTGCCTCGATTGCTACCAGGTGCTGCCGCACCAGCTTTGCCGCCGCCGGCCGGCGCCATTAGTCCCGCAAGCGGCAATTCGCTGGTCACTAGATCGGCGCTCACCACCGGCCTAGCGCCCGACAGATCGGCACCGATAGACCCCGAAACCTCGGTCGGACCGATTTGGCCGGAAAGATCGGCTATGGTGAACCGTTCGGCCGTTCCCGTCACTTGTGCCTTGAGGTCGAGCCCGCCGAGCCCCGGATCGAGACGCAGATCGCTCGTTAGGGCATCGGCCAATTTTGCAAGGCTCGGATGCACCGCCGTCAGCGCCACGTCGAAGCTGGGCTTTTCCGCGGCGGGTTGCACCGTTCCGGCGAGGTCCAGCCGACCGTCAATCGCCTGCAGCGTGACGTCGAAGGTGACATCCCGGGCCGAGCCCTTGAGCGTTCCGCCCACATCGAACGGCCCCAGCCGCGCAAATGCATCGGATTCGATGCCAAGCGCCTTTGCCACCCGCACCGGGTCGGGGATGGTCACCTGCGCTGTGCCATCGAACGTCGGCACCGTGGACAGCCCGGCAACCGCACCGGAAAGGCGCGCGCTGCTGCCCGCCAGATCGGCGATAAGTGCCTCGCGCAGAACCGCGGCGCCACGTTGCAGCGTCACGTCGAGATGCAGATCGCGCGCCGTCACACCGCGCGCGGTCAGATTGCCCAGGCGGACATCCAGATTGGCATCGATCGTATCGAGAAAAGCCACCCCGCCGGGCGGTGCGTCGGCGGCTTGGCCATCGCCGCTAAGCGATACGGCCGCACCCGGCGCGTCCGCCGGTACGTCGCGCGGCAGGTAAGCGTCGATATTGAGCTTGTCGATAGCCAGGCCAACGCCGAAGGCCGGGCGGTCGCGCAGGGCCACAGCGATGCCGCCGGTCGCCCGGCTTACATCGACGCGCAAATCGAGATCGCTGAGGGTCACTCGATCCGGCGTCGCCTCAACGTCGCCGATCAAGGTCATACGGCGCAGCCGATCCGCCGGCACCGCCGTTACATCCGTGCCAAGCCAATCGAGAACGGCACGCAGGTTGTCCGAGGCCGCCTCGATTCGCCCGGCAAAGCGCGGCTGCCCACTTGGGCCCGGTGTTGTCAGGGCGCCGGTCAGCGAAACATCCGAACCGCCGGGCAACAGCGCAATCCCCTGGCTCAGCTTAATCTGGCCGTCGGCCATTTCCGCGTTGACCAGGACCTGGCGGATGACCTGACCGCGAAAAACCAGGGTATCCACGGCAGCCTGAACCGATCCGGTGATGATATCGGGAAGCACGAAACCGGCGTCCGTCGGCGGCACGTCGGTTGCGCCGCTAACCGCTGCCGGTGCTTCGGCCGTATCGGCGGCGCTCGGACCGCCGCTTTCTGCCAGAAACGCATCCAGATCGATGCGCTGGGTAGAAAGATTGAGTTGCACATCGAGCGGCGTACCCGGCGAAACGTGCACGGCACCCTCGATGGAAACGTCTCCTTGCCGAAATCTCACGTCCGTCGCGGTGATGCGTTGTGCGTCCAACGCAAGATCGGTCTCCACGGTAAATGGCTTGGCCAGGGGTGGCGCAGCCATCCCGCTCCCAAGCACCTGAAAAAGAGCCGCCAGGTCGTCGCCGCCCGCCTTGACCCGGCCGCGTAACGACATGCCGTCAGGATGGGTCGAGATGGCGCCGTTGAAATTCACCTGCGTCCCCGATGCCGGCAACTTCAACATCAGGGCCAGAGCACTGGCCCCTTCACTTGCCAAGCGGCCCGCATTGAATTCGAAAACGGTCTCTATGCCGCGCACCTCAGCTTCGCCCTGAGCCGCGAAAGGACCTTTGAGAGACTCGGCGGCGATTTCCGCATTCAACCCGGAAATCCGTTCGTCACGGCCGGCGGCGGCGTCTCGGTAGATTACAGTGCCGTCGCTGATTATCGCGCTGCCGAGGGTTACCTGACCGGGAAGGTCCGCCGCCCTACCCTCACCCGACTCGGCGGATTGCTCGTCAGCGCCTAAATCCCAGTTGCCCCGCCCATCGGGCAGCACCTCGACCAGGATTGTCGGCTTCACCAGTGCGACACTGTCCACTTGGAGCCGTCCTTGCAGCAGAGGCCAGGCGGCGATACGCACCTTTAGCGAGTCCAGCGTGACCATAGTGGGCTCGGATCCGCCGACGGCGTTGGCCAACCTGACGTTCTCAACCGACAGGGCGGGCGCCGGTAATAGCGCCAAGCTGATGTCGCCATCGATGGTTAGCTCACGGCCGGTGGCTTTGTGAGCCTCCGCGACGATGCGGTCTTTGTAGACGTTCCAATCAATAAAGCTCGGCGCGACAAGAACCGCCGCAACGAGCAGGACGAGGACGGCCAGCAGGCCAATACCGAATTTCTTCACAACTGGTTTTATTCCCACCGGCGCGCAATCGCCGGAAAACAAAATTGATCGTTACGAATTTGATCGCTACTGGGCGAAGTCGCCATTGCGCGCGGCTTCGATTCAGTTAAGCTAATAAAACTGTTGTGATCGGGCAAACAGTGCAAACCATTCCTGAATTGCAGGGACATCACAGCATGGGTGAGATCATCAGCCTCGATAGTTACCGCAGGCAGCATAAGCGCCACCCTGTGGAAACGAGCGCCGCCGAAACAAGTACCGTCGAAACGAGCATCGCGGCGAACCGTCGCGGCCGAAATCGTGGCCGGTCCGAGCGTGACCGGGTGCGCCCCGCCGTCGTACCGCTTGGCCACGACCCCGCAGTGGTCGATCCGGGGGCCGTCGATCCGGAGGCCGAAGCCGAGCCTGACGACACGTCGGCCGACTGACGTAAAACACGCGATCTTCGTAAGATAGGTGGCTGAGAAGCGGCTACAAGTCCTTGCCGAGTGCGATGCTTCGCGTCAGCGAGACTGGCGGCACGCCGCCAGTCCCTTGAATGCCTCCATCACCACGAGCAACGACGCCGCGACCGCCAAGACCGAGAGCCATGCCACAATACCGACCGGCTGTATATCCAGCACGTCGCGAAGGCCCGGCAGGTACATGGCCCCAATATGCATGGCCTGCGCCCCCAGGATGGCCACAATCAAAAATGGATTCGCCGCAAAGGGCACGCGAAAGACCGATCGCCGCTCGGAACGGGCATCGAGGGCATGCACGTTCTCGAACAGCACCATGAGCAAAAGCAGCAGGTTGCGCGCTGTTTCCTGTGGCATGCCCTGGGCCAAAGCCCAGGCGTAAAAGACAAAGCCCGCCGTACCCATATAGGTGCCGGCAACCAGGATCTGGGTAATCATCCGCCGGTCGAACAACCGCTCATGCGGTCGCCGAGGCGGTTGGCCGAGAACGCCCGGCTCGCCTTTCTCGAAGGCCAGAGCCACATCTTGAATGCCATTGGTAACCAGGTTGAGCCAAAGTAGCTGCACGGCAAAGAGCGGCAGCGGCAGTTGCGCGGCGATGGCCAAGATGAACAATACAATCTCGCCCAGCCCGGTTGCGATAAGCAAATAGATCACCTTGCGCACATTGGCGTAGGCGACGCGCCCTTCCTCCACCCCACCGACGATGGAGGCAAAGTTGTCGTCGGTCAGAATGAGATCGGCGGCACCACGGGCGGCATCGGTCCCATCCCGCCCCATGGCCACGCCAATGTCGGCGGCCGCCAAGGCCGGCGCATCGTTGACGCCGTCGCCGGTTACGGCAACCACATGTCCGGCGCGCTGTAGCGCCTGCACGACCGAAAGTTTCTGGATCGGCTCCACGCGCGCCAGCACAGGGGCCGCCGCCACCAAGCGCTCGAATGCCGCCGGATCGTCGCTGGCCGCGGCAAGCTGGCTGCCGGTAACGACCTGATCCGGCGCACTGGCAATTCCAAGCTCGCGCGCGATCGCGAGAGCGGTGTTCGGATGGTCGCCGGTGATCATGCGAACCTCGATGCCCGCCGCCCGGCAGGTCGCGATCGCCGCCGGCACCTCGGGCCGCACCGGGTCGATGAGCCCAACAAGGCCAAGCAGGCGTAGGTTCTTCAGGGCATTTGGATGGGCACCGTGCGCTATGGTCTCCGCAACCTCGCCAGCGGCCACCGCCAGCACCCGGAACCCGGCGTCGGCCATGGCATCGGCCTGAGCAAGAGCCCGTGCCGTTTCGCTACCGGTACACATGGGCAAAACAACTTCCGCCGCACCCTTGACGTGTGCCGTTGCCAGGCCGGACCCTGGCGTGCCGGTAAAGGTGGCGCCAAAACGCCGCTGCGGCTCGTAGGGAATGATGCCGATCCGCGGCGATGCTTCCGCCGGCTCAAATCCCAACTTGGCCGCCAGAACGAGGAAAGCGACGTCGACCGTGTCGCCAAAGTGCTCGACCTCGCCCGCGACCATCCGCCAGCTGGCCTCGTTGCACACGGCCCCGCTGACCGCTAAGGCATGTAGGGTCGCCTGCTCGTCCGGCCGCAGGTCATGGCCGTCGACCGTGGCACGGCCCGTCGGGATGTACCCCTCGCCACCAACATCAATGATGGAACGGCCCTCGGAGGTCGTGTCGAACCAGACGCGCCGGATGGTGAGTTCATTGCACGTCAGTGTGCCGGTCTTGTCACTGGCGATCAGAGTGCACGCCCCCAGCCCCTCGACCGCCGGCAGCGCCCGGACGATGACATTGCGCCGCGCCATGCGGTTAGTCGCGATGCCGAGCGCAACAGTGATCGCCACCGGCAGGCCTTCCGGAATAGCCGCCACGGCCAGGGCAACGGCAACCAGAAACACCGTGCCGACCGGCACACCTTGGACAATCTGCACCGCCGCGATGAGGCCGATCAGTACCATTGTCGCGACACCAATGACGCGGCCAAGCCGGGCCAATCGCGCAACCAGCGGCGCGGGTGGCGCCGGCCCTGTGGCCAGTGCCTCGGCAATACGGCCGATCTCCGTCTCGCGCCCGGTCCCCGCTACCACGCCGGTGGCGCGCCCGGAGAGAACCGTCGTGCCGGCATAGAGCATGGTGCGCCGGTCGCCTAACGGTGCATCGACGGCAAGCACAGCGGCCGAGTCCTTCTCAACCGGCAACGACTCGCCGGTCAGCAGCGATTCGTCGATGCTCAGCTCCTGCATCTCGAGCAGTCGCACATCCGCGGGTACCATGGCGCCCGAGCCCAGGCGCACAATGTCGCCCGGCACAAGATCAGCGGCATCGAGTTGCCGAGGCAAGCTGTCGCGCAAGGCCACGGCAAATTTCTGCACCAGAAGATCGAGGGATTCCGCGTTGGTTTCGGCCTGCCACTCTTGATAGGCCCCGATGGCGGCATTTGCCTGCAGCACCAGGAATATGAACAACGCATCGGTCATATCGCCAACACCCAGGGACACGGCGGTGGCGGCGAGCAGCAGGTAGACCAGTGGGTTCTTGAACTGGCGCAGATAGATGGCGAAGACGCTGGTGTGCTTGCGCCGTGGCAGGACGTTGGCGCCAAAGACCGCCCGACGCTCCGCCGCCTCGGCCTCGCTCAGGCCGGCCGTGGTGCAGGCAAGCGCGCGCAATGCGTCCTCGCCCGTCAGCGTATGCCAGACGTACGGCGCCAAGCTCTCCGGTGTCGGTGAGTTGCTGCTTTCGCTCATTTCCCGGTCTAGATCGGCCTAAAGGCGCAGAATCTTACCTGGGTTCATTATATTGTCTGGATCGAGCGCCACTTTGATCTGGCGCATGACGGCAACGGCTTCGCCGTGTTCGGCCACTAGAAAATGCATCTTGCCGGTGCCGACCCCATGCTCGCCGGTGCACGTTCCGCCCATCGCCAAGGCCCGCATGACCATGCGTTCGTTGAGCGCCTCGGCCCGCATCATCTCTTCCGGATCATCCGGGTCGATGACGAAGGTGATATGGAAGTTGCCATCGCCCACGTGCCCGACGATCGGCGCCGTCAGGTTCGAGGCATCGATATCGCGCCGGGTTTCCAGGATACACTCGGCCAGGCGCGAGATCGGCACGCACACATCCGTCGCCCAGCCCTTTGCCCCCGGCCGTAGGGCGATGGCGGCATAGTAAGCGTCGTAGCGAGCCTGCCACATGCGGCTCCGGTCTTCAGGTCGAATGGCCCAATCGAAACCCTTGGCACCATATTCGACGGCAATCTCGCCCACACGCTCGGCCTGCTCACGGACGCCTGTTTCACTGCCATGAAACTCGAAAAACAGCGTTGGCTGCTCCGGGTGGCTCATCTTGGAATACTTGTTGATGGCGCCCATCTGGACTTCGTCCAAAAGCTCGATGCGCGCCACCGGAATGCCGGATTGGATGGTCAGGATGACCGTATTGACGGCCCCGGCGAGGCTATCAAACGGACAGACCGCAGCCGAAATCGCTTCCGGTATGCCATAGAGGCGCAAGGATATTTCGGTGATAACACCGAGCGTCCCTTCCGAACCGACGAGCAGCCGGGTTAAATCATAACCCGCCGCAGATTTTCGCGCCCGCCCGCCTGTGCGGATGATGCGCCCGTCCGCGAGCACGACGGTCATGCCCAACACGTTCTCGCGCATGGTACCATAGCGGACCGCGTTCGTGCCCGAGGCGCGGGTCGCCACCATGCCGCCGATGGAGGCATTCGCCCCCGGATCGATGGGAAAGAAAAGGCCCGTATCCCGCAAATACTCGTTGAGTTGCAGGCGCTGGACACCGGCTTGCACGCGGCAATCCAGATCTTCGGCGTTCACCTCCAGGATTTCGTTCATCTGCGAGGTATCGATGCAGATGCCGCCGTGCAGGGCCATTACCTGACCCTCAAGCGAGGTGCCGGAGCCGAAGGGAATCACCGGTTTCTTGTGGTGCGCGCAGATCTTGACGATCTCGGCCACTTCTTCAGTGGACACAGCAAAAGCGACCGCATCCGGCGCATGAACCGTGTGATACGACTCGTCGCGGCCGTGCTGATCGCGCACCGCGCCCGAGGTGGAAAGGCGCGTCCCCAACAACCGGCGGAGCTCTTCAATCACCGGGTCTTTACGTTTTGTCGTGGCCGCCACTTCCCTTCTCCTTCTCGCCGCAGTATAGCAGCAAGTCAGGTGAGGCAAACATCCCATTGACCAACTGGTCAAACGGCACCCAATCTGGGCTGCACAACGGATCGGGGACGAATCATGGCGCGGGATCCGCGGTACGACATTTTGTTCGAGCCGGTCAAAATCGGCCCGGTGACGGCGAAGAACCGCTTTTACCAGGTGCCCCATTGCAACGGCATGGGCCACACAATGCCGCAAGCGGTCGCCGCCATGCGCGGGGTGAAGGCCGAGGGCGGCTGGGCGGTAATCTGCACGGAAGAGTGCGAGATCCACCCGAGCAGCGATGTCGCCCCGGCCAACGAAGCGCGCCTGTGGGATGACCGCGACATACCGGCGCAGGCACGCATGACCGAGGCGGTGCACGCGCACGGCGCCCTGGCGGGTGTCGAACTGGTGCACCAGGGTCCGGCCACCGCCAACCGCTATAGCCGCGAAATTCCCATGGGCCCCTCGCACCTGCCGGTCACCCGCTACGACCCGGTGCAGGCGCGGGCCATGGACCTCTCCGATATCCGCGAATGCCGCCGCTGGCATCGGCAGGCAGCGCTGCGCGCCCGCAAGGCGGGCTTCGACATCATCTATGTCTATGCCGGGCACGATCTGTCCCTGCCCATGCATTTCTTGCAGAAGCGGCGCAACCAGCGCACGGACGAATACGGCGGCAGTCTGGAGAACCGGGCGCGCTTCTTTCGCGAATTGATCGAGGAAACGAAGGAGGCGGTGGGCGACACCTGCGCGGTTGTCGTGCGCCTGGCCGTGGACGAGTTGCTCGGCCCCAAGGGCATCACCAGCGCCGTCGAGGGCCGCGAGGTCATCGAGATGCTCGCCGAGCTGCCCGACCTGTGGGACGTGAACATCAGCGACTGGCAGAACGACTCCAATACATCCCGCTTCGCCGCCGAGGGGTATCAGGAGCCTTATGTCGCCTTCGTCAAAAAACTGACCAGCAAACCGGTGGTCGGCGTCGGCCGCTTCACCTCGCCCGATACGATGGTGGCGCAAATCCGCGGCGGCATTTTGGATTTCATCGGCGCCGCCCGCCCCTCCATCGCCGACCCGTTCCTGCCGAAGAAGATCGAGGATGGCCGCCCGGAAGATATTCGCGAGTGCATCGGCTGCAACATCTGCGTCTCCGGCGACAACACCTCGACGCCGATCCGCTGCACCCAGAACCCGACCATGGGCGAGGAATGGCGCAAGTCCTGGCACCCGGAGGTCATCGCCCCACGCGCCTCGGACGATACGGTGCTTGTGGTCGGCGCCGGTCCCGCCGGGCTGGAATGTGCCCGCGCCTTGGGTCAGCGCGGCTATACCGTTCATTTGGCCGAGGCCGGCGATGAGCTGGGCGGCCGGGTGGCGCGAGAATCCCGCCTGCCCGGCCTGGCCGCCTGGGGGCGGGTGCGCGACTACCGGGTACAGCAGCTTGCCAACATGGCAAACGTATCGCTCTATCGCGATAGCCGGCTGACCGCCGATCATGTGCGCGAATTCGGTGCCGCCCGGGTGGTCGTCGCCACCGGCGCCGCCTGGCGCCGCGACGGCATCGGCCGCGCCAACAGCGAGGCGCTACCCGGCTTGGATGGCAGCAGCGTCTATGCACCGGACGACATCATGGCCGGCGCCGCACCCACGGGGCCGGTGGTGGTTTTCGACGACGATCACTTCTACATGGGCGGCGTTTTGGCCGAAAAGCTGCGTCGCGACGGCCTGGAAGTCACCTTGATCACGCCGGCCTTGGCCGCCTCGGCATGGACCGAATACACCTTGGAGCTACAGCACGTGCAGGTTCGCCTGCTTGAACTAGGCGTGACCATCGTCGCCAACCGCAACCTGATCGCCGTCGACGGCGCACACGCCAAAATCGCCTGCGTCTTCACCGGCCGGGAAAGCGAAATACCCTGCGCGTCACTGGTTACGGTAACGGCGCGTCTGCCGGAAGAGGCGCTCTACCGTGCGCTCTTGGCAAAGCCGGAAGCATTGGCCAACGCGGGGATCAAAAACGTGACAGCCATCGGTGACGCCCTCGCACCAAGCACCATCGCCGCCGCCGTCTACGCCGGTCACCGCTATGCTCGAGAGTTGGACGCACCAGCACCCGCGCCGGTGCCCTTCGCCCGCGAAATGCCGGGAGAGATCTAAAGGCTAGCCATCCGCTCCGGCAGCCAGGTGGCAATGCCGGGGAAGAGAACCAACAAGATCACCCCGACCAATAGCATGGTGAAGAACGGCAGCGCCGCCCTTGCCACGTAGAGGATATTGCGGCCGGTCATGCCTTGCAGCACGAACAGGTTGAAGCCGACCGGCGGTGTAATCTGCGCCATCTCGACCACCAGAACGATGTAGATGCCGAACCAGATGGTGTCGATACCGGCCTGCTCCACCATGGGCAGGATCACCGCCGTGGTGAGCACCACCACCGAGATGCCATCCAGAAAACACCCCAGCACCACGAAGAAAAGGGTCAGAGCCACGATCAGCATATAGGGCGATAGGCCCAAGGTACTGATCCATTCCGCCAGCAGACGCGGGACGCCGCTAAAGCCCATGGCGACAGTGAGAAAGGCCGCCCCGGCGAGAATAAAGGCGATCATGCACGAGGTGCGGGTCGCTCCCATGATCCCGTCGATAAAGGTTTGCCGGGTCAAACTGCCGGAGAACCACGACAGCAGCAGCGACAGCAATACGCCAACGGCCGCCGCATCCGTCGGGCTGGCGATGCCTAAGTAAATCGAGCTGATGACCCCGGCGATGAGCAGCAATACCGGTATCAGCCGACCGCTGGCCCGCAAGCGCGCCGGTATGGGGACGTGCGGCTCGGGCGGCGGCACCCGGCTTGGGTTGAGCAGCGACCAAACCGCTACATAGCCCATGAACAGAACGATGAGCATGATCCCGGGCAGCACACCGGCAACGAACAGGCGAGCAATGGATTCCTCGGTCGCGACGCCGTAAACGATGAGAATGATCGACGGGGGGATCAACAAGCCCAAAGTGCCGGACCCGGCTAGCGTGCCGATACACATGCGCTCGTCATAGCCGCGCTTTTTCAACTCCGGCAGCGACATCTTACCGATAGTTGCAGCGGTCGCGGCGGACGATCCGGACACAGCGGCAAAGACGCCGCAACCGAGGATGTTCACGTGCATCAGCCGGCCCGGCAACCGCGCCATCCAGGGCGCTAAGCCGCCGAACAGATCGTCCGAAAGGCGCGAGCGGAACAAAATTTCGCCCATCCAGATGAACAACGGCAACGCCGCCAGGGCCCAGGAATTGCTAGCCCCCCAAACTGTGGTCGCCATGATCTGCCCGGCCGGTGCCGGCGAGAACAGGGCAATGGACAGGAAGCCGACCGCCAGCAGGGACAACGCAACCCACAGGCCACTGCCCAACAGCACGAACAATACCAAGAGAAGGCCCAACGCCAGGATCGTCGAGTCCATTGCGCGGCCGTCCTAGTCGGTACCAGACGGTGGCGGCGAGTCACCAGCCGTAAAGACACTCTGAGCGGCGTCCTCGTAAGTCGGCGAGCCACCGCGTAAGACGCGGACAAACTCGTCGGCCAAGGCAATGGTGAGCACCGTCAGGCCAAGGGCGACAGGCGTTTGCGGGATCCACAAAGGCACCGGGACAATACCCGGCGACAGATCGTTGAAACGCAGCGAGTCCCAGACCAGTCGAGAGGCGTACCACGCGAAATACCCGGTCAACGAACCGGCAACCGCCGTGCACCACAACTCGACGCCCCACCGCGCGCGCGGCGGCAAGTGGTGGATGACCAGGGAAACCCGAATATGACCACCGGCGCGCAAAGTATAGGCCAGCGCCAAAAACGACGACGCGGCCAGGAAGAAGCCGGCGAACTCGGAATAAGAGGGGATCAGCAATCCGGGTGGCGTACCGCCGGACCAACCCACGATCTTGTCGATCAGATTGGCGCCCACCTGCAACAGAACGATGCCCGCAATAGCGACGAGCAACACCGCCGCCAGCGCACCGCTGGCCCGGTAAAGCATGTCGAGACTAGCGCGCATGGCAGATCGGAATGGGCCAGCCGCGGCAAACGCGGCCGGCCCGTCCCTTACCCCGGATTTACTTGTAGGCTTTCAGAACAGCGGCGCCATCGGCACCGGCCTTCTCGGCCCATTCGTTGGTCATCTGCACGCCAATCTTTCGCATATCGGCGGCCAGCTTGTCGCCGGGATCGAGAACTTGCATGCCATTCTTAATCAAGACTTCGGTCTTCGACTTGGTTTCCGCCATCGACGCCTGCCAACCACGGGTCTCGGCCTTGGCAGCGGCATCCATGACTGCTTTTTGCACGTCAGGTGCCAGTTTGCCGAAGGCAGCCGAGTTGACGAGAACGATGTTCTTCGGCAGCCAGGCTTGCGTGTTGTAGTAGTGCGACACGAAATCCCAAGCTTTGGAATTAGCACCGGTCGAGGGCGAGGTGATCATCGCATCGACCCGGCCTGTAGCGAACGCCTGCGCGATATCCGGTGCCTCGATTTGTGTCGGGGCGGCACCGGCGAGCTGCGCCAAACGCTCGGTAGCGGCATTGTAGGCCCGGAACTTCAGACCCTTCAGATCGTCCGTGCCGTTGAGCTCCTTCTTGGCGTAAATCCCTTGCGGGGGCCACGGCACCGCGAACAGAACCTTTAACCCTTGCGCGTCCAACAACTTCTCGGTCTGTGGCCGCGCAGCAGCCCACAGTTTCTTGGCGTCGTCATAGTTGGCCGCCAAGAACGGTACGGAATCGATCCCGAAAACCGCACTTTCATTGGATAGGCGGGAAAGCAGGAATTCTCCAATCGGCACCTGCCCGCCACGCACCGCGTTCTTGATCTCCGGATGCTTGATCAACGAGCCACCGCCATGCACGACGATATCCAAAGCCCCGCCCGTGGCGGATTTCACGTCGTCGGCAAATTGCTGGATGTTGACCGTGTGAAAATTCTTGTCCGAATACGGGGTCGGCATGTTCCAGGTCTCGGCGGCCATCGCCGAGGTGGAAAGCATCCCTGCCGCCACACCGGCGGTGATGAGGGAAAGTGCTTTTTTCATGATCTTATATCCTCCCTGTTTGCAGTAAGAACGGTAGACGGCTTGGATCAACCTTGTCCAGCACCGTGCCGGGCCGGCCATCCCCACCGTATTGATCGGCGACATTCGATCTCATCGCCGAATTTCGTAGAGCGCGCGTCATGCACCGCGCCCCTAGAGTGACGTGGCGGCACGCGCCGCCTGATCGTAAAGGCCCGACAACGCGCGCAGCAGATCGGCCAATCCACCGATCTGCGAATTCACGTCGCCGCCGCCCGGACCGGAAAAGACGCCAAGAGCCGCCACCAGGCAGTCCTCGCGCACCTGACGATAGCGCTGGCAGGCATCGCGGCCTTCGGCGCTGGTCGCATAATTGATTTCCTTGCCGCGCCGGGTGCCATCGACCAGGCCCAGTCGGGCCAGCTTCTTCAGAGCATAGGAAACCGTATGCGCATCCTCCACGTTGAGCACGAAACAGATATCCGCCAGCTTCTTGTCGCGGGCGCGGTGGTTGACCGAATGCAGCACCAGGACATCCAACCGGCTCAATTCAGATAGCCCCGCCGCCGCCATGCAGCGTACGGCCCAGCGGTCGAAGGCATGACCGGCTATAATCAGGCCAAACTCGAATTCACTCAGCTCCGCCGCCCGCTCCGAGACCAGATGGGAGGAGGAGACGATGGCGCGCTTACCGGGACGGTCGCCACTCATACGGTCGGCGCTCATTTGGTCGTCGTTCATTCCGCCGCCCTCCGCTTTTTTTGCTGGACTTCCTCGGGCGCGCCATAGCCGCCGCCGCCGGGCGTCTCGATGACAAAAACGTCACCAGGGGTCATGTCGATGGTATCGGTGCCGGATAATTCAGTGACGCCGCCGCCGGCATGCTCGACCCAGGTGCGGCCGAGAGACCCAGGCGCGCCGCCGTCGAGACCGAAGGGTGGAACCTTGCGATGGCTGGCCAGAATGGCCGCGGTCATCGGCTCGCGAAAACGGATTCGCCGGCGGGTGCCATTCCCACCGTGCTGCCGCCCCTTGCCGCCCGAGCCATGGCGAATCTCAAAGGAATCCAAAAGCACCGGATAGCGCCACTCCAACACCTCCGGATCGGTCAGGCGCGAGTTGCTCATGTGCGTATGCACTGCATCCGTGCCGTCGTAATCCGGCCCCGCCCCAGCGCCGCCGCAGATGGTCTCGTAATACTGGTAACGGTCGTTGCCAAAGGTGAAATTGTTCATGGTGCCCTGCGACGCCGCCATGACCCCAAGCGCGCCGTAAAGCGTATCGGTAACGATCTGGCTGGTCTCCACGTTGCCGGCGACAACCGCCGCCGGATACCGCGGACTGAGCATGGAGTTTTCCGGGATAACGATGTTTAGCGGCTTGAGGACACCTTCGTTCATCGGGATTTCGTCGTCGACAAGCGTACGAAACACGTACAGTACAGCGGCGCGGCAAACGGCGGACGGCGCGTTGAAATTGTCGGGAAGCTGAGCACTGCTGTCGGTGAAGTCGATGGTTGCACTTCGTGCCTGGCGGTCGACGGTGATTGTCACCGCGACCTGGGCGCCGCCGTCCAGGGGATAGACGAACCGGCCGTCTCCGAGCCGATCAAGCACCCGGCGCACCTGCTCCTCGGCGTTGTCCTGGACATGCCGCATGTAGGCGAGCACCACGTCCAGACCGAAATGCTCTACCATGCGGCGCAACTCCCGCACGCCCATCTCGTTGGCGGCGATCTGCGCTTTTAGATCGCCGATGTTCTGCTCGATATTGCGCGCGGGGTACGGGCCGGACGCCAGCAGATCGCGAATCTCCTGCTCGCGAAAGCGACCCCGGTCGACCAACGTGACATTGTCGATCAGCACGCCCTCTTCATCGACCGTATGGCTGTCCGGAGGCATGGAGCCGGGGGTGATGCCGCCAATGTCGGCGTGATGGCCGCGACTACCCACAAAAAAGAGGATGCGCGCGCCGGCATCGTCGAATACCGGTGTGACGACGGTTACATCCGGCAAGTGCGTACCGCCGTTATAAGGCGCGTTCAGCACGTACACATCGCCGGGTGCCATGGTACCGGCGCGGGCCCGGATGACCGCCCGCACGCTCTCGCTCATGGAGCCAAGGTGCACAGGCATGTGCGGCGCGTTCGCCACCAAATCGCCGGCCGGATCGAATAGGGCGCAGGAAAAATCCAAACGTTCCTTGATATTTACCGAGTAAGCGGTGTTCTCCAGGGTCGAGCCCATCTGTTCGGCAATCGACATGAACAGGTTATTGAAGACCTCCAACATCACCGGATCGACGGTGGTGCCCACCGCGCGCGTGCGCTCCAGCGGCACCACGCGATCGAGGACCAGGTGATCGCGCTCGCTCAGACACGCCCGCCAACCGGGCTCAAGCACCGTGGTCGACGTCGGTTCCATGATGATGGACGGACCGTCGATCTGGTCGCCCGGCCGCAACGAGTCGCGCACGTATACCGGTGTTTCGTGCCACTTATCTTGCGCGTACATTCGTACGTGTGCCGTAGGCACAAGCGGCCCCGGCCGTTCGGCGACCGCCAAGACGGGATCTTCTTCCGCATCGGTGGCGCCGACCAATTCCACCGCAACGGCCTCCACCAAAAGCGCCTTCTCGGCCATGACAAAACCATAGCGTTGCCGATGTGCGTCCTCGAAAGCCGCGATCATGGTAGCCTGGTCGGCGAAATCCACGACAAGCGCGGAATCCGTGCCATCATAGCGCAGGTGTACTTTACGCAGAGTCTGGATCCGTTCAGGCGCCACATCCTGCGCGCGCATTTCGGCCATGGCGTCATCGGCCAGCACCTGCAGTTCGCCCGTGAGATCGGCTAGAAGTTGGTCATCGAGCCGCTTCTCCACCGCCTGCTCGCGCAGCGCCCGGATGTCCGCCAGCCCCATCCCATAGGCCGAAAGCACACCGGCCAAGGGGTGCAGGAAAATCCGCGTCATCCCCAGGGTATCGGCGATATCGCAAGCGTGCTGGCCACCGGCGCCACCAAAGCAGCAAAGGGTGTATTCGGTCACGTCATAGCCGCGCTGGGTCGAAATCTTCTTGATGGCGTTGGCCATGTTCTGGACGGCGATCATGCGGAAGCCGTGGGCAACCGCTTCCGGCCGTGGCTGATCACCGGTGGCCGCACCAATCTCGTCGGCCAGGGCGACAAAGCGCGTGCCCACCACCTCGGCATCGAGGAGCGCATCGGCCGCCGGCCCGAAAACCCGCGGAAAGAAATCAGGGACAATCCGGCCCAGCATGACATTGCAGTCGGTGACCGTCAGGGGGCCGCCGCGCCGATAACACGCGGGTCCCGGATCGGCGCCCGCCGAGTCCGGCCCGACCCGATAGCGCGCACCATCGAAATGCAGGATCGAGCCACCGCCGGCAGCCACCGTATGAATCTGCATCATGGGCGCGCGCATGCGCACACCTGCGACGAGCGTCTCGAACGTACGCTCGTACGTGCCGTCGTAGTGGGCCACATCGGTCGAGGTGCCGCCCATGTCAAAGGTAATGATCTTGCGCACACCGCCCATGGCCGCCGTACGTACGGCGCCGACGATGCCGCCGGCGGGGCCAGAGAGGATGGAATCCTTGCCCTGGAACAGCCGCGCATCGGTCAGGCCGCCGTTGGACTGCATGAACATCAAACGCGCCTCGCCCAACTCGCTGGCGATCTGGTCCACATAGCGGCGCAGGATTGGCGATAGATACGCATCGACCACCGTGGTATCGCCGCGCGAGACCAGTTTCATCAACGGGCTGACCTGATGGCTAACCGAGATCTGGGAAAAGCCGATCTCGGCGGCAATCTCCGCCGCCCGGCGCTCATGCTCGGGATACCGATAGCCATGCAGGAAAACGATAGCGACCGACCGAATGCCGCCGTCAAAAGCCGCCCGCAGGTCTCGCCGCAGCCGGCCCGCATCCAACGGCTTTAGAGCTTCACCGCTGGCGCTCACCCGTTCGTCGGCCTCGATCACGCGCTCGTAGAGCAGTTCGGGAAGTTCGATCTTGCGGCTGAAAATATGCGGCCGGTTCTGATATCCGATGCGCAGGGCATCGGCGAAGCCGCCGGTGATCGCCAATAACGTCCGCTCGCCCTTGCGCTCTAGGAGAGCGTTGGTGGCAACCGTCGTGCCCATCTTCACGGCGCGGATCGCCGCCGCCGGAATCGGCGTACCGGGCGGCACCCCCAGTAGCTCGCGGATGCCCTGAAGGGCCGCATCCCGGTATTGCCCTGGGTTTTCCGACAATAATTTGTGGGAAACCAAGGTCCCGTCGGGCCGCCGGGCCACCACATCGGTAAATGTGCCGCCCCGATCGACCCAGAATTGCCAACGCTCGGCAGACGCCGTTCCCATTCTCGCCGGTCTCCATGCCCCGATTGGCTAATGCAGACGGCATAATTACTTTTTACAGATAAATTATCAACGTTTTATTTTTATACCATCAACACCGCTTTCTTAACGCGAGAATATGGGGCGCAAAATGCTCGTTTTAAGGGATTTTTCGCAATCCCAAGGCATGGTGCGTGGGCCGCAAGCTCAACTGGAATTCCGGACCCCCTAGAAATGCTCAAATCCACCGCTCGAACACTGGCCGCGTTGCTGCTTATGAGTGCATTGAACGCCGGCCTTGCCCCCCTCGCACAGGCTGAATCCCTCAGAATCGGGGGCACCGGTGCCGGCTTGGGCACCATGCGTCTTCTTGCCAAGGCTTTCACGCGCAAGCACCAGGCTACCGTCATCGAGGTGGTGTCAAGCCTGGGAAGCGGCGGCGGCATCAAGGCGCTGGCCGCAGGCTCCATCGACCTGGCGGTGAGCAGTCGTGACCTCAAGGACGCGGAGCGCGCGCAGGGCATGCAGACGAGGGCCTATGGCAGGACAGCCCTTGTCTTTGCCACGCCCACCGACAACTCGGTCAACAGTGTCACGAGCATCGAGTTGGCTGCCATCTTCAGTGGCGCGCAGAGTGCGTGGTCCAATGGCACATTGGTACGGCCCATCCTACGGCCGAAGACAGAGACCGACACGACGTTGGCCGAAGAGCACATTTCGGGCCTGCGTGAGGCCCTCGCGAAAGCCCGTAGTCGCCCTGCAGTCCCGCTGTATTTCACCGACCAGGAGACCGCAGATGCGCTGGAGCGCATCCCCGGGTCCGTGGGCACCATGTCGCTATCCGTGATTCAATCCGAGAAACGCCGATTGAAGGCACTCACCTTGGACGGCCACACCGCTACGCCACAAAGTATTGCCGACGGATCCTACCCCATCGTCAAGACACTCTATTTCGTATTTCCCGCGAAACCCAGCCAGATCTGCAAGGTTTTCCTGGACTTTGTCTATTCCGCGGAGGGCCGAGCCATTCTCGAGAACGCCGGCCACCAAGTACTCCCAACCGTCAGCGGCTAGAACCATGTGGCAGGCGGGTGACTGGTCGCTGCGACGATCGCTGACGGCCATTGCCGCTGTCATCGCGGGGATCACGATCGCCGCCATCAGTCTCCTCTATCTGTGGACCGCCTATCAATACGAGCAAGAGCGGATTGGCAACCGCGCCCGACTCGCCGCCACCGAAATCTCCAAGCTTGTCTACGCCCGGCCCGATACCTGGATGTATCAGGAAGAGCGCCTGAGTGAGTTATTGACATCGACGACGCCATCCACGAACCACGAGACTTGGGCGCAGCATTTGCAAATCTTAAGCAAAGATGACGCCCCTGTCTCCGAGGTTGGTAGGCTCCTGTCATTCCCAACTATCACGGCCCGCCATCCGATAACCGACGGATTCACCGTTGTCGGTATGGTCGAACTGACAGAGAGCGTCAGACATATCTGGCTTCGCGGCATTCCGGTGGGCCTCACCGGGCTGGGGCTGGCCATCGCGATCTTCATGGTGCTGCGCGTATTACCCCTGCGCGCCTTGCTAAAACGCGAAGCAGCCCTGGAGGCCGCACAGCAGGAGAACAAAAAGAGCGAGATGCAGCTACAACTGGTCTCGGACGCCATGCCGGTTCTGATCGGATATGTGGACGCTGACGAGCGCGTGCGCGTCATGAACAAGATCGGCGAGGACTGGTACGCCCGGCCTCGCGCCGAGTTAATCGGGCGATCCATCCGCGATATGTTGCCTGGGCAACTTTTCGGGCAGCTTGATCAACATGTGGCCGCGGCGTTGTCCGGGAAGTCGGTGAACTTCGAGCATGCGGCAATCTATCCGGACGGCATCGCCCGCCAGGTTCGCGGCCGCTATATCCCGCATGTCGCACCGAACGGGCAGGTTCAAGGATACTTCGCCCTGGTCGAGGACGTGACCGCGCAACGGGAGACCGAGGAGCAGCTTCGCCAAGCGCAAAAAACCGAAGCCCTAGGCCAACTGACTGGCGGCATCGCCCATGACTTCAATAATCTTTTGGGGATTATCCTGGGCAACATCGAGATTCTGCACGATCACCAGGCGGAAGATCCGGAGTCACGCACACTCGTTGAGGGGGCCATTAATGCCTGTGTGCGCGGCGGCGAGTTGACCCAGCGTCTGCTCGCCTTCTCGCGCAAGCAAGTCCTGGCACCGCGCGTTGTCTCGACCAACGGTCTGATCGCAAATACCGCCCTGCTGCTGCGCCGTACAATCCCCTCGTCCATCCACATCGAGACGATGCTGGCCGAGGATCTGTGGCCGGCCATGGTTGATGCCGGCCAACTAGAGAATGCGATCGTCAATTTGTCCATCAATGCCCGCGATGCGATGCCGGCCGGCGGCAAACTGACGATCGAGACCGCCAATATGGAGATTGGCCTGGACACGGCGGACGATAGCGCGGACGAACTGGCGGCCGGATCATACGTGACGGTTACCGTGTCCGACAGCGGTACCGGCATGCCCTCGGATGTCGTAGCCCGCGTATTCGAGCCCTTCTTTACGACTAAGGAGGTCGGCAAGGGCAGCGGACTGGGTCTTAGTATGGTCTATGGTTTCGCTAAACAATCCGGTGGCCAGGTCAAGATCTATTCCGAGGTGGGTGGAGGCACCAGCGTACGCCTCTACTTGCCAAAAGCGAATTCCGACGTGGTTTCTCTCACACCCGACCGACCTCGTGATCTAGATCTGCCGGCCGGCCGGGGCGAGACCATCCTTGTGGTCGAGGACGCCGAGGATCTGCGCCACATCGCCATCGCCCATCTGCAAAATCTCGGCTACACCGTCCTGCAGGCAGGTGAAGGGCCCACGGCCCTGGCCATGCTGCAAGAACGGCCGGACATCGACCTGCTCTTTACCGACGTCATTTTACCCGACGGCATGGATGGCGGCGAACTGGCGCGCCAAGCTAAAGCTCGGCAACCGAACCTCAAGGTCTTGTTTGCCTCAGGTTATTCGCGCAATGCCCTCGTCCACCAGGGCCGCCTGGAAGAGGGCGTGCACCTGATCGACAAACCATACAGACGGCGTGATCTGGCGCGCGGGGTCCGCGCCGCGCTGGACAAACCAACCCTCGAACGAACATCCGCCTAGCACCTTAACAAGCAACGACCAAAGGTCCGAAACATGGCGTGCATTCTCATCATCGACGACGAAGACGATCTGCGCCGGATCATGCGCAATGCCTTGGAAAAACAAGGGCATGACGTGTTCGAAGCCTGCAATGGCGCCATTGCGCTGGACCTATTCGAACACCATCCGGCCGATCTGGTCGTCACCGATATCATGATGCCGGAATCGGACGGCATCGAGATCATCATCGCCCTGCGCCGCAAGGATCCGGACATTCGAATCATCGCCATTTCCGGCGGTGGGCGTATCGGCGATACAGACTATCTGACAATGGCCGAGAAATTCGGCGCAACGCAGGTATTAGCCAAGCCATTTCGCCGCCAGCAACTCGTGGACGCGGTCGGTGATTGTTTGGCCGCTGACGCCTAGATACCGCCGCCGGCGATACCATAGCCCGCGGGCTTGCCGAATTCCAACCGACGTGGAATAAGCTATTCAGAAGCCTGCCAGGCACTTGGCAGGGTATTGGCGCACCGGCGAACATCAAATCGACATGAGCATTTGGGGCAAAATCCTGGGCGGAGCCGCCGGATTCGCACTTGGTGGTCCGCTGGGCGCGCTGATCGGCGCCGTAGCCGGCCACGCTGTCGACAAAATGCGCACGCCGAGCGACGGCGATACCGAGGACGCCACCAAGCGCATCGCCTTTACCATCGCGGTCATAGCCCTGGGCGCCAAGATGGCCAAGGCCGACGGCCAGGTCACACGCGACGAGGTCGACGCCTTCAAGCGAGTCTTCCGTATCCCGCCCGAGGAAGCGAAAAACATCGGGCGCGTTTTCGATCAGGCGCGACGCGACGTACGCGGGTTTGAACCCTACGCGCAGCAAGTCGCCCGCATGTTCGCCAACAACCCGGCGGTTCTCGAAGAACTACTCGACGGCCTGTTTCACATTGCCCGCGCCGACGGCCAAGTCTCCGCGGAAGAGATGGCGTACTTGCAACAAGTCTCGGAAATCTTCGGCCTGGATACGACACGCTGGGAACGCGTACGCGCCGGCAATATGGAGCCCGGACAATCCAGCCCGTACGAAATTCTTGGCGTCCCGCACGATGCAACGAACTCGGAAATCAAGACAGCGTACCGCAAGCTCGTCCGCGAGAATCATCCCGACCACCTGATCGCGCAGGGCATGCCGCAGGAATTTATCGATTTGGCGAATGAGAAACTGGCGACCATCAACACCGCTTACGACAACATCCAGCAGTCGCGCGGAGGTTTGTGATCCGCCCGCTGCACATCTTCCTTTTTCTGTTTATCGCCGTGATCTGGGGGTTCAATTTTGCCGTCGCCAAGATCGGCTTGGCTCAATTACCACCGATTTTCATGATGTCGTTGCGCTGGGCTTTGGTGGGTCTCCTGCTCGCCCCGTTTGTTAAACCGCCGCGCGGCCGCTGGCGACCCGTGTTGCTGGTTTCCTTCACCCTGGGCTTTCTGCATTTCGCCATGATGTTCACGGGCCTAAAGGATGTGGACGCGGCAACGGCGGCCATCGCCATTCAACTCCAGGTCCCCTTCGCCGCCCTGCTTGCCGCCATCTTCTTCAATGACACGCTTGGCTGGCGCCGGGGGCTGGGCATGGCCGTGGCTTTCGTGGGGGTCGCCATCATTGCCGGCGAACCACGCCTGGCCGGAAACTACATTCCCCTCGCCCTGGTCATCGTCGCCGCCTGTATCTGGTCGGTGGCCAACATCCAAATCAAGATGATGGGCGAGATCGACGGCATGACTCTCAATGCCTGGGTCGGTGTATTCGCGGCACCGCAGCTGGCCATCGCCTCGTTCATTCTTGAAGACGGGCACGGCGCGGCCCTGGCCGCCGCCGACTGGCGGGCGGCGATGGCTGTGATCTACCAAGCGGTCGCCGTTGTTGTCATCGGCTACGGCGGATGGTTCTGGCTGCTGCGCCGCTATGCGATCAACCAGGTGATGCCGTTCATGTTACTGGTCCCTGGGTTTGGTGTTCTGTCGGGTGTTCTCGTCCTCGACGAGCGCCTCACCCCCGCTTTGATCGTCGGCGGCTTGCTCACCGTACTGGGTGTGGCAATCATCACCTTGATCCGGCCGAAGCTCGTGGCGCCGGCCGCGGATCGCGTTTAAGACTTGTGCCATGGCGCCCCTGATCGATCGCCCATCGCCCAACTTCGATACCCGCGCCGCCGGACATCCGATCGATATTCTGCTGCTGCACTACACGGGTATGGAAACCGCGGAGGCGGCGCTGGCTCGCATGTGCGATCCGGCAGCCAAGGTGAGCGCCCACTATTGCATCGATGAGGACGGCAGTTGCACGCGCCTGGTAGACGAGGCGCATCGTGCCTGGCACGCGGGCGTTAGCACCTGGGCTGGGGAGAGCGATATCAACAGCCGCTCCATTGGCATCGAGTTGGTCAATCCCGGCCATGAATTCGGCTATCGGCCGTTTCCCGAGCCGCAGATGGTGAGCTTGATCAGGCTGGCTGGCGACATTCTGAGCCGGCACCCGATCCCCCCGGCGCGCGTGCTTGGCCATGCCGATGTAGCACCCCTGCGTAAAGAGGACCCCGGCGAATTGTTCGATTGGGCCCGCTTGGCCGCGGCCGGTATCGGCCTCTGGCCGGGGACGCCGGCCTCCATAACGCCGCCGCCCATCGCCGAGGTGCAAGAAATGCTGCGCCGCTATGGCTACGCGGCCCCACAAACAGGGGTGCTGGACGAAGAGACGAAGGCCATTCTGGTGGCCTTCCAGCGCCACTTCCGCCCCGGCAATGTGCGCGGCGAGTTAGATGGCGAGACGGTTGGTCGCCTACAGGCCTTGCTGACATTAGTTGACGGCGGCGCCGCGCGCGCCTAGGTCTAAGGTTGCCAGACGGCCGGATGGCCGCTCCCGTCGCCGGTTTCGGCCGGCCAAGCGGGGGAGGAAAGTCCGGGCTCCACGGAAATACGGTGCCGGGTAACACCCGGCGGGGGCGACCCTAGGGAAAGTGCCACAGAAAGCAAACCGCCGACCCGCGCGCCTCGGTGCACTGGCCGGCAAGGGTGAAAGGGTGCGGTAAGAGCGCACCGCGCCCCCGGCAACGGGGGCGGCACGGTAAACCCCACCGGGAGCAAGACCAAGTAGGGGCGGCAGGCTGCCATCTTCGGATGGACGGTCAGGCAGTTTCCGAGCCGCCGCCCGGGTAGGTCGCGCGAGGCGTCCGGCAACGGACGTCCCAGATGAATGGCCATCCAACCGTGCCTCGGCACGGCGGACAGAACCCGGCTTACAGGCCGTCTGGCAATTTTTATTTTCATTCGACTACTTTGCAGGCTTCCGCCAACTGGGCGCGGCCCACTTTCCGCCTTTGCGCCGGTCACACATCGCGGAAAACCTCGGAATCCGGCAATCACCCGTCCCGCCCCGATAGGCGAACTTATTTTCAATCTCTAAAAGAACATTACAAGAACAAAATTACGCCACAGTTGCCATCGATATTCAACTGGTATGGTGCAAGTCGGTTCGAGCGAGAGTGTATCTACTACATGATGTGGCGCCGTTAATGTCTTCTTCATAGTATGTGTTTTACTTGTGTCCCAGTTGACAACCAAAAAATCCCTTGATAGACCATACGATCCCATTTCGGGGATACCTGGCATCAGAACGTGTGAGACCTGGTGGCGGGAAGCAGGGAGCAACCACGAACATCGTGGGGGACAGGCGTGCCGGTCTTCATTGGCACTTTCGAGAACAAGGTGGACCGCAAGGGGCGGGTGTCCGTGCCTGCGTCATTCCGCCAGTCCCTGGCCACTGATGGGTTCGTGGCCTTTAACTCCCATCGCGCGCCGGCCATAGAGGCCTGCAGCGCCGAGTTCATCGAACGGCTGAACGACAGCGTTTCGGAGATGGCCCTGTACTCGAACGAGCAGGACGATCTAGCGGCCACGGTTTTCTCAGACTCGCTTCACCTCCCTTACGGCGAGGACGGCCGCATCATATTGCCGGAAAAAATGATGCAACACGCCGGCATCACAGATATCGCGGCCTTTGTCGGAAAGGGGCCGATTTTTCAGATCTGGCAGCCCGAGGCCCTCGAACGCCACAAGGCGGAAGCGCGCGCGCGCGCCAAATCCCAGGGGTTGACCTTGTCCCTGGCGCCGGTCGGCGGGGGTGGCCGATGACGGAACTCAAGCATACCGGAAAGCCAGCCACACCAGGCGGCCACACGCCGGTGATGTTGCGTGAAGTTCTCGACGCGCTGGCACCGCGCGATGGGGCGATCTACGTGGATGGAACCTTTGGCGCCGGCGGCTATACGGCCGCGATTTTGAACGCGGCGGACTGCACCGTTTGGGGCATTGACCGGGATACCGAGGCAGTTTCCGCCGGCAACGCGATGGTTGCCACCTACGCCGGCCGGCTGACGTTGGTGGAAGGCAGGTTTGGCGCCATGGACCGGCTGCTCGGTGATCGAGGCATCTCCGCGGTGGACGGCATCGCCCTGGATCTCGGCGTCTCGTCCATGCAGATCGACCAGCCGGCGCGCGGTTTCTCCTTCACCGCCGACGGCCCGCTGGATATGCGCATGGAACCGGCAGGGCCCGGCCCTAGCGCCGCGGACGTGGTCAATTCCCTATCCGAGGCCGAATTGGCCGACATCATTTTTCGCTACGGCGAGGAGCGCCGGTCCCGGCAGGTTGCCCGTGCCATCGTCACGGCCCGGCACGACCGCCCGATCGTGCGCACCGGCGAGTTGGCTGCCATTGTTCGCAAGGCCGTCAAGCAACGGCCCGCCAAGGGCGAAAAGCGCATCGATGCGAGTACGCGCACTTTTCAGGCCCTGCGCATCTACGTCAATGACGAGATCGGCGAGATCGGCCGCGGCCTGAGCGCCGCCGAGCGTTTGCTGGCACCGGGCGGCCGTCTGGCTGTCGTCGCTTTTCATTCTCTTGAGGACCGCGCGGTAAAACAATTCCTGCGCGAGCGCAGCGGCGATCTGCCGCGCCGCTCGCGGCATCTGCCCGAGGCACCTGACCCGGCGCCGCGCTCGGCGACTTTCCAGCCCCTGTTTAGGGGCACTTGCCGGCCCAGCCGGGCGGAATGTGCTGCCAACGCACGCGCACGTTCCGCCCGGATGCGGGCCGCCTTCCGGACCGATGCACCAGCCTGGGCGACCGCGCCATGAGACGGCTGACCGGCATTCTCGGCCTGACGGTTGCCGCTGTCGCGGCGCTATTCCTCTTCGCCCTCAAGCAAGACGTACGGCAGATGGAGGATGAATTGCGCGCGGCGCACCGGGACATCCTCAATCAGCAGGAAGCCATTCAGGTATTCGAAACCGAATGGAGTTATCTGAACCAGCCGGCCCGGATCGCTGATCTGGCCAAGCGACATCTTGGCTTAGAGCCGATTTCCGCCGCACGCATCGTGCGCCTCGACGATCTGCCGCTGCGGGCGGCGAGCATCAAACCGGCCAGCAAACAGATCAGCCCATCCGATACGCCGAATGACACTCGGCTTATCCCAACCTCCAGCGATACAAAAGCAGGGAGCGCCCAATGAACCGACGTGTGGTGCCGCCCAGCCGGCCCAATTGCTACCCGGTGATCGACACCCTGCCGCCGCGCAAGTTCGCCGGCCACGGTGCCCGTGTCCAATTGGATGGCAGCGCCGCCCGAGCGCTGGAAACTGGCCGGACTCGCCTGCTGGCAGCCGGATTGGTGTTTGCGCTGGCGTTTACCGTCATTGGCGGGCGGCTTATCGACCTGACCCTGCTCTCGCAAAACAGCGAGCCGAAGATCGCCGGTGGCCCGACGGCACCGCAGCGCGAGACCGGGCGCGCCGATATCGTCGACCGCAACGGCGTTCTGCTGGCGACAACCCTGCCGACGGCGTCTCTGTGGGCCAATCCACACAAAGTCCTCGACCCGTACGACGCGGCGGTACAACTCAACACCGCCCTGCCTGAGCTCTCGCACGCCGAAATCCTAGCCAAACTGACCAGCGAGAAGGGCTTCGTCTGGCTCAAGCGCGGGCTGACCCCGCGTCAGCAGTATGCCATCAACCGCCTTGGCGTTCCGGGCCTGCAATTTCGCCAGGAACCGCGCCGCTACTATCCGCATGCGTCCCTGACAGCCCATAGCGTCGGTTTTACCGATGTGGATGACAACGGCTTGGCCGGTATCGAGCAATCGTTCGACAGCAAACTGCGCGGAGCCGTGAAACCGCTAGCACTCAGCATCGATCTGCGCATTCAGCACGTGTTGAGCCAGGCGCTAACCGACACCATGGCCGAATTCAAGGCCATCGGGGCTGCCGGTATCGTCATGGATGTGCGCACCGGCGAGATCGTTGCCATGACCTCGCTGCCCGACTTCGACCCGAACCGTCCGGGCGATGCTCCAGCCGATGCCCGGTTCAACCGCGCGAGTCTCGGTGTCTACGAGATGGGTTCGGTGTTCAAGATTTTCACCACGGCGATGGCCCTGGACGGCGGGATCGTCACGCTCGACGACCGCTACGATACAAGCAAGCCAATCCGCATCGGGCGCTTCACTATTTCCGATTTCAAGCCCAAGAACGGGCCGCTATCCGTGCCTGAAATACTCATGTATTCCAGCAACATAGGGACCGCCCGCATTGCCATGGACGTGGGCGCTCTGATGCAACGCGAATTCCTTGAGCGGCTTGGCCTTATGTTGCCGTCGACGGTCGAGCTATCCGAAGTCGGGCACCCGATGATGCCTTCGCCTTGGCGCGAAATAAATATGCTGACGATCTCCTACGGGCACGGCATGGCGGTCAGTCCGATCCGACTCGTCTCCGCTGTCTCCGCAATCGTCAATGGCGGTATTTTGCGGCCCGCAACTTTGCTGCGCCAACCGGCTAATACCGAAATCCCCGGCACGCGCGTGATCAGCGAGCAGACATCGCACCAGATGCGCCAGCTCATGCGCCTGGTGGTCACTCACGGCACCGGCAAGAAAGCCAATGCCGACGGGTACATGGTCGGCGGCAAGACCGGCACCGCGGACAAGCTAATTGGCGGCAAGTATGCACGCGATGCCCGCGTCGCCTCCTTCGTTGGCGCTTTCCCCATGACCGAACCGCGTTACGCGATCTTCGTCATGGTGGATGAGCCGAAGGGCAATGCGTCCACCTACAATTACGCCACCGGTGGTTGGGTCGCGGCCCCGGCGGTACGCCGCGTGGTCGAGCAGATCGGCCCGTTGCTTGGCGTCGCGCCGATCCGGACGAACCCGGAGGACGAGGAGAGCGAACTCCTCTACGTGCGCGCGAGCGCGAAGGCAGAGAAAGTTGCTGCTAACTAACTTGGTACAGGATTCGGTCAAGGTAATGGACCAGACGACGGTGCAGGAAATCGAAATCAGCGGCTTGGCCGTGGACAGCCGAAAGGTTGCGCCCGGATTCCTGTTCGCCGCCGTGCCCGGCAGCCGCGCCGACGGCCGTACCTTTATCGATCAGGCGGTTGCCCAAGGGGCGGTCGCGGTATTGGCGCCGCCAGGAACCACGCTGAAAGCCTATGACCGGCCGATCCAGCTGGTGACCGACGAAAATCCGCGCCGCCGCCTCGCCCTCATGGCCGCGCGTTTCTATCAGCGGCAGCCGGCGACGATCGTCACCGTGACCGGAACCAATGGCAAGACATCGGTTGCCAGCTTCACCCGACAGATATGGCAACACCTGGGACGCAACGCGGCCAGCCTAGGCACCTTAGGCTTGTCGCCGCCACGCGCCGATGCGCCGCAGTCGCTGACGACACCGGATTCCATTGAATTGCACCGCTGCCTTGCGGCCTTGGCCGACGATGACGTCGAATGCCTTGCTCTCGAGGCTTCCAGCCATGGGCTTGACCAGTACCGGCTGGACGGCGTGCGCGTCGCTGCTGCGGCCTTCACGAATCTTACGCGCGATCATCTGGACTATCACGGCGGCATGGCCGCTTATGGCCAAGCCAAGCTGCGGCTTTTCAGCGAATTGCTGGTGCCGGGCGGGACAGCGGTGGTCAATGCGGATCTGCCCTTCGGCGAGGAGGTGCGCGCTGTTTGCGCTCGCCGGTCGTTACGCACCATCACCTATGGCATCGCCGAAAGCGATCTGCGCCTTATCGGCCAGGAGCCGACCGAGCACGGGCAGAAGTTGCTGCTGGATATCTTCGGTCAGGCGCACGCCGTTGAGCTTCCGCTGGCCGGTACGTTCCAAGCGGCAAACGTTTTGGCGGCCCTCGGCCTGGTGATCGCAACCGGAGCCGAACCAGAGAAAGCCGTCGCCACGCTTGGTTCTCTGGAGGGCGTATCCGGCCGCCTGGAGCTAGTGGCCCGCACGGAACGCGGCGGCCAGATCTACGTGGACTACGCTCATACACCCGATGCCTTGGAGACCGTGCTGACCGCCCTGCGCCCGCACACACGCGCACAGCTTTGGGTGGTGTTCGGCTGCGGCGGTGACCGCGACCGAGGCAAGCGGCCACAAATGGGCGAGATCGCCCAACGCTTGGCGGATCGCGCGGTCGTCACGGATGATAACCCGCGCAGCGAAGACCCGGCGGCGATCCGCCGCGAGATTCTCGCCGCCGCGCCAGAGGCGCAAGAGATTGGAGACCGGGGGGAGGCCATCGCTATGGCGGTGGCCGCTCTTGGCCCGGGCGATGTCCTGGTCATTGCGGGGAAGGGTCACGAATCCGGACAGACTGTGGGGGACCGGATTCTGCCCTTTTTCGATCGGGATGTCGCCCGGGCCGCCGCGGCCGACCAGGCCTCGGGCAAACATGGAGGCGCGCAATGAGCCGCGCCGAAGCCTTGTGGACGGCGGCGGAAGCCGTGACGGCCACCAACGGCCGCAGCACCGGTGACTGGCAGGTCACGGGTGTTTCCATCGATAGCCGCAGCGTTCAGGCGGGCGATCTGTTCATCGCCCTCACCGGCCCTAACTTCGACGGCCATGCCTTTGTCGCCGAGGCCCTGCACAAGGGCGCCGCGGTGGCCATGACGCGCACCGATTTCGCCGGTGCCGATAGCGCGGCTGCACCCGGCCCGCTGCTTCTGGTCGAGGACACCTTTGCTGCCCTGTGGAATCTAGGCACCGCGGCACGGGCACGCAGCACGGCGCGCTTTGCCGGCGTGACCGGCAGTGTCGGCAAGACCAGCATCAAAGAGGCTCTGGCGCGCGGTCTGGCGACGCAAGCGCCGACGGCCTGGAGTGTCGGCAGCTTCAATAACCATTGGGGTTTACCCCTTAGCCTGGCGCGCATGGCGCGCAATGCGACCTATGGCGTCTTCGAGTTGGGCATGAACCATCCCGGCGAAATCCGCCGCCTGGCCGGTCTGTTGCGCCCGGATGTCGCGCTCATCACCAATATCGAGGCCGCGCATATCGGCTTGCTCGGCTCGCTCGAGGCCATCGCCGATGCCAAGGGCGAAATTTTCGAGGCCATGGAGAGCACCGGCACTGTCGTGTTGAACCGCGACAATGCTTATTTCCGCCATCTGGACAAGATGGCGCGGGAACGGGGCATCGAGCACATCGTCAGCTTCGGCCGTGCCGCCGAGGCCGACGTCCGCTTGATCGACTGCGTACTGGAAGCAACGCACAGCGATGTGACCGCCGAGGTGTTGGGCCAGAAGCTCGACTACACCGTATCGGTGCCAGGCACCCATTGGGTGCTCAACTCGCTGGCGGTCATCGCCGCGGCGCAAGCGCTCGGCGCCGATCCGGCGGCAACCGCTGCGGCCTTGGCCAATATGCAGTCAATCAAGGGGCGCGGAACGCGCCAGCGGATCGCGATGCCAGGCGGCAACTTCGATCTCATCGACGACGCCTACAACGCCAATCCATCGTCCATGCGCGCCGCTATCGAGGTTCTCGGCCGGTCGCAAATAGGCTCGGGCGGGCGGCGTATTGCCGTGCTCGGCGACATGCTGGAATTGGGACCACAAGCCGCCAGCCTGCATCGTAGCCTGGTGGAGCCCTTGCGCGAGGCGGGCGTCGATCTGGTCTACACCTGCGGCGACTCCATGGCGGCTCTCAGCGAAGCATTGCCAGAGAATATGTGCGGCGGTCACGCCACCAACTCGCAAGCTCTGGCGCCAATCGTTTGCGCCGCCGTTGCCGCTGGAGACGTGGTCATGGTCAAGGGATCGCTGGGCAGCCGCATGGCCTTGGTGGTCACGGCGCTGGCCAGCTTGGCGCAACCCCTGCCGCACGCGGCAAACGGCAACTAGGCGCGGAACCAGCACCCATGCTTTACAACCTGCTCGTCCCGCTCGCCGAAGAATACAGCTTTCTGAATGTCTTCCGCTATATCACCTTTCGCAGCGGTGCGGCCGTGGTGACCGCGCTGTTCGTTTCCTTCGCGCTGGGTCCAACTATCATCTCCTGGCTAAAGCGGCGGCAAGTGGGCGGCCAGCCGATACGCGACGACGGGCCGCAAAGCCACCTGCTCACCAAGCAGGGCACACCGACCATGGGCGGTTTTCTGATCCTGCTGGCGATCGTCAGCTCGACCTTGTTGTGGGCGGATCTGAGGAACGGTTTTGTCTGGGTCGTGCTTTACGTCACCTGTGGCTTCGGGCTGATCGGCTTCGTCGACGATTACCTCAAGCTGACGCGCCGCAACTCGAAGGGATTGCCGGGCAAAACCAAGCTTCTGGCGCAGGTCATAGTCGGTGTTTCCGCCACGCTTTGGATCATGGAGCTCAGCCCGGCGGGAATCTCGACGCACTTGGCGGTGCCGTTTTTCAAAGACCTGCTGCTCAATCTGAGTTGGTTCTTCGTGCCCTTCGCCTTGCTGGTCATGGTCGGCGCCTCGAATGCGGTCAACCTGACCGACGGTCTGGACGGCCTGGCGATTGGGCCGGTGATGATTGCCGCCGGCTGCTTTGCCTTGATCGCCTATCTGGTCGGCAACTCGGTCTTCGCCAATTACCTGCAACTGAATTACGTACCGGGCAGCGGCGAGCTAGCGGTCTTCTGCGGCGCTCTTGTCGGAGCCAGCCTTGGCTTCCTGTGGTTCAACGCGCCGCCGGCCATGGTCTTCATGGGCGATACCGGATCGCTGAGCTGCGGTGGCGCGCTCGGCTCCATCGCCGTGGTGACCAAGCACGAGCTGGTCCTGGCGATCATCGGCGGCCTCTTCGTGCTGGAGACCGTCTCGGTCATCGTCCAGGTGGCATCCTTCAAGATGACCGGCCG
>JAJFGP010000031.1 GCA_021776055.1 Kiloniellaceae bacterium
TCTGGCCGATGCGGTGCAACGGGAAATTCTGAGACTACAGGAGGCCGCGCAACCATGAGCGAGTCAAACCGCATAGCAGATCTCGTGCAGATCACCAATCGGCTAAGCGATCTGCTGGAACGTGAAAGCGAATTCCTGCACACCCGCAAATTGGCTGAAATGGAATCGGTACGCGAGGACAAGTTTGCCCTCTCGGCCGCCTATGAAACCCATGTCCGCGCCTTGCGCAGCCAACCCGAGATGCTGGCCTCGGCGACGCCGGAGTTACGCCGGCAGCTCAAGGCGGCGTTCGATCGTTTCGAGGCCGTCTTGGGTCAGAACGAGCGCGGTCTGCGCGCCGCAAAGGAGGCCTCCGATCGGGTCCTGCAAGCAATTGCAGGCGAAGTCGACCGGAAGCGCCGCGACAACTTGGCCTACTCGGCGAACGGCCATGCGAGCGCATCGCATATGCCCGGCTCGCGGCCGCCGGTTTCCGTCGCCGTCGACGAACGCTTCTAGGACGAGGCTAGCGGAAGACAATCATGTCGCTTTCAGTCGCCCTTTCGAATGCCTTGAGCGGTTTGCAGACGAGCCAGTCTGTCATTCAGGTCATTTCGAACAACGTTACCAACGCGAACACCGAAGGCTATACGCGCAAGAGCGCGGATCCGGTTTCGCGCACCATCCTTGGTATCGGCCAGGGTGTGTCGGCCAGCGATATCAGCCGCGTGGTCGACGAACGGCTGATCTCGAGCTTGCGTTCAACAATGAGCGCCGAAGGCAGCGCCAAATCTCTAAGCTACTACTACAACGAGATCATCAATCAATTCGGCACGTTGACCGATAACAGCTCGCTTGGAGCGAAACTGAGCGATCTAACCACGACCCTGCAGAACCTGGCAGCCGCGCCCGAAAGCAGTGTGCACCGTCTGGGCGCAATCAACGATGCGGTCGCGGTTGCCAAGAAACTCAACGACCTGAGCGCGCGCGTTCAGACCTTGCGCCATGACGCGGACAAGGAGATTTCCAACAAGGTCCTCGTCATCAACGGCGAGCTTCAGAAGATCGCCGATCTGAACACGCAGATCGAAACCGCGAAGGCCAAGGGCGATCCCACGGCGGACCTGGAAGACCTCCGCGATCAAGCCATCAACACGGTCTCGGGCCTTGTCGACATCCGGTATTTCGCCCGAACTTCCGGTGCCGTTGTCGTGACCCTGGCGGACGGGCGGACCCTTGCGGATACGCGCGCCAACACGCTGAGCCACTCGGCGTCTTCTGCCCTTTCCCCGGACATCCTTTATCCGGGCGTCGGCATCACCCCGATCCTGCTCAACGGCACGGATATCACTACGATCGTCCAGTCGGGTGAGCTGAAGGGGTTGATCGATGCCCGTGACTCGGTCTTGCCCAATATTCAAACCGAGATCGACAATCTCAGCCTGGTATTGCGCGACCAGATCAACCTTCTGCACAACACCGGCGCCGGTCTGCCGCCCGCCAACACTCTGACTGGCACGCGGACGTTCGCCGATCCGACGACCGATACGATCACGACCAGCGCGGGTGTGCGCATCGCCGTGACCGACGCGAACGGTGATTTCGTAGCCCACTACGACCTGCCGGCCGGCACCTACACTATCGACCAAATCGAAGCCGCGATCGATACAAACTTGGCTACCTTCGCCAGTTCGGACAACAGCGCCGGTGGACCGCTATCGATTTCCGCTATCGCCCCCGGCAACGGCATCGCCTTGATCGATCTGGGCACCCAGAACGTGCTGCATACCGACGGGGCGACGACCTATTCTGGCTTTTCCAACTATTTCGGTCTGAATGATTTCTTCGTCACGCCCGGCAAAGTGCAAGGCGGGTCCACCACGGCCCTCTCGGCGCTCATCCAGGTGCGTAGCGATATCGTCAACGACCCGGCCCTCTTATCACGCGGCGCGCTGGTGGCGACCCTCACGCCGGTGCCCGTAGCCGGCGACACGGCAATTGCGATAGGCGACGGCACGATCATTCAGGCAATCGCCGACAAGTTCCTCGACCCCCTGTCGTTCGGGGCGGCCGGCGGCCTGCAACTGACCACTGCCTCGTTATCCGGGTATGCCTCCGAGATCCTTGCGGTGAATGCCGTGGGTGCCTCAGAGGCGGAAAAGACCCTGCAATTCAACGCCTCGCTCACCCAGGAGCTATCCTTCCGCAGTCAGTCGATCAGCGGCGTCAACATCGACGAGGAACTGCAGAACCTGGTGGTCTTCGAGAACGCCTACAACGCGACGGCACGCATCGTGCAGGTGGTTTCCGATCTCTTCGACGTACTCAACAATCTTGGTCGATAGGGCTAGAAGATGAACCGTATCGCCACCTTCGCCATTCAACAGCTTAGCCTGTCGAACACTCTGGAGACCCAGAGGCAGCTGTATGAAAGCCAGATCCAGGTTTCCAGCGGCAAGGTCAGTTCCAATTACCTTGGTGTCGCCACCGAATCGCGTCGGCTGGTCAACCTGGAAGGAACACTGACCGCGACGGAAGGCTTCAACAAGAACATCGATCTGATCGAACGGCGGCTCGCGACGATGGAGGCCAACGTCGGCGCCGCGTTCGATCTGGCCTCGGATTTCCGCGAACTTCTGGTCAGCGCCACCAGTGGGGGAAACGCCTCGGAGCTTGGCCTCAACCAAAAAGCCTCGGACCTGATTGAGACTCTCGGCGGCCTGGTCAACGTAAAGCAGGATGACCGGTACCTCTTCGCCGGCTCGCGGGTGGATACCCTGCCGATCGATCTGTCGTCCTTGCTGGCATCGACTCCGCCATTGGTCGCCGCCGCGGAGTTCACCGGCACGGCAACTACCTCGACGACCGGCATCAACAGCCTGACCGGCATCGTCGGCGTTCAGGTCGAGACCGGCAACACCGGCGACGCTTTTCAGCTGACCTACAACGCCGGCACTCAGACCTTTTCCATGACCAACCTGAATGGCGGCGCCTCCTCGCAGGTTGCCTTGGGTGGTGTCCCCACGCCCGGCACGACGAAGGATTTGACTTTCACCGTCGGCGGGGAGCGCGTGGTTCTGACCATCGATGAGAACTTCAACGCCGGCGCGGCGATCACCAGCGCCACGGTTGTTGGTAACGTCGGTGCCGGCGTGGGTGCCTTCGGCGCCATAACCGTCACCGGCACGACCGGCGATATCAGCAACATCGATCAGAACACAGTCGAAACCTCGGGCACCGCGGCGAGCGCAACCCTGACCCTTAGCTCGACGGACGGCAACTTCGTCGCCACGGGCGTTGACCTCACGGTCGGCCCCTCCACCGTGCCGGTCGTCCTGATCAACGGGACCACGGGCGCGACGATGAGCCTGCAGGTGGGGGTCACCACCGGCCTCAACGACGCGGCGATCGCCGATGCCGCCACGGAAATTCAGCTCGGCAATTTCCTGGAAAACATCGCGGCGACGAACGGCACCATCAACCTGATCGACGCGCGCCCCGGCGATCCCGGCTACGACCCGAACAATCCCGCCTTCTACAAGGGCGACACGCAGAAACTGTCGGCCCGGATCGAGACGACGACGACCATGGAATATGGGATTACCGGCGACGAATCCGGGTTCGAGAAGTTGTTCCGCGCCTTGTTCATGGCGAAGAACGCGAATGTCCAATCCGGCAGCATCGATACCGCGACCCTCGATGCCGCCCTGGCCTTGGCCCTGGAAGCCATCGCCGAGATTCCGGACATTCGCTCAGCCGTCGGTTCCGACCGCGGCATTCTGGAAGAAACGAAATCCCGCCACCTGGACTTTCTGGTCAGCACGACCGAGGCGGTCAGCGACATCGAGAACGTCGACGTGGTCGAGATCATCGCGCGCATCAGCGCACAGCAAGTTCAACTCGAAGCTTCGTACACGCTCACAGCGCGGCTGGGTCAGCTCAGCCTCGTCAACTTCCTACGCTAATTAAACGGGGCAAAGCCCAAGACTAAGGAGTGACAAGACATGATGCTCAATCACGAGAACATCCAGAAGGGTAAGGGCTTCCCGATTGCGGTTCCGACCGAAACGGTGGCCGTCGAGACCCGGTTCGGCACCTACGAGTTCACCCCGCAGAACACGGTGGTCATGCCGCAGGGCCTGGTCGGGTTTGCCGACCAACAGCTCTTTGGCCTGGCCAATCTGCCGGAGCCAGCACCAGACGACTTCAAGCTGCTGCAGTCGCTTGGCGAACTGCCGCTGTCCTTCATCGTCATGCCGATGGCGGCCATGGACGTCCCCATCGGCCCGGCGGACGTCGAGGAAGCTTGCGCCGCCGGCGGCGTCTCACCGGAAAAGGCCTGTTTCCTGTTCGTCGTCACGATCCGGCCCGCGGCAAGCGGCAACGGCATCGACATGACCGCCAACCTGCGGGCGCCCATCGTCTTCGACCCGGAGACCCGCCTGGCCCGCCAGCATGTCCTGGCCAACAGCCAGTACCCACTGCGTCAGCCGATCGAGAAGTGGGACGGCCAGGCGTGAACCTACAACGAGCCACACAATCGGCCGGCGCACCCAACCGCCAGCAACGCCGGCAGGCCGCGCGGCAACAAAAGAAGGCGCAGCGCGGCGGCGGGGCGAAGCCTGAGCTCGACCGAATGCTCAGGCAAGCACTCGCGCACCAGGAAGCCGGCCGGCCCGGAGATGCGTTGAATATCTACCACCAGATATTGACACGGCAACCGGATCATCTGGAGGCGCAGTATGGCGCGGGGCTTACCGCGTATCTTATGGGAGACCGTGACCTCGCCATCAGTTTGCTGCAGGCGGTGATCATGCGTAAGCCCGACTACGCCGAGGCGCATTCGAATCTCGGCAATGCGCTCGCCATCGCCGGTCGGACGGATGAGGCACTGGCAGCTTATCGGCGCGCCGTCGAGATCGAGCCAGGGTATGCCAACGCCCACTACAACCTTGCCGCCACCTTGCAGGCCACTGGCCGCTTCGAGGCCTCCAAGGCGGCCTATCGCACCGCCATCGTCCTGCGGCCGGACCATGCCGAGTCTTACACGAATCTCGCTACGGTGTTGTTGGAGATCGGCGACCTCGGCGCGGCGGAGATAGCCTGCCGGCAGGCGATCGCCCTGCAGCCGAACGATCCGGTGGCGCATACGGCCCTGGGTCTGGCGTTTCTGGCCGGCGGGGCGCGCGATGAGGCGGAGACGGCGCTGCGCCGGGCGGTGGACGTCGATCCCAGTTGCGGGCGCGCGCATTACTATCTCGGTCAAATCCTGTTTCGCGAGCACGACCCGCAACCGGTCGCGTGCTGCTTCGAAGAGGCGCTGCGCGTGGATCCGACTCTGAATACGGCCCATTTGTTCCTGGGGATGATTTGCGATCTGCAGGGCGAAACCGAGGCCGCGGCCCGGCATTTCGATACCCTGGCCGGCCAACCGGGGATAACCGATTTCCTGGTCGATAGCTGGATCTACGTAAAGAGCAACAGAACCGCGGGGACTCGGCTGCTCTTGGATTCCTTCGAGACGCTGCAGCACGCCCTGGACTGTGCTCAGGTCGATGGCTTGGTCCTGGAGTTCGGAGTCCGCTTCGGCACCTCCCTGAACTTCCTGGCGGGGCGACTCGCGCAGGAGGTGCACGGGTTCGATTCCTTCCAGGGCCTGCCCGAAGCCTGGGACGGGATCGAGCCGGGTCTTTACACGACCGGCGGCAGGCTGCCGCAGGTGGGGACGAACGTGCGCCTGCACGTCGGCCTCTTCGCCGATACGTTGCCCGGTTTCGCGGCCGAGCACTCCGGCCCAATCCGTTTCATGAATATAGACTGCGACATCTACAGCTCCACCAAGACGATTTTCGACCATCTGGCCGAGCGCATCGTTCCGGGCACGGTGATCGTCTTCGACGAATACCTGATTAATCCGGA
>JAJFGP010000032.1 GCA_021776055.1 Kiloniellaceae bacterium
GCCAGAGGCATCCAGAGGCCTCCTAAGCTACAGAGAACACCGGAAATTAACCCCGACGCCATTCCCGTCGCGGTCACTACCGTAGCAACACCGGCACTTAAGTACAGTACATCATTAAGGATCGCATACAAGAAGCTGTCCTTGAACCAATCCATCATTCCAAGCAACTTCATTGCGCATGTGATGACAATGGCACTAGTGATACCTCCGATAGCACCAACAACAAATGCTGTTGGTGAAAAGACAAAGCAAACAGCTGCAATCGCTAAGTGGACAGCGAGCGATACAGCTGCTGCAGTGCGCACCAATAAGCTAGTGCCGCCTCCAGGAATCGCCGGATCGTTGTTGAGCAACACTCCTTGCCCTGGCGAGCCTATGTCAGGCTGTTTGTTGAATATGAAAAACTTCATCTGGTTGACAGGGTCAACGGTAGGTTCCATATTGCTTAAGAACATGTGGTCCTCCCTCTTGGTTGTGGTTTATCCACAGCCCAAAGCAAAACATATTCCAAGAAATAGATCCTCAAGAAATATATTTACAGAAGAAACCTCATGTAAAGCCGCTTGACATGCAGATAGATCCGTTACTCTGCTTTACATGGTTTGACCCGCTGTTGAGCCTTCTTCTAAGATTCTCACCTATACGAGCTTAGTCATCATACGCCAGACTGCAAAACTATCGAAGCTTAGTGCCTAGACACACTGGTGGGGCGTCAGCTCACCCACTATATGGGAGTAGAGCTCCTGTTCGATGGCTTGGGCTTGAAGGCTGAGCTTTTGGTGGTTGTCAAGCTCGTGGACTTCGCGCTTCATCTCTTCGAGGTGGTGCGCTTCTTCGACGATGATACGGCGAACACTGACGCGCGATTTCGCGCGTTGCAGGAGCTCTTGGTAGGTGGGGTAGACTTCGGCAGCGCGTAGTTCTATACAGTATGAAACGAGGGCGTACGCTGCCCCTCGCAGGGCTTCTCCCGTATAACCTTCACCTATTAGCATACGGCTGATGGCGATATTGAGGCGTGTCATGAAGTGGAGGGCATTATAGCCCCCGAGAAGGAGTTGGGGTTGGTAGCTCTCTAGTGGCATGGGGTAGACCTTTGCTATCTGTGACTTCAGATAGTAGGCGTGATGGAACTCTTCAGCTGCGTGCTTGAGCATCGTTTCCCGGACCATCGTAGGGTGTTCACAGCGCGCTATTAGGCGAGCCCCACAATTCTCTAGGTATGACAGCGTGTTAAGCCACAGAGCGTGTTGCTTACTGTTTTCGATGATAGCTTCTAGTGCGTTTTTGATGCTGTTCATATGCTTGTGGGGTTCTCTAGGGTTTCGATGATGACGCGGTAGGCTTGTTCAAGTTCAGATTCCTGTGTGCAGTAGGGGGGCATCACGTGGATCATATTACCGAAGGGGCGTATGAGGACGCCATTATCCAGGAAAAAGCGCGCTAGCCTGTCGCGGCGCGTATTGAAGTAGGAGCTCTTCTCGTCAGTTTTGTAGTCGATAGCGAGTATCGTACCGATGACTTCGCAGCGTGAAATTCCCGGGTGCTGTCCCCACTCTTCGGCAAAGCTGCGGTGTTGTTGCTCAATGTTATGGCGATAGCGTGTGCACGCCTCTTGCTCGAGCAATTCTAGGTTTGCTATTGCTGCTGCACAACCAATGGGATTGGCGGTGTAGGAGTGACCGTGCAAGAGAGCCTTTTCACGGGACTCGGAGCTAAAGGCATCAAAGAGATATTCCGCACAGATAGTAGCGCCTAGAGGGACAAAGCCTCCGGTGAGCGCCTTAGCTAGGCAGACCATATCAGGGCAGTGATCTAGTTCGTTGCTGACAAAAAGCGGTCCTGTACGTCCGAAGCCAGTGAGAACCTCATCGGCGATAGTTACAACATCATTTTTGCGGCATAGCGCTAGCAGCTGATCTAGTCCTTCAATGCTATGTGTGCGCATTCCGCCTACGCCTTGGAGGTAGGGTTCAAAAATAAAACACGCCGTGTCATTGTCTTCTAGTATAGCTTTGAGCTGTTTTAGGGACTCCTCTTCGCACCCGAGAAACGGAGGATCAATAAAATCCACGTCAATGAGTACTGACTCAAACGGGCGGCTAAATAGGCCGCGCTCCGATGCCGACATCGCAGCGATGGTTTCACCGTGAAATCCGTGGCGTAGCGCCACAATACGTTTTCTTTTGGTGCTCGAGTTTTTGTTGTAGTGGTACTGCAGGGCAATTTTTAGTGCCGTCTCAACCGCTGTGGACCCATTGTCGGAGTAGAATATACGAGACAGATGTTTGGGAAGAAGCTTTAGAAGTCTTGTCGCAAGGTCAGTTGCAGGAGCGTGAGTGAAGTCGGCAAACATCACATGCTCGAGGGTAGCAGCCTGTTTTGCAAGGGCATCGGCGATGTGGGGGTGTGCATGACCATGGAGGTTGACCCACCACGAACTCATAGCATCGAAGTAGCGACGCCCTTGCGTGTCATAGAGGTACGCGCCTTCGGCACGTGCAATAGGTATAGGCGGTGCTGCTGTGCCTTCCTGCGTGTAGGGGCGCCAGATACTG
>JAJFGP010000033.1 GCA_021776055.1 Kiloniellaceae bacterium
AGCCAACCGCAATAAGGATGCCCATGAAAACCACGAGAGCCTTCAGCGCGCGCATGTTATGCATCCCTTTGGGCGTCTCATCCATCTAGGCTCCGGCGAGAGGATTACAGACTCGTGGCACCCGGCACGGCAAAAACTTACCGGATTACCGTCGACGATACGGCGACGGGCGAGCGCCTCGATCGCCTGCTGGCGGCACAGCTGCCATCGCTGTCGCGCAGCCGCATCAAGGCCCTCATCGTCGCCGGCCAGGTCGCGGCCACAGCCCCAACCACGGGGCAGACGATAATTGAGCCCTCGTACCGGGTCAAACACGGTCAAACTTTCGCCATCATCGTGCCCGAGGCTGCCCCCACACACATTGAGGGGCAAGCCATTGCCCTGGACATCATCCATGAGGACCCGCATTTGCTCGTGCTCGACAAGCCGGCAGGATTGGTGGTGCATCCGGCCCCGGGAAACCCGGACCGGACCCTGGTCAATGCACTGATCGCCCATTGCGGGCCGAGTTTGCGCGGCATCGGCGGCGTACGCCGGCCGGGCATCGTCCACCGTCTGGACAAGGATACCAGCGGCCTTATGGTCGTGGCCAAGACCGAGCCGGTACACAAGAGCCTGTCCGAGCAGTTCGCGGCCCGCGAGATCGAGCGCTGTTACCACGCGGTGGTCTGGGGGGTCCCCGACCCACGGGCCGGGGAAATTTCCGGTAACATCGGGCGCAGCCCCAGGAATCGCAAGAAAATGGCGGTTTTGAGCCGAGGCGGCAAGGCGGCTGCTACCCGCTACCGTGTCCTGAAACCCCTCGCCGGTGGGTTGGCTAGCCTGATCGAATGCCGCTTGCTATCCGGTCGCACGCACCAAATCCGGGTCCATCTGAGCCATATAGGCCACCCGCTGCTCGGCGACCGTGTCTATGGCCGGGCGGGCGATAGCCGGGTCAAGCGCCTGCCCGCCGCGGCACAGGCCGCCCTGGCGGATCTCGGCCGCCAAGCCTTGCACGCGAAAACCCTCGGCTTCCGCCATCCGGATACTCACGAGGATATTCGCTACGAAAGTGAATTACCCGGCGATATAAAGACCTTGATATCTACTTTAGAAACACTATAACATATAGGCATACATGAGTGAATTCGTCTGATTTTTTTGTGTCAATGGCATCCGTTCGCTATTGATTCATCGTATGTGAGAGAGTGTGCGTTAAAAGCTGGCCCGTCGCTTTGACTTGGCAGCCCTAACTTGGCGATATTCGTAAGGACGTTGGCTATGAAATCATCCAGGCTTCCTATCTCGGTTTCCGAAGGAAACCTTTCCCGTTACCTCCAGGACATCCGAAAGTTTCCGATGTTGGAGCAGAACGAGGAATACATGCTGGCCAAGAGCTGGCTGGAGCATGACGATATCGACGCCGCGCACCGCTTGGTCACCTCGCACCTGCGCCTGGTGGCCAAGATCGCCATGGGGTATCGCGGCTATGGCCTGCCGGTTTCGGAGCTGATTTCGGAAGGCAACGTCGGGATGATGCAGGCGGTCAAGCGCTTCGATCCGGAGCGCGGCTTCCGTCTGGCCACTTACGCCATGTGGTGGATCCGCGCGGCGATTCAGGAATACATCCTACACTCCTGGTCGCTGGTGAAGATGGGCACCACGGCGGCGCAGAAGAAGCTGTTCTTCAACCTGCGCAAACTGAAAGGCCAGATGCAGGCCATCGACGAAGGCGATCTGGCGCCCGAGCATGTCACCAAGATCGCGGATACGCTGAGCGTGCCCGAAGCCGATGTGGTCAGCATGAACCGGCGGCTTGCCGCCCCCGACCATTCGCTGAACGCGCCACTGCGCATCGATGGCGACGGCGAGTGGCAGGACTGGCTGGTCGACGAGACCGAAACACAGGAAACGTCGCTGGCGAACTCCGAGGAACTCGGCAAGCGGCGCGAGCTGTTGGCGGTTGCCATGGAGGCGCTAAACGAGCGCGAGCGGCACATCCTGGAGGAACGGCGCCTGAAGGAAAATCCGACGACTCTCGAGGAGTTGTCTCAGGAGTACGGCATAAGCCGCGAGCGCGTCCGTCAGATCGAGGTGCGCGCCTTCGAGAAATTGCAAAAGGCGATCCGCAACGCCGCCATCGAGAAGCACTTAGCGACCGTTTGAGGACTACACATCTCGCTCAGTAGTCGTCTATCGGCGGTTCACCGGCGATCTCTTCGCCCCACGATTCGACTAGGCCCTCCTGCCGGTCGCGCAACGTCTGCAGACGGCTTTCTGTCGTCATGGCGTAGTAATTCGCAAGAATCAGAGGCAGCGACAAATAGATCAACCAACCAACAGCAGCCGCACCATACGCAACCACCATTGTGAATGGGTCGGTGGCAATCCGAAGCGCCAACGAAAAACTCTGCCCCTCCGACCACAACCCGACAAGGGCCGGTAGCACGCCACAAACGTTGAGCAAGCCGACGGTGATCGACAGATACTTCTCGCGGGTGCGATCGACAAGGTACGCGACAATGGTTGGCGCCATGCCGATACCCAGAAGAATGCATGACGGCATGAGCACGGCGATCGCGGGCACCAACAATACCGCCGTACCGATAGTCCGGCCGGACAGTTTGCCCTTACCCTTTGCCTCGGGTGCGCTCTGTTGTTCCGGTTGGTTGGCCATTGAGCGATACCCTAGTGGATAGAATCCAACATATGATACCCATACGACGGCTTCCCAAGTTCACCTGGCGAGGCGCGCGATGCGCCGTGATGCCAAGGCATCACAAGCGTCGCGCAACGCGGCCGGTGAGTTCGGGAAGCCGCCCTTCGGGTCCCGTATCCCGGCTTCTCGCTGCGTCGAAAACCCTCAACGATGCTTTGGCATCGCCTACGGGCCTTCTCCTGCCGAGAAACCGGGATACGGGATCGTATGGGCATCATATGTTGGATTTTATCCACTAGATCACGTAGACAATAGTCAGCGCAACGATTAGCAAGCCCGAGGCCATGGCCGAGATGACCGTGGCCGATTGCTGCCCCTTCTCGGCCACATGTGCCGGCGAGGTCAGGCCACCTTCCTCAAGCCAAGCGATGGCCTGGGATAGGTTGGCGTATTCGGCCCTGGCTTTCTCATATCCATCGTCGTCCTGAGATTGGGCATCGAGATTGTCGACCAGAAAATGCAGTTCCAGCAGATCGCCATTCGCACTGGCTCGCTGGACTTCTTCGATCAGCTGTGCCCGGTAGGCGCGATTGTGAAACTGATTGATAATCGGCTCCATCAACCCCCCAAGCCATTGCGTGAGCGCCGGGAATTTCTGCCGCCCGTCGGAATCCCGCTGTGCCTCGGCCAGCATCTGTAGTGTTGCTAGGCGATAGGTCGCCTGATCGTCCTTGATAGCCAGCAACTTCAGAACACGGTCCGACAGATTACGCAGGCGCGCGGCGCAAAACGCGGCGATATGGCGATCCATGGGCTCGCCACTGGGCCCATTCCGAGCGACTTGATCCAATGCCGGTAACAGGTCCTCGACCTCGCACACATATTCCTGCTTGATCAGCGGGCTTTGGCAGGGCCACCCTCGATTGCTTTCGTAGAGAGCCCGCTCCAACCCAAATCCGATTTGCGGTCGATCCATGAAATAGTTGATCATGTCGAAGGTTTTCATTTGCGCCGCTTGTTCCGAGCGGCTACCCGGCGACGATTGCACATACATCTGCGGCAATTTCGCGTTCATGAATTCGACAAACGTCTTGCGCATCTCGGGGTCGTTGTACTCGGCGGCGAAACACTGGGCAACGCCATCGATTCGTGCCGAGAACTCCTTGAATCGGATCGGTAATTGCGTTCGCAGGACCGTCAATACGCGGCAAGCCGTGCTTTCCGGATTTGAACTTTCGCCGCCGCCCACGGCGGCTATCGAATCGGCCGTATCATCGTCGGAATAAGTGCGCCGGACCCAACCCTCCAGTTCACCGTTCTCCAAGATCTCACCAACGTCCCGCCAATTCCGCCCCATGGCGTACGACAACGAGTACCGATTCCAATAATCCCGCCCAGCGAAAGAGATCGCGCGCGAGGCTCGAGTCGGTAACATGGGTTGCTTCGGGCTGAGTTGCCGACCTCCGAGCCACAACTCAATGTCGGCCGTGGTCCAACGCTCGTCGGGATCGTCGCAAAGCAACCCGCGCAACGGCTCCATCATCGAAAGAGAAACCCGCAACTGACCTACCAAGGTGGAGTAGCTGCCGTTGGTGATCTTGCTTTGCACCAGATCCTCGTCGCTCATGCCGGCGACCGGATTTCCGCCGGTCAGAAGAACGGCAAGAGTGACACCGAATGCATAGTGATCATCACTGACAACACCGGGACCTCGTCCCGAGGGCCTGGACATGCCCGCCTCGATGGGTTCGTACAAAACCGGCTGCGACATGCCGGCGGGACTGCTCACGCATTCGCCAAAGAGCGCGGCCGTCCGGCTTACGTCGGTGTAGAAGATGTTGTCGGCGCGAATGGCGCGGTGTGGGATAAAACGAGTCGACATTTCCTTAAGTGCGGGCACCAACGGCTTGATGACATGGCGGACCAGCTGATCCTCGCGTAGCGGCGTGATATTGCTGTCGAGGGACGCCAGAATACGTTCGCCGGCCGGCACATCGAAAACGATGACAAAGCGCCGCCCATCCGAGCCGGAAATCCGCATCGAGCCGGCATCGACCGGCATCAACACCGGGACTCGGCGTATGCGCGAAAGCTGTGGGATGACATCGATCCGGGGCAGCAAATCGGGACTGCAAACCAGGCCATACATACTGCGGGAGGCGGCACGCGAATCAGTGACGGTATAGGCCTTCGCCATAGGCGAATCCAGGCTCGGCATGGGCTTGTCCATCTGGACCGCATACCGGCCGCCGAGCAACTCCGGCTCTGACCTGCCATCCATATGGATCGGTTGTTCGCTCATGGCCTCCTCGTGTCCTGGCCGGTGCCACCTCTCAAGCAGGGCGCACGACTCAGCCCCACCCCCCTGGGGAGTCGGCCGGACCAAAAAAGGTTAAGCGAAAGTTGGCAAATAGTTAGTTAACGGGGGCGCCTAGAGGGGCCCCTAATCGGCGAAGGGGTCGCGCACGAGGATGGTATCCTCCCGGTCCGGGCTGGTGGATAGCAGGGCCACCGGGGCCTCGATCAGTTCCTCGATCCGGCGGATATATTTCACGGCCGTGGCGGGCAAATCGGCCCAGGAGCGGGCTCCCTGGGTGTTCTCCGCCCATCCATCCAGGGTCTCATAGACCGGCTCCGCCCGGTCTTGCAGCGAAGGCAGCGCCGGCAGGTGGTCGTACTGCTCCCCATTGATCCGATAGCCGACACACACGTTCAGCTTCGGCAGGCCATCCAGGACGTCGAGCTTCGTCAGGGCAATGCCGTCAATACCGCCAATTTTGACCGCCTGGCGCACCAAAACCGCGTCAAACCAGCCACAGCGCCGCCGGCGGCCGGTGACGGTGCCGAATTCCCGCCCGCGCTCACCCAGAAGCTTTCCGGTCTCGTCGTGCAGCTCGCTTGGAAACGGCCCCCTGCCGACCCGCGTGGTGTAAGCCTTGGTAATGCCCAAGACATAGCCGATGACCTTGACCCCTGCCCCGGCGCCGGCCGCCGCCTGTCCGGCCACCGTGTTGGATGACGTGACGAAGGGGTAAGTGCCGTGATCGACGTCCAGCATCGCCCCTTGCGCGCCTTCGAACAGGATGCGGTCGCCGCGCCGCCGGGCCTCGTCGAGGCAATGCCAGACTCGGTCGGCATAAGGCAAGACCGCGGGCGCCACGTCGAGCAACTTGGCCATCACCTCGTCGCGCTTGAACTCCGGGCTACCCAGGCCGCGCAGGATGGCGTTGTGATGCAGCAACAGCGCGTCCAGCCGCTTAGCCAGCAGCGTCTCGTCCGCCAGGTCACAGAGCCGGACGGCCCGACGGCCGACCTTATCCTCATAAGCCGGCCCGATGCCACGGCCGGTGGTACCCAGCTTGTTGGCGCCGCCGGCCTCCTCGCGGGCGCGATCGACGGCCCCATGTGACGGCAAGATAAGTGCCACGTTTTCAGCGATCTTCAATGTCTTCGGCGTTATGGAAACGCCTAGTTCGCCGATACGAGCGATCTCGTCCACCAAGGCCCAGGGATCGACGACCACACCATTACCGATAATCGAGAGCTTGCCCGGCCGGACCACGCCGGAGGGCAGCAGCGACAGCTTATAGACCACATCGCCGACCACCAGCGTGTGGCCTGCGTTGTGGCCGCCCTGGAACCGAACCACCACGTCGGCGCGCTCGGAAAGCCAGTCGACGATCTTGCCTTTGCCCTCATCGCCCCATTGCGAGCCGACGACCACTACGTTCGCCATTTTGTCTCTAGTCCTTCAACTCGATAACTTGATCGTCGATCAGTACGTGGCTACAGCCCAAGCGTCGCGCGGCACCTTTTATGTCCGCCTCGCCCTCGAGTCCGGCTAGTGTAACCCAGCCTTGTTTGCGCCTGGCACGCCCTCTATCAGCCGGTGCGCTGCCGGCCGGGATATAGAGTACCGGCGATCGCTCAGGCTCGGGTAGTGCCCGTTGTACCGTATCCATGTATAGCGTGAAACCGGTCGAGAACTCACGGCCACCGCCCAACAGATCCGTCGTATAACGCCCGCCGCGCCCCAGTTCGCCCCGCACCCCGCGAGCGAAAACGATAAAGCTGATCCCTGTTTGATATTCGAAGCCACGATGCTCGACCGGATCGACGGTCAGGGTCAACTCGGGTGCCGCATCGCGGATCAGCCCAACAACACGGCGCAGGCGCTCGACATCGGCCTTCGCCGCCTTGGGCAACGACAACTTGCCAAGCGCCGCAAGCGCCGCATCGGCGGGACCGGCGGCGCGCAACAGCGCCGTGAACAGCGATGCCTGATCGCCGGCGATCTGTGCCACGGCGGCACTGTCCTTGCGATCGAGAGCTTGCAGCAAAGCAGCGCTATTCTCCGTATCCAAACCGATCCCGGCGGCAAGACTGCCAACAAGGGGCGGTAGATTGAGGTCGATGGACAGGTGCGCGACCCCGACGGCACCCAGCGCCTCGGCGGCGAGCAGCACGACCTCGGCATCCGCGGCCTCCTGACCGGCGCCGATCAACTCGACACCGACCTGGCCGAACTGCCGCTCGGATCTGAGTTGGCTGCCTTTGACCTGCAAGATTTGGCCGCCATAACACAAACGCAAAGGCCGCGCCGCGTGGCGTAGGCGGGTCGCCGCAATGCGCGCCACCTGTGGCGTCATATCGGCGCGCAAGCCCATCATGCGCTGACTGACTGGGTCCATTAGACGAAAGGTTTGTTGCGTGAGGGTCGTACCGGCACCGGCCAGCAACGTCTCCTCGAACTCGAGAAGCGGCGGCTTGACCCGCTGATACCCATGCCCGGAAAAACAAGCGATCAGCCGTTCGACCGTCGCCGCCTCCTGCGCCGCGTACGGCGGCAGGACATCCTCCAACCCGGCTGGCAAAAGCGCTTTATCGCCAAGCGTCGTCATATGCCTCGTCCGATGTATCGATGGCGCCGGCTCGCTTTCTAGAAGCGCAGCGCCAGGGTCTGCTTGATGTGCGGCAATGCCCGCACTTTGTCCAGAACCGCGGGCGCGATGGCTTCATCCAACTCCAGAAGCGCAATCGCCTCCCCGCCTTGACCGGCGCGGCCGAGATGGAAGGTGGCAATATTGACGCCCGCATCGCCTAGTACCTGCCCCAGCGCACCGATCAGTCCCGGCCTATCCTCATTCGTAACATAGAGCATATGCGGACCAAGCTCGGCCTCGATCGCGATATCCTTGATTTGGACCAGACGCGGCTTGTCGCCGCCGACAAGGGTGCCCGCAACGCATCGCGGCCCACGCTCGGTCGTCACGGTCAATTTGATCAAGGTCTGATAATCGCAGTCGCGCTCGTGTTTCACCTCGGTGACATCGATGTTGCGCTCGCGGGCGATAACCGGGGCGTTGACCATATTGACGCTATCCAGGATAGGCGACAGCAGGCCGGCAAGAGCCGCCTGGGTAAGCGGCCGGCAATTCAGCTCCGCGACGTGCCCCTCGTACTCGATGGTCAAGTCGCGCAACCCCGTGTGAGTGAGTTGGCCGGCAAATCCGCCAAGTTGTTCGACCAGCTTCATGTACGGGCCGAGATGCAGCGATTCCTCGGCACTCAACGACGGCATGTTGAGCGCATTGGTGACAGCACCGGTGAGCAGGTAGTCGGAAATTTGCTCGGCGATCTCCACCGCGACTTTCTCTTGCGCCTCGGTCGTGGCGGCGCCGAGGTGCGGTGTCGCCACAATCTGTTCCATACCGAAAAGCGGATTGTCGCGTGCCGGTTCCTCGGTAAATACATCGAGGGCGGCTCCCGCCACATGGCCCGACTCGATGGCCGCCTTGAGATCCGCCTCGACCACCAAGCCGCCGCGCGCGCAGTTAATGATGCGGACACCGCGTTTGGTTTTGCTCAAGGCGGCGGCGTTGATAATACCACGGGTCTGGTCGGTCATCGGCACGTGCAAGGTGATGAAGTCGGCGCGCGCCAAGAGCTCGTCGAGCGTCACCTTTTCGATATTCAGATCGCGTGCCCGGTCGGCGGACAGGAACGGATCGAATGCGATGACCCGCATGCGCAGGGCCATGGCGCGTTCGGCAACGATCGACCCGATGTTGCCGCACCCTATGATACCGATGGTCTTGCCGGTCAACTCCACGCCCATGAAGCGCGATTTTTCCCACTTGCCCGCTTGGGTCGAGCGGTCGGCCGCGGGAATCTGCCGCGCCAGGGCGAAGAGCATGGCGATGGTATGTTCCGCCGTGGTGATGGAGTTGCCGCCGGGTGTGTTCATCACCACGATGCCGCGCTGGGTCGCGGCGGGCAGATCGATGTTGTCGACGCCGATGCCCGCGCGGCCGACGGCCTTCAGGTTCTTTGCGGCGGCAATTACCTCCGGCGTCACCTTGGTCGCCGAGCGTATTGCCAAACCATCGTAGGCACCGATACGCTCGATCAACTCTTCGGGTTTGAGCCCGGTCACCACATCGACGTCGATGCCGCGCGCGCGGAATACCTCGGTTGCGCTTTCGCTCATCTTGTCCGCAATCAGAACCTTTGCCATCTATCTACGTCTCCCCGCCGGCCTTGACGTCACCATAGGCCCAGTCCAGCCAAGGCAGCAGGGCCTCCATATCTTCGCGGGCGACGGTGGCACCACCCCAAATGCGCAAGCCCGGCGGCGCATCCCGATAGGACGCTATATCGTAGCCCGCTTTTGCGTCCGCCACGCGCGCCGCAACCGCTTTCGCCGCCGCCGCTTGCTCGGGCGCGGGCAACGCTTGAAACCAGGGATCGACGATCTTCAGGCAAATCGACGTGCACGACCGGGAGGCCGGATCCTCGGCCAGGAAATCCACCCAGTCACGTGCCGCCACCCAGCCCGCCACGACCGCCAGATTGGCTTCGGCGCGGGCCATAAGCGCCGGCAGCCCGCCAATCTCCTTGGCCCAACTCAACGCATCCAGGGCGTCCTCGACACAGAGCATGGACGGCGTGTTGATGGTCGCACCCGTGAAAATACTCTCGTCCAGCTTGCCATCCTTGGCGAGGCGGAAAATCTTCGGCAGCGGCCAAGCCGGCCGGTATTGCTCCAGCCGCTCCACCGCCCGTGGCGAAAGCGCGAGCATGCCGTGTGCCGCCTCCCCGCCCAGGGCCTTCTGCCAGGACCAAGTGACCACATCCAACTTGTCCCATGGCAAATCCATGGCGAAGACCGCCGAGGTCGCATCGCAAATGGTCAATCCGCCCCGATTGCCGGCGATCCAATCGCCGTTCGGCACGCGCACGCCGGATGTCGTGCCATTCCAGGTGAAGACCATATCGCGCCGGCTGTCGACCTTGGCCAGATCCGGCAGCTTGCCATAATCGGCCTGCACGATCCTGATGTCGTCCAGCTTGAGTTGTTTGGCCGCATCGGTGACCCAGCCCTTGCCGAAGCTCTCCCAGGCCAGCATATCGACACCGCGGGCCCCAAGCAGGGACCACATGGCCATCTCCACCGCGCCCGTATCCGAGGCCGGTACGATGCCCAGGCGATAGTCATCGGGTATGCCGAGGATCGCCCGCGAGCGATTTATCACCTCGGCCAGCTTGGCCTTGCCTTCCTTGGCCCGGTGCGAGCGGCCGAGCCAGGCGTCGCTCAGCACGTCCGGGCTCCAGCCAGGCCGCTTGGCGCACGGGCCGGAGGAGAAGCAGGGGTTACTCGGCCGCGCATTGGGCGGAGCGAGAGACATGGCAAAATCCCCGGAAAAACCTCGAATAACGTCGAATAGCCTTGGCACGACACCAGCTTCGCGGTCGACCGCCGGTCGCGCCGGCGCGGATATTAGGGGCGATGCTGCACTGCGTCAACGCGAGTGCAGCGAAAACCGAGTACGCGCTGGCTCACCCCCGCGCCAAGGCGTAAAATAGGCGTTGAGTGACGCGAGCGTCCGATTCGGCTCTGCAATCGGAACGAGAACGCGGGCGGTGGCATGTCGAACGAACAGTTTCAGTTATTCGCCATCATGGGAGCCGCCCTTGCCTTCTTTATCTGGGGCCGTATCCGCTTCGATGTCGTCGCTATTCTCGCGTTGTTGGCCGCCGTTATCACGGGCATCGTCCCGGCGGGCGATGCTTTTGCCGGGTTCGGCCATCCGGCGGTCATCACCGTCGCCGCCATCCTGATCCTATCCAGCGCCCTGCGCGACTCGGGTATCGTCAATCCGATCGTGCGCTGGCTGCGGCCCTTGGGCAGCCGGCCCAACCTGCAAGTTCTGGCTATCGTCGGCCTGGGCGCCGCGTGCTCGGCCTTCATGAACAATGTGGGCGCCTTGGCCTTGATCCTGCCCGTCGCCGTGCAAAGCGCCTATGCCGCCGGCCGGTCACCGAGCCAGCTTCTGATGCCGTTGAGTTTCGGCACCCTGCTCGGCGGCCTGACCACCCTGATCGGCACTCCGCCCAACATCATCATCGCCAGCATCCGGGCCACGCACTATGGCCAACCGTTCGGCATGTTCGATTTCGCACCGGTCGGCGTGGGCGTTGCCATCGCCGGTATCGCTTTCCTCGCCCTCGTCGGCTGGCGCTTGGTGCCGGCGCGCGAGCAGGCAGCCGACGATGTCGACGCCCTTTATCATGTCGAAGACTACATCACCGAGGTGCGCCTGCCGGCGGAGTCGCCATTCGTCGGTCACCGCCTGGTCGATTTGGAAACGCTCGGTCAGGGGGATGTCGTGGTCGTCGCTCTGGTGCGTCGGAAGGATCGGATGCTGGCGCCGTCGGGATACATCCGCCTACAGGCCGGCGATATCCTGATCCTCGAAGCGGATACGGCGTCGCTGCAAAGAATTGTCGAAGAGGCGAAGCTGGATGCCATCGGCGCCGCGCACATGTCTCTCGACAATCTTCGGTCGGACCGGGTCTCGGTAATCGAGGTCGTGGTTGCCCCCGGCTCGCCGATGGAGGGCCGCACGGCACGCTCCTTGCGCCTGCATAACCGGTTCGGCGTCAATCTGCTTGGCTTGGCCCGGCAAGGGCAACGGGTGGCCGAGCGCCTGGGCCGCGTGCGCTTCGCCGCCGGCGATGTGCTGCTGCTACAGGGAGATCGCGAGGCCATGCCGGAAGCGCTCGCGGCGCTCGACTGCCTACCGTTGGCGGCACGCGAGGTTGCGCTGCGCCGGTCGCGCGTTGCGCCGCTAGTCCCGGCGGTATTCGCGGTTTCGATCCTGGGCGTCGTCACCGGCATCCTACCGCCGCACATCGCCTTTGTTGCCGCGGTCGCCGCCCTGGTGATCGTGGGCGAGATCAACGTGCGTGACATCTATGACGCCGTGGATTGGCCCATCATCATCCTGCTGGGTGCCTTGATTCCCATTGGCGCTGCGTTAGAGAGCACCGGCGCAACAGCGGTGATCAGCCAGCCCATAATTGCATTGCAAGGCGACGCCCCGCTTTGGGTGTTGTTGGCCCTCTTGATGGTTGCAACCATGCTGCTTTCCGATGTCATGAATAATGCCGCCACGGCGGTTATCATGGCACCGATTGGCATCAGCATCGCGACGGGTCTCAACGTCAATCCCGATCCATTCCTCATGGCCGTCGCCGTCGGCGCCTCGTCCACCTATCTTACCCCCATCGGGCACCAGTCGAATCTCCTGGTCATGGGGCCCGGCGGTTACCGGTTCGGCGATTACTGGCGCATGGGCCTGCCGCTGGACATTCTAATTGTCACGGTCGCGGTGCCGCTGATCCTCATCGTCTGGCCGTTCTAGACCGAACGCGTAATACCGCCGTCGACGCGAATGTTCTGGCCGGTGATGTAGCTGGAGCGATCCGAGGCGAGGAACGCAATCAGCTCCGACACTTCGTCTATCCGGCCATAGCGCCCCATGGGGATACGCTCGCGCCGCTCCTTGGCCTCCGGCAGGCTATCGATAAATCCCGGCAGAACATTGTTCATGCGGATGCTCTCGGCGGCGTACTTATCGGAAAACAGTTTCGTGAACGCTGCCAGGCCGGCGCGGAAAACGCCCGAAGTCGGGAACAGAGCCTCCGGCTCGAACGCGGCATAAGTTGAGATATTGACAAACGATCCGCCGCCCTGCCGCTGCATCACCGGGGTTACCAGTCTGGCGATCCGCACCACGTTCATCATGTAGACATCCATGCCCGTATGCCAGTCGTCATCGGATATTTCCAGAACAGGACCTTTCGGACCATGCCCGGCACTGCTCACGACCGCGTCGATGCGCTGCCACTTTGCGGTGGCTTCATCCACCAACCTTGTTAGGTCTTCAACCGACTGGTTGGACCCCGTCACTCCAATGCCGCCAAGGTCTTTGGCCAGCGCCTCGCCTTTCCCGGACGAAGACAGGATCGCCACGCGCCAACCGTCCTTCGCCAGGAATCGCGCCGCGCCCGCCCCCATTCCACTACCGCCACCGACAATGATGGCCACCGGTTTTTCCTGCATCTGCATGCCTCCCGTGTTTGATCGTTACTAGCCATCGCCGTGTCGGTTGACGAAGGCGCTGATGACGCCGTGCAGGCTACGGACCTCCTGCTCGCTCAGTTCGGCACGGGCGAAAATGTCACGCAAGTTGCGCACCATGCTGGGCCGCTTTTCCGGTGGCTTCAGGAAACCGGCGGCGTCCAGGGCCTGTTCCAGACGCTCGAAGAAGTTGATCAGTTCGTCCTTGGTCGCGGGTCGTGATCCGGCCAACGGCAGGTCACGGGCTGGCGCCTCGATCCCTGCCTGAAACCACTCGTACCCGACGATCAGCACGGCCTGAGCCAGGTTCAGCGACGAAAACGCAGGGTTGAGCGGAACGGCGATGACCGAATCGGCCAAGGCGAGATCGTTGTTGGTAAGGCCCGAGCGTTCCGGTCCGAAAAGCACGCCAGTGACGACTCCCTTAGCCGTGTTAACGCGCAACTCCACGGCCGCCTGGCGCGGTGTGACGACGGGCTTGACCAAGTCGCGCGACCGCGCCGAGGCCGCATACACCCGCTGCAAATCGGCAATCGCCGTGCGGGTTGAATCGTACACACGGGCATGATCGATGACGGTAACGGCGCCGGAGGCAGCGCTTTCCGCCGCCGAGCTTGGCCAACCGTCGCGCGGGTTCACCAGACGCAAATCGCCAAGGCCGCAGTTCAGCATGGCTCGTGCCACCATGCCGATATTCTGGCCAAGCTGTGGCTCGACCAGAATGACCGCTGGGCCGCCGAGAATACCGGTCTTCGAGCTATCGGTGCCGGACATGGCGAAGCTGTCTAAACTGTCTAGGAGGCGGCGCCCGGCACGCGGGCACCTTCCTGCATCAGCTTCCAGGTAATCCCGTCGTACAGAGCATTGAACGAGGCATCGATCACGTTCGGGGACACGCCCACCGTGGTCCAGCGGCGGCCGGTGCTATCGGCACTTTCGATCATCACCCGAGTAATCGCGCTGGTGCCTGCCTGCGGGGTGAGGATACGCACCTTATAATCGGCCAGGCGCATATCTTCGAGCTGCGGATAGACCGGCAGCAGGGCCTTGCGGATCGCCGTATCGAGGGCGTGCACCGGGCCGTTACCGGTCGCCACCTCCATGTGCGCTTCGCCGGCCACGTCGAGGGTTACGGTCGCTTCGGATTCAGTTACCAGCTCGTGCTTGGCATTCCAGCGCCGATCATCCATCAGGCGAAAACGAGTTAACCGGAAGTAGTTCGGCACCGTGCCCAGGGCGCGGCGGGCCAGGATCTCGAAGCTGGCCTCGGCGCCATCGTAGGCATAGCCCTCGAACTCGCGCGCCTTGACCTGCTCGATCAAGGTGTTCAGGCGGTCGTCGGCCAGGTCGACCTCGATGTCCAGATCGCGAAAACGCGCCAGCATGTTGGACCGGCCCGCCTGATCGGAAATAACAATATGCCGCCGGTTGCCCACCAAAGCCGGGTCGATGTGTTCGTACGTGCGCGGGTCTTTTTCCACCGCCGAAACGTGCAAGCCACCTTTGTGGGCAAACGCGCTGTCGCCCACATACGGTGCGTTGCGCGTAGGCGCGCGATTCAGCCGCTCGTCCAGCAAACGCGAGATGCCGGTCAGGCCGGCCATCTGCGCCGCCGAGACGCCGGTCTCGTAATCGGTCTTGAGCGCCAGGGTCGGGATCAACGAGACCAGGTTGGCATTGCCGCAACGCTCGCCCAGCCCGTTCAAGGTGCCCTGGATTTGTCGCGCCCCGGCGTCGATGGCAGCCAGAGCGTTGGCGGCGGCGTTTTCGGTGTCGTTGTGGCTGTGGATGCCCAGACGATCGCCGGGAATTTCGCGGGCCACGGCGGCGACAATCTCGGCCACCTCGCGGGGCAGGGCGCCGCCGTTCGTATCGCACAGGACCAACCACCGCGCCCCCGCCTCATGCGCGACCTTCAGGCAGGCCAGCGCATAGGCCGGATCGGACTTGTACCCGTCGAAGAAATGCTCGGCATCGAACATGACCTCGGCCTTGCACGCCTGCAGATGCGCCACGCTGTCGCCGATCATGGCCAGGTTCTCGTCGCGCGAAATGCCGAGCGCCACATCCACATGAAAGTCCCAGGCCTTGCCCACCATGCACACAGCATCGGCCTTGGCATCAACCAGGGACGCCAGGCCGGGATCGTTGCCGGTGCTGCGCCCCGGCCGCCGGGTCATGCCAAAGGCGACCAAACGGGCGTTCCGTAGGGCCGGTGGATCGGCGAAAAAGGCATTGTCCGTGGGATTGGCACCGGGCCAGCCGCCCTCCACATAGTCGACACCCAGACGGTCGAGGGCCTCGGCAATCGCCACCTTATCGGGCACGCCGAAATCGACCCCTTGCGTCTGCGCCCCGTCGCGCAACGTCGAATCGAATAGGTAAATGCGTTTGTTGTCAGCCATGCCCTAAGCCTTGCACGCCCTTACTTTCGCCGCCAGTCGGTCGTACCGTCGGGGCGATCTTCCAGGATGATCCGCTCCGCCACCAACTCGTCCCGGATGCGATCGGCCTCGGCAAAGTCCTTGGCCTTGCGCGCGGCGATGCGGGCGGCGATACGGCTTTCGATCTCGGCCTCATCCAGGCCGCCTGCGGCGGTGCCTTTGAACCAAACTTCCGGATCGGCTTGCAGCAGACCCAGCAGTTGGCCGGCGCCAAGCAACGCACCCTTCAGGCGCGCCTTTTCAGCCGGCGCGGCGGCTTTGTTGAGATCGGACGCCAACTCATGCAACACGGCCAACGCCTCAGGCGTGTTGAGGTCGTCCGACAGGGCGGCCAGCATATCCTCGGGCAGCGCGACATCAGACAGCGGAACATCAGCCACATGGCCCAACGCGATATAAAAGCGGTCGAGCTGCGCCTTCATCTCCACTAGTTTCTCGCGGGTGATATCCAGAGGTTGTCGGTAGTGGGCCGAGAGCAAGGCAAGGCGAATCACCTCACCGCGCACCCCCTCCTCCAGTAACTGGCGCACGGTGAAGAAGTTGCCCAGGGACTTGGACATCTTCTCGCCGTTGGCAACCACATAGCCGTTGTGCATCCAGATGTTGGCGAAGGGCTGGCCGCTGTCTGGCGCGGTCATTTGAGCGCAGACCGACTGGGCCAGTTCGTTTTCGTGGTGCGGGAAGATCAGGTCCTGGCCGCCGCCGTGAATGTCGAAATGCTCGCCCAAAATCTCGGCGCTCATGGCCGAGCATTCGATATGCCAGCCGGGCCGGCCACGGCCCCAGGGGCTGTCCCAGCCGGGTTGTTCCGGTGTGCTCGGCTTCCACAGCACGAAATCCGCCGGGTCGCGCTTGTAGGGCGCCACGTCGACCCGGGCGCCGTCGATCAGTTCCTGCCGGTTGAGCCGCGACAGGCGGCCGTACTCCGGCATGGACGGCACGGAGAAAAGCACATGCCCCTCGGCGGCATAAGCGTGGCCGCGCTCGATCAGCCGTTCGGTCATGGCGATCATCTGCGGAATATGGTCGGTCGCGCGCGGTTCGTGGGTCGGCTCCATCGTCCCGATGGCCGCCATGTCCTCGTGGTACGCCTGGGTGGTGCGCGCCGTCAGCCCATCGATCGGCTCATCGCGCTCCTTCGCGGCGGCGATGATCTTGTCTTCCACATCGGTGATGTTGCGCACATACGTGACGTGATCTTCACCGAATTCGTGGCGTAACAGCCGGTAGAGCACATCGAAGACAACCACGGGCCGCGCGTTGCCGACGTGCGCAAAATCGTACACTGTCGGGCCACACACGTACATGCGTACGTTTTTCGGATCGCGCGGCGCCAGCGGGTCTTTCCGCCGCGATAGCGTATTGTAGAGTTGAATCGACACAGCCCCGGCTACCCTCTTGCTCCGCCCACTTTAGGCGCCTTGCCCGCGCAGCCGAGCCTCCGCCCGTACGCGCCCGATGAGCGGTAGCAGATCGCGCAGCTCGGGTCCACGCTCCAGACCGGTTAAAGCTAGGCGCAGCGGGTGAAAAAGCCGTTTGCCGGAGCGCCCGGTGCCCGCTTTCACGGCCTCGGTCCAAGACTTCCAGGTATTGCCGTCCCAGGGCTCGGGCGGCAGGAGATCGGCGGCGGCCACGACTAGCTCCGCATCCTCAATCACCGGGGTGACCGGTCCGTGGCAAATGTGGTGCCAATCCGCGGCCTCCGCCAAGGTTGTCACATTGGCACGTACGGCCTCCCACAACGCCACGTCAACACCGTCAGGCAGATGGTCACGTACGGACTCGTACGGCGTCATATGCAGGAGACGGGCGTTGAGCCGGCGCAATTCCTCTGGATCGAAACGTGGCGCCGCGCGGCCGAAACGACCGATATCCAATGACGTGACCAGTTCATCGAGGGATAGGTGCGGCTCGATGGGGTCTGGCGTGCCCAGACGCGCCAGATAGCTATTCACGGTCATCGCCTCCAGCCCTTCCGCGCGCAGTGACTGTAGGCTTAGGCTGCCCAGGCGCTTGGAAAGGCTTTGCCCACCCGCATCGACCAACAAGGGCAGGTGAGCATAGATCGGTACCGCCCCACCGAGCGCCTCGACCAGCTGAATCTGAACTGCCGTGTTGCTTACGTGGTCCTCGCCGCGCAACACCTGATTGATGCCCAGTTCGATGTCGTCAACGACGGAGGAGAGGGTGTAGAGAGGCCGCCCATCCTCGCGCACCAGCACTGGGTCGCTCAGATTGGCGCCGTCGAATGCCACATGGCCGCGCACCAGGTCGTCCCAGGCAATGGCCTCGTGGATCAGGGCGAAGCGCCAGTGTGGCCGCCGGCCCTCAGCCTCCAGCCGCGCCCGCTCCGCCTCGCTTAGGCCCAATCCGGCCCGGTCATAGACCGGCGCCCGGCCGGCCTGCATCGCCGCCTTGCGCTTGAGCGATAGCTCCTCGGGCGTCTCGTAACACGCATAGAGACGCCCGGCCGCTTTCAGGGTCGCAGCGGCGGCCTCGTATCGCTCGCTGCGTGCCGATTGGGCCGCATAGTCGTCCCACGTCAGGCCGAGCCAGCGCAGATCTTCCTCGATCCCTTGGGCGAACGCCGCTGTGGAGCGCTCACTATCGGTATCGTCCATGCGCAGCAAGAACGTGCCGCCGGCTTGCTTGGCGAGCAGCCAATTGATCAGCGCGACGCGGGCATTGCCGACGTGCAACAGGCCCGTTGGGCTTGGCGCGAAGCGAACCTTGACCGGGGTCATGTCAGGTACGCCAGCGCAGAGTGCGGGTTTGCACCGGGTTCTCGAAGGGCCGTCCCTCCGCCTCGGCGCGCTGCCACTCACGCTTGAACTGGGCGAACCATTTCGACTGTACGTTCGCATCCCCGACCAGCATCAGGGGCGGATCATCAGCCAAACCCTCGCTCTGGCGTGTCGCCATGTCTTGGTCCTGCGACAAAAACTTGGTCGCCATGCCGCGCGCCACTGTCTTAAACGGCGCCATCCATGGCATGGTCCAATAGAGGCAATGGTGCACTTCCGTCTCGGTCGCGGTGACCGGGGTGAGCGCCGTTACACTGACCACCCGGTGCGTATCGCCGCGGATTTCTTCGGTGCGCAGTCCGGGCATGTCGAATGTGATTTCCGTGGTTACATTGTTGCCAAGCAGCTTGTAGATCAGATTCTCCGACGGCAAGCGGTGACGCGCCATGCGCCAGCCGAGCGGTGTTTGTTCATAGACCTTTTCTTTCACGCGAAGAGCGCGGCGGCGGCGCCTCCACCACCACGCCCGGTGCACGTAGTGCACGTGCGCCGGATCCATCAGGCCAAATGCCGCATGCTCCACGTGGCAGGGAAAAATCATCGAGATACCTACCTGCGGCGCCACGTCGGCAAAGCCTGGGATGCGCGGCACCTCGGGCAACGCGGTGTCGTCCGGAGCGCCACGCCCCTTGCCGCTGGGCAGAAAGACCCAGATGTTGCCCTGCACCTCGCGGCACGGATAGGCGCGCACCTTGATACGCCCCACGTCGAAATCCTCATCCTCTACCAGCGACGGAATGCCGGTGCAGCGGCCATCGGGAGCGAACGTCCAACCGTGATAGCAGCAGGCGATCTCCTGCCCGTCGAAGTGCCCATAGCGCAAGGGAATGCCCCGATGCGGACACACGTCACGCAAGGCGAAGACCTCGCTGCCACGGGTGCGCCCAAGCAGGATCGGTTGATCCGCCAGGCGTTTTGGCAAGGTGCGACCGGGCGGCACGGCGTTTCCCGGCGCCATCAGGTACCAGAAATTCCTAAGCGCAAAGTCCCCGCCCTTGGTCATGGGGGTCTCGGTCATACGCGCCAGTGGCTCACAGCGGCCCCTTGAAAGCATTCGTGATGGGATAGCGGCGGTCGCGGCCAAAGGCACGGCGCGTGATCTTGACCCCCGGACAGGCCTGCCGGCGCTTGTATTCGGAATTCTCCAACATGCGCCAAACCCGGTTGACCATGTCCCGGTCGTGCCCACGGGCAACGATCTCGGCAACCCCCATCTCCTCCTCGATCAAGCATTCGAGAATACTGTCGAGGGTTTCGTAGGGAGGCAGGCTGTCCTGGTCGGTCTGATCGTGCTTCAACTCGGCGCTCGGCGCCTTGGTGATAATCCGCTCCGGGATGACGCGGCCGGCCGGTCCCAGGGCACCCTTGGGCATGGTCTGATTGCGCCAGCGCGCGAGTGCAAAAACCGTACTTTTATAGACATCCTTCAGTACGTTGAAGCCGCCGGCCATATCGCCGTAAAGCGTCGCGTAGCCCACCGACATCTCCGACTTGTTGCCGGTAGAGAGCACCATGTGGCCGAGCTTGTTGCTCAGCGCCATCAAGGTCACCATGCGGCTGCGGGCCTGCACGTTTTCCTCGGTCGTATCGGCCGGCAAACTATCGAACAACGGCGCCAGCATGCGCGAGAACACATCCATCGCCGGATCGATTGCAACAGAATCCAGGGACGTTGCCATAAGGCGCGCTGCCTCCGCCGCGTCCTCCAGGCTTTCTTGGCTGGTGAAGGGCGACGGCAACATAACGCAACGCACGCGGTCCGCACCCAAGGCATCTACCGCCACCGCAGCGGACAACGCCGAATCGATGCCGCCGGACAGGCCGAGCACGACGCCCGGGAAGTGGTTCTTGTTCACATAATCGCGCAAACCCAGCATCAGCGCGCCGTATATGGGCTCCATGCCCACCTCGGGCGCTTCGGTTTTAGCATCCGCGCAGTGCCAGCCACCATCCGCCCCACGCTGCCATTGGGTCATCACCAAAGCCTCGCGAAACACCGGCAGTTGCGCGCGCAAGCTGTAGTCAGCATCGATCACGAACGAGCCGCCGTCGAAGACTAGCTCATCCTGTCCGCCAACCTGGTTGACATAGATCAGCGGCAGGCCGGTTTCACTGACCCGGGCAACACCCATTTGAATACGCTGGTCCGTCTTGCCGACCTCATAGGGGCTGCCGTTCGGGGAAATGATGATCTCGGCGCCCGATTCCTGTAGGCACTCGCACACATCTTCCGTCCACAAGTCCTCGCAGACCGGCACCCCCAGGCGCACCCCCCGGCACGCAATGGGGCCGGGTAATGGTCCCGGCTTGAAAACGCGCATCTCATCGAAGACGCCGTAGTTCGGTAGATCGCGCTTGTCGCTGCGACCGAGGATGGCGCCCCCATCGAGAACGAAGACGGAATTGGTGACATGCTTGCGCAAGGGCCCGTGCGGCCGCTCATCCTCGAGCCAGGGCGCCCCAACGATCAGGGCCGGGCCACCGTCGGCGGTCTCCGCCGCCAGGGCCTCCACGGCGGCGCGCACCTCGTCCAGAAACTGGCGCTTGAGCACCAGATCCTCGGGCGGATAGCCGGATACCGACAACTCGGTGGTGACGACCAGATCGGCCCCCAAGGCCGCCGCCTCGGCACGCCGACGGCGGATCAGCGCCAAGTTTCCGGCGATGTCGCCGACCACCGGATTGATCTGGGCCAGGGCAATGGCGAGTTTGTCGGTCATGGCTGTTACTTATACCAAGGAGCGCTGGCCGCCAAGATAACGCTGCGGACTGGATCCAAGGGCCTTGCGAAACATGGCAATGAAGGCGGACGGGCTGTCGTAGCCCACGGCAAAGGCGACACTGGTCACCGCCTCGCCGGCGGTCAAGCGGGCCAGGGCTTCATGCAGGCGAAGTTGCTGGCGCCATGCCGCGAAACCCATGCCGGTCTCCACCTCGAACAGCCGCGCCAGGGTGCGGGCGCTGGCCCCGACCGTGCTGGCCCAAGCGCGCAACGACCGGCGGTCGGATGGGTCCGCGAATAACCCGGCCGCCACACGGCGCAGCCGAGCGTCCCGCGGCAACGGCAGATGCAAAGGGGCCGATGCCGGCGCCCGCAGTTGATCGAGGATAACCGTGGCAAGACGCCCGACCGGCCCGTCCGGCGGGTAATCCGGCGCCAGGACGGCGAAGGTCACGATCAGCTCGCGAAGCAACGGAGAAACCGCAATCACCCGGCACCCGTCCGGCAACCCCGGCAGGCCCGCGTCCACGTACAAGGTGCGCATCTCCACGGCGCCGGTCATCCGGACCTGGTGTGCCATGCTCGCTGGAATCCAGACGGCCCGGTGCGGCGGCACCACCCACAGGCCAGCCTCGGTCTCGACCCGCAGCAGCCCAGAGGCCGCATAGAGCAGCTGCGCCGGGTCGTGGCTGTGCCAGACCACCACATGGCCCTTGGGGTAGTCGCGGGCGTACCCAACGACCGGATGTCCAGCATCCGGCAAGGGGCGGCCGATCGCATCGCGGCGAATTTGTCCGTTTCGAGACATTTCTTGGCATAATGGCGATAGATCGACACCCAAAGCAAGTCTATGCTCTGCCCCGCACTCAAAAAAGGGACCCCCGTGGCCAGCCGACTTTTCAATATGGGAACTCGCCTCAAGCGCCTGGATTGGCGCTCCCCGGAGGTGTTGTTGCTCCTCATTAGCGGCGCAACGGCCCTGTCGTTTGCCACCTGGATGGCCTTGCTGAACAATTTCGCCGTGGAGCGGGCGGCATTCACGGGCATCGAGATCGGTACGCTGCAAAGTCTGCGCGAAATACCCGGTTTCCTTGCCTTCACCGCCATCTTCGTGCTGCTGGTGCTGCGCGAGCAGACTTTTGTCCTGATGTCGCTAGCCCTGCTCGGCGTGGGCACGGCCCTGACCGGGTTCTTTCCCACGGTGATCGGGCTCTATTGCACGACCGTCCTGATGTCCGTCGGGTACCACTATTGCGAAACCTTGCAGCAAAGCCTGGCGCTGCAATGGCTGGGTAAAGACCGCGCGCCCATCGTGCTGGGCCGTGTAATTGCCGCCGCCAGCGTTGCCTCGCTGGGCGCCTACGCCTTGATCTGGACCGCCTTCGAGATCGCCGGACTGGACTATATCGTGGTCTATGGCGTTGGCGGCGGGGTGACCGTCGCGATTGCCTTATTTGCCTGGTTCGCCTATCCGCGGTTTCCGCAAAAGGTAGAACAGCACAAGACTCTGATCCTGCGGCAGCGATACTGGCTCTACTACGCACTAACCTTCCTGTCCGGCGCCCGGCGGCAGATCTTTATCGTCTTCGCCGGCTTCATGATGGTCGAGAAGTTCGGCTACAGCGTCGGCAACATCACCCTCTTGTTCCTGATCAACTACGCGGCCAACATTTGGCTGGCACCGGCCATTGGGCGCTTCATCAAGACGTGGGGCGAACGCCGTGCTCTGACCATCGAATACCTGGGCCTGATCGTTATCTTCACCAGTTATGCCTTTGTCGAAAGCGCCATCTTGGCGGCGACGCTTTACGTTCTCGACCACCTGTTCTTTGCCATGGCGATCGCCATCAAGACCTATTTCCAGAAGATCGCCGACCCGCGCGACATTGCACCGACAGCAGCCGTCGCCTTTACCATCAATCACATCGCAGCCGTTGTGCTACCCGCCGCCTTGGGTCTGCTTTGGTTGATTAGCCCCACCGCCGTGTTTTTGATCGGCACCGGGTTCGCGGCCGGATCGCTGGGACTCACCCTGCTCATCCCGCCACGGCCGGAACCAGGGCACGAGACTCTTTTGAGCCCAAGAGTGGCACAGGCAGCGGAATAAGCTCGGCTATTTCTTGAGCAAGAACTCGCGGCCGATTTTGACTCGCTGGACGCCGTCGTATTCGACGATGTCGGCGGTGGCATAGGTTTCGGCCCACCGCTCCGGCAGGAAGCTGCCGGTGCCGATTACGTCGATGGGTGCATTCGCTTCTGCCATCAAGCGGCACTTCGCCGGGTCGAAACTCGATGACGCAACAATTTTGACCTTATCGAAGCCTTCGTCGTTCAGCGCCTCGCGCAACGACCAAACCGCCGCGGCCGAAACGCCGGGTCCGACGAGATACCGCAACTCGGACTCGCTGCGATAGCCACGTACCGCCTGATGCGCGTTTCGTTCCAGAACCGCATAGGATGCCGGCGGGTCCAAGCCTTCGATAAAGCGGCCGCCGGGCGTGTCAATGCGCACCGACAGGTGTCCCTGCGCGGCGCGCTTGGGGAAGCGCCGGCAGACGGTCAGGCTGTCGGTGACCTCGCGCGCGAAATAGTCCACCAACACGGTCATGGGTTCGTCCGGGAAGCTCTCGTCAAACATCTCGGCGGCGCGCAACGTCGAGCCGGCATAGCCGATCAGCGCGTGCGGCATAGTGCCCAGCCCAGCATCCTGCCCAAAGAAATGGGCGGTTGCGTTCGTGGCATTGCCGACAAAGCCAACGGCCCCGACCTTGCGTTTGGCACGCGCCGAGCCGACGGCGGCGGCATAGGCCATGGCCTCGGCCATTTCAGTGCCGGCGCAATGCCGCGCGTCCATGGCGAGAAACGCCACATGCGGCAAATCGGCACACATGGTGTAGGCGTTGTAGGCGGCAACGCACGGCGGACCCAATTTTTGCAACAACAGGGTCTCAAGATCGACCAAATGAAAAAGCGAGCCGGTAACGTAGAGAATAGGCTCGCCGGCACCGACCCAACGGCCTTCGTCATGACGCAGATCGATCTCCAGGCGCGTATCGCGCCGTTTCGCCATATCCTGCAGCCAGTCGATGGCCAGGCGCGGCGCCGAAACGACCGGACGACGCATAAACACGGCATAAGTAACCGTGGCATCGCCGAAGCGACCAACCACATCCTTGGTGCGGCGGAAATATTGATCGGTCCAGGCGGCAATATCCGCCTCGTCGGCCGGCCACGTCTTGCCGGTAAGGGAATTCGTTTTCATGCCATCGGCGGCCATGTTCGGTCCT
>JAJFGP010000034.1 GCA_021776055.1 Kiloniellaceae bacterium
ACGCTGACCAGGACACGCCGATCGTTCTGATGGGCTACTACAACCCGATTTACAGCTATGGGGTCGAACGATTCCTAGCGGATGCCAGCGGCGCCGGTGTCGACGGGTTGATCATCGTCGATCTGCCGCCGGAAGAGGACGGCGAGCTGTGCCGACCGGCGATCGAGGCCGGGCTGCATTGGATTCGCCTGGCCACGCCGACCACCGATGAGGCGCGCCTGCCGGCGGTGCTGACGAATGCCAGCGGTTTTCTCTACTACGTCTCGATTTTGGGGATCACCGGCACCCGCTCGGCCAGCGGCGATGCGGTGCGCCAGGCGGTCGCCCGCCTGAAACGGCACACCGATTTACCGGTCGCCGTCGGTTTTGGCATCAAGACCCCGGCCCAGGCGGGTGAGGTCGCGGCCGTGGCTGACGCCGCCGTGGTCGGCTCGGCGCTGGTCGATCGCATCCGGGCCGGTCTGGATGCAAACGGTCGCGCCAAGCCGGGTTTGGTCGAGGACGTGCTCGGCCTTGTGCGCGAGCTATCGCAGGCCGTGCGCGCCGCGCGCCGCGAAACGGTGACGTCCAGATGAATTGGATTTCCAACTTCGTTCGCCCGAAGATCCGCGCCCTGGTCAAGAAAGCCGAGGTGCCGGACAACCTGTGGCACAAATGTCCAGCGTGCACGCAGATGATCTTTCACCGCGAACTGGAAGCCAGCCTCAAGGTCTGTCCGCATTGCGGTCATCACATGCGCGTGCGCGCCCGGCAACGTCTGCAACTGCTTTTTGACGAAGGCAAGTACACCACCGTCGAGTTGCCGGAGACTCAGATCGATCCTCTGCGCTTCCGCGATCGCAAGCGTTATGCCGACCGGTTGCGTGAGGCGACCGCGACGACGGCGGAGAAGGAAGCCATCCTGGTAGCGCATGGCCGCATGGATGGCGAAGCAACCGTCATCGCGGCCTTTGACTTCGCTTTCATGGGCGGCTCCATGGGCTTGGCCGTGGGCGATGGGTTGCTTGCGGCGGCTCGCCTGGCGGTCATGCAGGAAGCGCCGCTGATCGTCGTGCCATCCTCCGGCGGCGCGCGCATGCAGGAAGGCATTCTCTCCCTCATGCAGATGCCGCGCACGGTCATCGCCGTCGAGCAGGTGAAGGAAGCGGGTCTGCCGTTCTTTGTTCTGTTGACCGATCCAACGACGGGCGGTGTCTCCGCCTCGTTCGCCATGCTTGGCGATATTGCCATCGCCGAGCCGGGGGCGGTCATCGGTTTCGCCGGTCAACGGGTTATCGAGGAGACCATCCGCGAGACCCTGCCGGAAGGTTTCCAGCGCGCCGAATACCTGCTGGAGCACGGCATGGTGGATATGGTCGTCCACCGTCGAGATTTGCGCGAGACGATCATCAACTTGTTCCGCCTGCTGCGCGACAAACGGCCACCCGCCGCGGTCGTGCAGTTGCCGCAGACTGGGACGGGGAGCAAGCATGGCGATAGCACCGGCGGCACCTCCGCAGACGGGACTGTCTAGCGACGCGGTCCTCGACCGCCTCAACCGCCTTCACCCGAAGATCATCGATCTCTCGCTTGGCCGGATCGAGCATCTGCTTGGCCGTTTGGACCATCCGGAAGACCGCCTGGCGCCCGTGGTGCATGTGGCCGGGACCAACGGCAAGGGTTCGGTCATCGCCTATCTGCACGCCATGCTCGAAGCCGCCGGCGCACGGGTGCAGGCGTATACTTCGCCGCATCTGGTTCGTTTTCACGAACGCATCCGGTTGCGCGCCGGTCCTATCGACGAGGCGGCGCTTTTGGCGCTGCTCGAACATTGCGAGACGGTCAACGGCGGCACGCCGATCACCTATTTCGAGATTACCACCGCCGCCGCCTTTCTCGCCTTCGCCGACGAGCCGGCCGATGTCTTGCTGCTGGAAACCGGCCTTGGCGGGCGCTTGGATGCGACCAATGTGCTCGCTCGGCCGCGCTTGACCGTGATCACACCGGTCTCCATCGATCACGTGCAGTATCTGGGCGACGATCTGGCCGGCATCGCGCTGGAAAAGGCGGGGATCTTGAAAGCCGGCGTGTCGGCGGTCGTCGGACCGCAGCCGCCCGTGGCGCTGGCCGCCATCGAACGGCGCGCCGCGGAGGTGGGCGCGCCGCTTTATCTCCACGGCCGCGACTGGCATGTGGCGGCGAGGGATGGCGGCCTGGTCTTTCGCGGGCGCGGTGATGAGGGCGCCTTTCCCGCGCCCGCCCTGCACGGGGCGCATCAGATCGAGAATGCTGGCATCGCCTTGGCGTGTGCCGAATTGCTGGAGGAGTTCGCGTTCGATCCGGCGGGATTGGCACAGGTGCGCTGGCCCGGCCGGTTGCAACGGCTGCACGTGGGTCCGCTGCCAACGCTTCTGCCGACAGGGTGGGAGCTATGGCTCGATGGTGGGCACAACGCCGCCGCCGGTGCGGCGCTGGGCCGCGTGGCAGCGGAATGGGACGACCGTCCGGTGTATCTGATCTGCGGCATGCTCAATACCAAGGCGGTGGAGGATTTCTTTCGTCCCCTGACGCCTCACGTTGCCTCCGTGTCCACGGTGACGGTGCCGGGCGAACCGGCCTCTCTCTCGGCGGATGCGAGCGCTACTTACGCGCGCGCGGCCGGGATGCCGGCAACAGCGCATGACAATGTGCGCGAGGCGATTGAGGATCTGCTGCGCGCGGGTGCGCCGGGCCGAATTCTGATTTGCGGATCGCTCTATCTTGCCGGCCGCGTGCTGGCCGACAACCAGTAACGAAAAACCCCGCCGGTTAGGGCGGGGTTCGCGATGGTTGTCAGGTGGGTCACCGGTTCAGATGACCGATTCGACCCATTCCTGAAGCTGGTTCTTCGCCAGGGCACCGACCTTCGTCGCCGCTACCTGACCGTCGCGAAACAGCATCAATGTTGGAATGCCACGCACGCCGTATTTCTGCGGGGTGAGCGGATTGTCGTCGATGTTCACCTTGGCGACCGTGACCCGGCCGTCCATTTCCTTGGCGATTTCCTCTAGGGCCGGTGCGATCATCTTGCACGGACCGCACCATTCGGCCCAGAAATCCACCAGAACGGCACCATCCGCTTTCAGAACATCAGAATCGAACGTGTCGTCGCTGACGGGTTTTGTGGTCATGCCATATCCCTTCGGCCAATTCAGCTCGGCCCGATCAGGCCTACGATCTCTCACTTGAGTGTAATGTAGGGAGCCGACTCCGCCAGCGTCAAGATGTGCAACTATCTAGGAGTTCGTCGCTAAGTTGCATGAGGCGTGGCCCCTCGGTCCAGAGCAGGGCGCAGTCGATGCGGTGTTCCGGATAGATGCGGGCGAGGACCGCCCGATAGGTGGCCATTTGCCTCAAATAGACCACCGGCACTTGCCGTTCGCGGGCCGGTGCCGGGCGGTTGGTTTTGTAGTCGAGGATCAGAACCACCTTATCGGTGACCACCAGGCGGTCCACCTGCCCGGCGATCGCGGCAGCCTCCGGCCCGTCACCCACCAGGCCGGCAATAGGCACCTCGGCGCGGCTGCCGGGCCCGAATAGGGGGGCGAATTCAGCATGCGCCAGTACCGCCAGGCTGGCGGCGGCGATTTCCGCCTGCTCCTCCGCCGATAGGGCATAGAGCGGACTGGCCAACAGGCGCGCCGTGGCTGCCGGGCGCGTTTCCGGCGGCACCTCGGGCAGGCTTTGCAGCAGCCGGTGGATCAGCCGCCCACGCCGGAACCGACCGCCCTCATCATTACCGAGCGGCGACATAACCGCGGGCTCCATGGTGCTTGGCCGTGACGGGGCCAGGGGACGCGGCGGTGCCGGCTCCGGCGGCGGCGCGGTGCGCGCCCAGGCGGGCAAGGGGTCGGGGGCGGCAGCCAAGGCCGGCAAATCCTCGCGCTCGCTTTCCCGTGGCGCGGCTTGCGGAGAGGTCAGGCGCCAGCCCTCGCCCACCCAACCGCCATCGATCTCGGCACTGAAATCGAATTCGACCGCATCGCCGATGTCGGCCAGCGCCGTGGCCACCAGGCTGTACCAGCACGCGTCCTTGACCTTGGCGCCGGTCTGCCAGCCACACACATAGAGTCGGTCCTCGGCCCGGGTGAGGGCAACATAAAGCAAGCGGCGGTACTCTCGCTCCTGCGCCTCTTGCCGGATGGCACGGGCGGCTCGCGTCAAGGGGCCGTCCGTATCCTGGCGCGGCGACCAGATGAGCAGATCATCGTTTGGGTCGTTTTCCTGGGCCAGCCACAACAGGCCGCCGCGCGCCAGCGGTGTCTGCATGGTATCGGGCAGGATCACCACCGGCGCTTGCAAGCCCTTGGCCCCGTGCACGGTCATCACCCGCACCGAATCCCGGCCGTGCTCCATGTCGCGCTTGACCTCCTGCGCCCCGACCTCGAGCCAGTGCAGGAAACCTTCGAGGGACGGTACGTGCTCGCGCTCGTAGTCGAGGGTAAGCGACAGCAATTCCTCGATCGGATCGTTTGCTTCCGGCCCCAGGCGGGCGAGCAACAACTCGCGGCCACTAAGATCCTGGCCCCAGTCGCGGGCCAGGATCTCGGCGAAAAGCTCGTGCGGCGGTACGAAGTCGACACGGGCCAGCAAATCGGATAGATGTTTGTATGCCGTGGCGATGGCCGGATCGTCGCCGTTGGCGCGGGCGCGCAAGGCATCCCACAAGGTGCCGCGCCGATTGTGCGCCAGGGTGAAAAGCTGTTCTTCGCTCAGGCCGACAAGCGGCCCCTTGAGCACGGTGGCCAAAGTCAGATCGTCGTCCGGTAACAGCAACACGCGGCCCAAGGCGATCAGGTCCATGACCGCTAGCTGCTCACGCAGCACCATGCGATCGACACCGGCGACCGGCACGTCCAGGCGTTTAAGCTCGCGCACCAGTTCCTCAACGAAGGCATTGCGCCGGCGCACCAACACCAGGATGTCGCCGGGGCGCAAGCGCCGGTCCTTGGAGAGTAGACGGGTATCGTCGCCGGCCCCACCGGTCTCATCCATCGGCGCCGTGGTCCAGCGCCAGATGCGCCGGGCGATCAGACGGGCCAGGCGGCTGCGCGCGGGCGCCGCGCCGCGCCGGTCCAGGGGCGGGTGCCAGGGGGCATCCTCCTCGCCGGCGGCGGGCTCGGCCGGCGGCCACAGTTCGACCATGCCGCCCTGGCCGATGCGCACGGCCTCGTGGTGCAAAGCCGCCTCGTCGTCGAAGAGCACGCCATCGCGGGCGCCCGCGTGCGCGAAGACCGCATCGACCGCGTGCAACACGGCGGCGCAGGAGCGGAAGGAATGGGCCAAATCGACATTGGTCCAGGCCTGCCCGGCATCACGCGCCCGTTCGGCGAAGAAGGCGCGCATGCGGCCGAAAGCGGTGGGGTCGGCGCGCTGGAAGCTGTAGATCGATTGCTTGGCATCGCCCACGGCAAAGACGGTGCGCGGCATCTCACGCGCCCCCTCTCCGGCGAAAAATTCGCTGGCCAAGGCGGCGATCACGTCCCACTGGTCCGGGTTGGTATCCTGCGCCTCGTCGATGAGGATGTGATCGAGGCCGCCATCGAGTTTGAAAAGCACCCAGGCCGCCGAGCCTTGCCGGGCCAGCAAATCGCGGGCGCCGAGAATAAGATCGTCGTAGTCGAGCAGCGCGCGGGTGCGCTTGTGGCGCGCGTAAGCGTCGAGGATCGCCGCGCCCAGGCGCAAAAGTGCCGCCGTCGCCCCGGCGACCTCCAGGGCGCGCAGATCGTCGCGCACGGCGGCGAGACGTGTCGCCTCCGTCGCGAGGATATTGTCGATGCCGGGCGCGGCGGCAAGCGCGTCTTTAAAGACCAGGGTCTTGAACCGCTCGCCCTTGCCCTTATCGGTAAAGAAGGCGGCAAGGTAGCGGGCAAAGCGCGTCGGCCGCGTTGCGGGATCGTCCAGCCACGCGGCCATGTGCGCCGCATGCTCACGGTCTTTTACCCCGCCCTCGGCCATGGCTTGGCAGGCGCGTTGCAGACCGGGGCCATCGAAAGCATCGTCGGCACAAGCGCGCTGTAAAACCGCCGCCGCCGTTGCGTCGGGATCGAGGCCAAGGGCGCGGAAGACTGCCGCCACCAATCCCTCGCTGCCGCCATAGCCGTCGATGAGGCGGGTCAGGCGGGCCCGTTCGCCGATCAGCTTGGCGATCAGCTCGGCAAAGCCCTCTTCTTGTGCGTGCACGGAGACGTCGGCGATGGCGGAAGCCAGCGCCGCGCCGTGCGCCCCCCCGTCCGTATCGTACGCCGCGGCCATCACCTCCTCGCGCGCGCGCTGCTGCAACTCCGCCGCCGAGCGGTCGTCGAGAACTTGAAAATGCGGCGCGATGTCGGCCTCGAGGGGAAAGCGGCCAAGCAGGGATTGGCAGAAGGCATGGATGGTCTGGATCTTCATGCCGCCGGGGGCATCGAGCACGCGGGCAAAAAGCTGCCGCGCCCGCCCGGCCATCTCGGATGCTGGCGGCGCACCGAACAGATCGCTTAGCTCCTGGGTCAGATCGGTATCTTCGATGATCGCCCAACGAGCCAGGCGTTGCGAGAGGCGGTTGGCCATCTCGGCGGCGGCCGCCTTGGTGAAGGTCAGGCACAGAATGCGCGCCGGCGGCGTACCGTGTAGCAGCAGGCTGAGCACCCGGTCGGTGAGCACCTTGGTCTTGCCGGTCCCGGCGGAGGCGGCGACCCACACCGATGCATCCGGCGCGGCGGCGGGGCGTTGTGCCGTGGCGGCATGACCATGGGCGCGCTTGGCCGCGGCGCTCATGAGTCGTCCTCGGCGGTGGTAGCACCAGCCGCCCATTCCTTGATCCGGGCCAGATGCGCGTAATCGTTGAAGCGGGCCGCCCATGCCGGCCGGGGCACGGCGTGATAGGGCGTAGTTGGATCGTCGAAGACGGCGATCAAACGCGCCAGGCCATCCAACGCCTCGGCCGCGCGGGTCTCCGGATCGCCCTTGACCGGTTTGATATCGCCGGGCGGATCGCCGCCCGAGAGCCGCCAGTATTCAAGGCTCGCCAACGGCTCCGGCGGGATGCCGGGAAAGCCGCCGGCCCGGACAATTGCGGCTTCCAAGGGCAGTTGCGGCGCAAAGCCCAACTCGATGGCTTTGCCCGTGGGCAGGGCGCCGGTCTTGTAGTCGACGATGCTGACCGTCCCATCGGCGCGAATATCGATGCGGTCGGCCTTGGCGGTAAGCTCGAAATCGCCGCCGGGGGCGTTCAGATGCAAGGCGCCGTGCGCTTCGGCTTCGATGCGGGTCAGGTCGCGGCGCCGCTCGGCCTCGGCGGCGGCGAACCAGCTGGCGATACGGCAAAAGCGCGGCCACCAGAAGGCGCGCACGCCGGGGCGCGCGCCATGCTCGGCGAAGACCGCTTCGCCGATGGCCAGCAGCGCCGCCTCGGGATCGTCGGGCAGATGCACGGGATGGTTTTTGCTGAACCGCTCCAGG